>NZ_JBEYVS010000030.1:0-108875 GCF_040644095.1 Streptomyces sp. NPDC047028
GCCTGCCGCTCGCGTTAGGACAGCAAGGACAGCGATGCCCCCCAACACCACCGCCACAACGGGTGACAAGCCCGGCAAGTCCGGCAATTTGGGCTTCGTCCGGTCCATACCGGGAACCCGGGCACGGCGCCCGTTCGTTGACCCGGCACCCGGACCGGGTGCGCCCCCACGCGCGCGGGCTCCCCGCCTGCGGAAATCCCGGCCCCCGCCGTTCCCCCGCACTGTGACGTGTGGCACCATGCTGGCCACCCCCCCACCGGCACAGCCCTCGCAGGAGACACTCCTAGTGCAGCAATCCGCCGTTCCGGAGCTCGCCCATACGCACACCAGGCCGATCCACTGGGTCGCCACGGCCACCGCGGTCGCCGGTGTCGTCGCCCTGTCGCCGCTCCTGCAGCCCGGATCCGCGACGGCCGCCCAGAAGGGCGTCGGCACCGAGGTCAAGTCGGCCCCCGCCGTCGCCCCGCCCGCCACCACGGGGGTGCGCTTCCCCCTCGACTGCGGGCCGGTCAAGGCGGTGGTCGCCAAGAAGGCCACCGGAGACCTGGACGGTGACGGCCGGCCGGAAACCGTCGCGGTGGTCCACTGCGACGCCGCCATGGGCACCCCGCCCGACGCCGTCTACGTCCTCACCCGCGCCGGTGACAGCGCGCAGGCCCGCGTGGTCGCCACGCTCGTCGACCCCAAGGACCGGCTCACCGTCACCGACTTCGCCCTGCACGCGGGCACGGTGACCGCCACCCTGCTCGGCTACTCCTCCGACGACGTGCCCAGTTGCTGCCCCGACGTCAGGACCGGCGCCGACTGGAACTGGAACGGCCGTGCCTTCGTGCGCTCCACCGCGGCGGGCGCGCACAGCGTGTGACGTCCCGGCCGTGACGCTCCGGCAGCTGACCGGGCCTCAGTCCGCGCCGGGTCCGTACACCTCGACCCGGTCGGCGACCCGGCGTACATGGATGCACTCGCCGGGGCACTCCTTCGCCGAGTCCACCACGTCGGTGAGGAGCGGCAGCGGCACCGGTGCCGTCGCACCCGCGGCCTGGAGCAGTTCGTCGTCCGCGCCCTTCACATAGGCCAGCCCGTCGATGTCCAGCTCGAACACCTCCGGCGCGTACTGGGCGCAGATGCCGTCGCCGGTACACAGGTCCTGGTCGATCCAGACCTCCAGCGCCTCGCCGCCCGGGGCCTCCTGCTGCACGGTCACCTCTCCTGCCGTCGGTTCGCCGGGGCGGCCCCGGTGCGAACACCGGCCGGGTCCGCCCCAGCGGCTGCTGAACACCTCGACCCTACCTCCGCCGGCGAAGCCGCCACGCGCGGCCGGAACAGCGGGCTTCCGGCCCCGGCGGGCGGGTACGAGGCGGCGACCGGACAGGGCCACGCACAGGAGGCGGACGATCACTTCAAGCCGAACTCACGGTGACGCCGGACACCCTCCTTGTTGCTCAGCGTGATGATCGTACGAGCGTATTCATGCCCTTCCAGGCGTCGCCCAACCGATCCGGAACGGACAACTCCAGCCACTCGCGAAGGGTTTCGAGCAACTCTGACATGGAACAAGCCGCTTCCGAATGACGTTGAGTGGGTATCCCAACGGCACGAGGGAGAGCGCAACGGGTGACCGACGACACACCTTGACAGTCTTTGTGATCTAGGGGTTTCAATCGACACCCACCCAGGTAGGGTCTGGAAGCGTCCAGCTCCCCTTGGAGGAGGTGAGGACCGTGGCAGCCCACGACGACGACATGAACCGCGGCATCCGCCCGGGACGAGGGTCCGACGACCCGGCCGGACAGATCGCCTATCTTGAGCAGGAGATCGCCGTCCTGCGACGCAAGCTCGCCGACTCTCCGCGGCACACGAGGATTCTCGAGGAGCGGATCGTCGAGCTGCAGACCAACCTGGCCGGCGTCTCCGCCCAGAACGAGCGCCTGGCCAACACACTCCGCGAGGCCCGCGACCAGATCGTGGCCCTCAAGGAAGAGGTCGACCGGCTCGCACAGCCCCCCGCAGGCTTCGGAGTCTTCCTCCAGGCCAACGAGGACGGCACCGCCGACATCTTCACCGGCGGCCGCAAGCTGCGGGTGAACGTCAGCCCCGGCGTCGAGGTCGACGAGCTCCGGCGCGGCCAGGAAGTGATGCTCAACGAAGCGCTCAACGTGGTCGAGGCCATGCAGTTCGAGCGCGTCGGCGACATCGTCACCCTCAAGGAGATCCTCGAGGACGGCGAGCGCGCACTGGTACTCGGGCACACCGACGAGGAACGGGTGGTGCGGCTCGCCGAGCCGCTGCTGGACGTCACCATCCGCCCCGGCGACGCCCTGCTCCTCGAACCCCGCTCCGGCTACGTCTACGAGGTCGTCCCCAAGAGCGAGGTCGAGGAACTCGTCCTCGAAGAGGTCCCCGACATCGGCTACGAGCAGATCGGCGGCCTCGGCAACCAGATCGAGGCCATCCGCGACGCGGTCGAGCTGCCCTACCTCTACCCGGACCTCTTCAAGGAGCACGAGCTGCGCCCGCCCAAGGGCGTCCTGCTCTACGGCCCGCCCGGATGCGGCAAGACGCTCATCGCCAAGGCGGTCGCCAACTCGCTCGCCAAGAAGGTCGCCGAGGTCACCGGGCAGGCCGCCGGCAAGAGCTTCTTCCTCAACATCAAGGGCCCCGAGCTGCTCAACAAGTACGTCGGCGAGACCGAGCGGCAGATCCGCCTGGTCTTCCAGCGTGCGCGCGAGAAGGCCAGCGAGGGCACCCCCGTCATCGTCTTCTTCGACGAGATGGAGTCCCTCTTCCGCACCCGCGGCTCCGGCGTCAGCTCGGACGTGGAGAACACCATCGTCCCGCAGCTCCTCGCCGAGATCGACGGCGTCGAGGGCCTGCAGAACGTGGTCGTGATCGGCGCCTCCAACCGCGAGGACATGATCGATCCGGCCATTCTGCGTCCCGGCCGCCTCGACGTGAAGATCAAGATCGAGCGCCCCGACGCCGAGGCCGCCAAGGACATCTTCGGCAAGTACCTCACCGAGCGCCTCCCGCTGCACACCGACGACCTCGGCGAGCACGGCGGCGACCGGGCGGTCACGGTCCAGGGCATGATCCAGACAGCGGTCGAGCAGATGTACGCCGAATCCGAGGAGAACCGCTTCCTGGAGGTCACCTACGCCAACGGGGACAAGGAAGTCCTCTACTTCAAGGACTTCAACTCCGGCGCCATGATCGAGAACATCGTCGGCCGCGCCAAGAAGATGGCGATCAAGGACTTCCTCGAGAAGAGCCAGAAGGGTCTCCGCGTCTCCCACCTCCTCCAGGCCTGCGTGGACGAGTTCAAGGAGAACGAGGACCTGCCCAACACCACCAACCCCGACGACTGGGCCCGCATCTCCGGAAAGAAGGGCGAACGGATCGTCTACATCCGCACCCTCATCACCGGAAAGCAGGGCTCCGACACCGGGCGCTCCATCGACACGGTGGCGAACACCGGCCAGTACCTGTAAAAGCGGGGCGGCTGCGGGTGCCCTCACCGGGGTACCCGCAGCCGACTGCTTTCCGCAGGCCACGACCGGAGCAGGCAATGACGCAAATGATCTCCCCACCAGCGCAGAGGCGTTCTAGGCTCTTTCCTACCGCCGAGTCGCGCAGTGCGGGGACGGGCACCGCACACGCACCGGAGCGCCAGCGGGACGTGAGCGGCACCCACGACCGAGGGCGCCGCCGGGCAAGGAGGGCCGCATGACCGTACGGCGAGTAATGGGCATCGAGACGGAGTACGGCATCTCCGTCCCGGGCCACCCCAACGCCAATGCCATGCTCACCTCGTCCCAGATCGTCAACGCCTACGCCGCGGCGATGCACCGGGCCCGCCGGGCCCGCTGGGACTTCGAGGAGGAGAACCCCCTGCGCGACGCACGGGGCTTCGACCTCGCCCGCGAGGCCGCCGACTCCACCCAGCTCACCGACGAGGACATCGGCCTCGCCAACGTCATCCTCACCAACGGCGCGCGCCTCTACGTCGACCACGCCCACCCCGAGTACAGCGCCCCCGAGGTCACCAACCCCCGGGACGCCGTCCTGTGGGACAAGGCCGGCGAACGGATCATGGCCGAGGCCGCCGAGCGGGCCGCCCAGCTCCCCGGCGCCCAGCCCATCCACCTGTACAAGAACAACACCGACAACAAGGGCGCCTCCTACGGCACGCACGAGAACTACCTCATGCGGCGGGAGACACCGTTCTCCGACATCGTCCGCCACCTCACCCCCTTCTTCGTCTCCCGCCAGGTCGTCACCGGCGCAGGCCGCGTCGGCATCGGCCAGGACGGCCACGAGCACGGCTTCCAGCTCAGCCAGCGCGCCGACTACTTCGAGGTCGAGGTCGGCCTGGAGACGACACTCAAGCGGCCCATCATCAACACCCGCGACGAACCGCACGCCGACGCCGAGAAGTACCGCCGACTGCACGTGATCATCGGCGACGCCAACCTCTCCGAGATCTCGACCTACCTCAAGCTGGGCACCACCGCCCTCGTCCTGTCGATGATCGAGGACGGTTTCATCGCCGTCGACCTCGCCGTCGACCAGCCGGTCCGCACGCTCCACCAGGTCTCCCACGACCCGACCCTGCAACGGCTCATCACGTTGCGCAGCGGCCGTACCCTGACCGCCGTACAGCTCCAGATGGAGTACTTCGAGCTGTCCCGCAAGTACGTCGAGGAGCGCTTCGGGGCCGACGCCGACGAGCAGACCAAGGACGTCCTGGCCCGCTGGGAGGACACCCTCAACCGGCTGGAGAACGACCCGATGAGCCTGGCCGGCGAGCTCGACTGGGTCGCCAAGCGGGAACTCATGGAGGGCTACCGCCGCCGCGACGGCCTCGACTGGGACGCCGCCCGGCTCCACCTCGTCGACCTCCAGTACGCCGACGTGCGCGCCGAGAAGGGCCTCTACAACCGTCTCGTGGCCCGCGGGCGCATGAAGCGGCTGCTGGACGAGACGGAGGTCGACCGGGCCCGCAGGAAGCCCCCGGAGGACACCCGCGCCTACTTCCGGGGGCGCTGCCTGGAGCAGTACGCCGACGACGTGGCGGCCGCCTCCTGGGACTCGGTGATCTTCGACCTCCCCGGCCGGGATTCCCTGCAGCGGGTCCCAACCCTGGAACCGCTACGCGGAACGCGAAATCACGTCAAGGAGCTGCTGGACCGCTGCCGCACGGCAGAAGACCTGGTCAGGATCCTGTCCGGCGGCTGAGCAAGGTCACGTGGGGTACTCGTACCGGCCCGGGCGGACAGGGTGGAAACCCCACCGCCCGGGAATCATCGAAGTGGCCCCCGCACGTTGTCGAAACTGCGGGGCCGATGTCGGACCCGGCTTGTAGGGTCTGATCATCACCGATCGGCAGCGATGCCGACCTGACGACCATGTCGGGCGATCTGAGCGGGGTGAGGGTTATGGCAACCAAGGACACCGGCGGCGGCCAGCAGAAGGCCACACGCTCCACCGAAGAGGTCGAGGAGCAGGCGCAGGACGCGCAGGCTGCCGAGGACCTCAAGGAGCGACAGGAAAAGCTGAGCGACGACGTGGACGACGTCCTGGACGAAATCGATGATGTCCTGGAGTCCAACGCAGAGGATTTCGTGCGCTCCTTCGTGCAAAAGGGTGGAGAGTAAAGGCGAATCAGTCGCGTGACCTTCGAAGCGGAGGTCACAGTGGAGTGGCTGAGGAACCGGACGTGAAGCGGTGCGGGACGGGCGGGCGGAGCCTGCCTCCCGCGCGTGCGCACGGGACGGCGCCGGCGCGATGGCCTCCGGGTTCACTGCCGGGAGGCCATCGGCCGAACATGTGGATCACCGCCCCAAGACGGGTAGGGTCCCTGGCGTACTGTGCTTCAACTGCGATTCGGCCATCGGCGAGTTGGGGGAGGATCCCGACGCCGCGGGCCGGGCTGCCGCCTATCTGGAAGGAAACTCGTGGAAGCCAATACTCGTGGCACCGGGCGTCTACCAGCTGCCTTCCTGACGCCAGGATCTTCCTCCTTCATGGACTTCCTCTCCGAGCACCAGCCGGAGATGCTGCCCGGCAAGCGGCAGCTGCCGCCGACGCAGGGGGTGATCGAGGCGCCGCACGGGACGACGATCGTCGCGGTGACGTTCCCAGGCGGCGTGGTGCTGGCCGGTGACCGCCGGGCCACCATGGGCAATGTGATCGCCCAGCGGGACATCGAGAAGGTGTTCCCCGCCGACGAGTACTCGGCCGTGGGCATCGCCGGCACCGCCGGTCTCGCCGTGGAGATGGTGAAGCTCTTCCAGCTGGAGCTGGAGCACTTCGAGAAGGTCGAGGGTGCGCAGCTGTCGCTGGAGGGCAAGGCGAACCGGCTGTCGACGATGATCCGGTCCAACCTGGGCATGGCGATGCAGGGCCTGGCCGTGGTGCCGCTGTTCGCCGGGTACGACGTGGACCGGGACAGGGGGCGGATCTTCTCGTACGACGTGACGGGCGGCCGTTCCGAGGAGCACAACTACGCGTCGACCGGTTCAGGCTCGATCTTCGCGCGGGGCGCGATGAAGAAGCTGTTCCGGGAGGACCTGACCGAGGAGCAGGCCACGACCCTGGTCGTCCAGGCCCTGTACGACGCGGCTGACGACGACTCGGCGACCGGTGGTCCCGATGTCGCCCGCCGGATCTACCCGATCATCACCGTGATCACCGAGGACGGTTTCCGCAGGCTGACGGAGGAGCAGGCGTCCGACCTGTCCCGCGCGGTGCTGCAGAAGCGTCTGGAGGAGCCGGACGGCCCGAAGGCCGCGCTGCTCTGACCGCGGACCGGTTGTGTGGAAGGTGATCACTGTGACCATGACAGAAAGGGACGGATAACCGGTGTCGACGCCGTTCTATGTCTCACCCCAGCAGGCCATGGCGGACCGCGCGGAGTACGCCCGCAAGGGCATCGCGCGCGGTCGCAGCCTCGTGGTGCTCCAGTACGCCGACGGCATCGTGTTCGTCGGCGAGAACCCGTCCCGTGCGCTGCACAAGTTCAGCGAGATCTACGACCGGATCGGCTTCGCCGCCGCCGGCAAGTACAACGAGTACGAGAACCTGCGGATCGGCGGTGTCCGCTATGCCGACCTGCGCGGGTACACCTACGACCGTGACGACGTGACCGCCCGCGGGCTGGCGAACGTGTACGCGCAGACCCTGGGCACGATCTTCTCCTCGGCGGCGGAGAAGCCGTACGAGGTGGAACTGGTGGTCGCCGAGGTCGGGGAGACCCCGGAGGGCGACCAGATCTACCGGCTGCCGCACGACGGCTCGATCGTCGACGAGCACGGCTCGGTGGCGGTCGGCGGCAACGCCGAGCAGATCAGTGGCTTCCTGGATCAGCGCCATCAGGACGGGATGAGTCTCGCGGAGGCGTTGAGCCTGGCCGTGCAGGCGCTGTCGCGGGACACCAACGGCAGCGAGCGGGAGATTCCCGCGGAGCGGCTGGAAGTGGCGGTGCTGGACCGCACGCGGCCGCAGAAGCGGAAGTTCAAGCGGATCGTGGGCCGGCAGCTGGCCCGACTGTTGGAGGCGGAGGGCGCGTCGACGGAGGCGGAGACCTCCGAGGACGAGGACGAGTAGCGGATACCTCGGCGCGCGGGTGCCCCGGCCGGTGATCTGGCCGGGGCACCCGCGCGTCAGGAGGCCGGTGCCGGGGCCGTGGAGCCCCGCACCACGAGTTCCACGGGGATGTCCC
The DNA here is from genome assembly GCF_040644095.1 of Streptomyces sp. NPDC047028. Classification (NCBI taxonomy): domain Bacteria; kingdom Bacillati; phylum Actinomycetota; class Actinomycetes; order Kitasatosporales; family Streptomycetaceae; genus Streptomyces; species Streptomyces sp. NPDC047028. Next base: position 7,721 of record NZ_JBEYVS010000030.1, read on the forward strand.
CGGCGTCGGGTGTGCGGCCGTCCAGGACGGCCAGGAGGGCCTGCATGCCGCGTTCCCCGAAGAGCTCCGCGTCGAGCCGGACGGTGGTGAGTTCGGGGTCGAGGGCGGTGGCGAGGGCCAGGTCGTCGAGTCCGGTGACGGAGATGTCGTCGGGGACGCGCAGGCCGAGGCGGCGCAGCGCCTTGTAGGCGCCGGCGGCGAGTTTGTCGTCGTCGCAGATGACGGCGGTGGGCCGGGGGCCCGGCGCGGCGAGCGCGGCCTCCGTGGCGGTGCGGGCGCCGTCGATGGAGATGGGTGCGCGGGCGGTGCGCAGCCGGGTGCCGGGGGTGGCGGCCAGGCGGCGGGCCAGTTCGCGGGCGCGCAGGTCGAAGGTCCAGGAGGGGACGTCGGCCGCGAGGTGGAGCACGTGGCGGTGGCCGAGGCCGAGCAGGTGCCCGGTGATCTGGCGGACGCCGTCGGCGATGTCGAGGTTGACGGTGGCGGCGCCGAGGCTGCCGTGCGGGTCGCTGTCGAGCATCACGAGGGGGAGCTGGTCGCCGCGCAGGGCGGTGAGGGCGTCGGCGGCCATGGACGAGGCGATGATGCCGTCGAGGGCGGCCTGTGCGGAGGCGAACGGGTCGCGGGCCGGTCCGATGCCCTCGGGGGAGGGGTAGAGGACGACGCCGAAGCCGTGCCGGCCGGCGACGCGGGCGGCGCCGGTGTAGACGCCGGCGAAGAACTCGGTGGTCAGGGCCGGCACGACGAGGAGGACCGTGCGGGTGCGGCCGAGGCGGAGGTTGCGGGCGGCGAGGTTGGGGCGGTAGCCGAGGTCTCGGGCGGCCTGGCGGACGCGTTCGGCGGTGGCCTCGGAGACCCGGCCGCGCCACTTGTCGCCGAGGACGAGGGAGACGGCGGCCTGGGAGACTCCCGCGGCGTGGGCGACGTCACGGCTTGTCGGGCGCGTGCTGCTGCGTGCCACCGTGGTCGTGCTCCTGTTCTGGCGGGTCGTTCGCCTGGACGTGTGAACAGCGCACATGGTACGTATGACAGGCGGGGTTATACGTAACACTTGGAGGCTGGACATGGCCGCGGGCTTTTCGGAGGTCCTCAGGGCGCGGCACGCGGTCCGGCTGCTGGCCGGCACGCTCGTGGGCCGGCTGCCGAACGCGACCGCGGCGATCGCGCTGGTGCTGTTCGTGCGCGCGCAGGGCGGCTCGTACAGCCTCGCCGGGGGACTCGCGGCGGCGTACGGGGTGGCCAACGCCGTGGGGCAGCCGGTGCTGGGGCGGCTGGTGGACGTGTACGGCCAGCCGCGCGTGCAGTTGCCGGCGGCTCTCGCCTCCGCCCTCGCCATGGGCGCGTTCGCGTTCTGCGGTACCGACCCGCTGCCGGTGGCGTACGCGGCCGTCGCCGCGGCGGGACTGTTCACGCCGCCGCTGGAGGGCGGGCTGCGCGCCCTGTGGCCCTCGGTGCTGCGCCGCGAGGAGCAGGTGCACACGGCGTACGCGATGGACGCGGTCGCTCAGGAGGTCATGTTCACGGTAGGCCCGCTGCTGGTGACGCTGTGCGTGTCGATGTGGTCGGAGCGGGCGGCGCTGCTCGTGCTGAACGGGCTGGGTGTGCTGGGGGCGCTGTCGGTCGTGCTGTCGCCGCCCTCGCGCGCGTGGCGGTCGGCGCCGCGTGAGGCGCACTGGCTGGGCGCACTGCGGTCGCCCGGTCTGCTGGTGCTGCTGGGCTCCTTCCTGTTCGTCGGGATGGCGCTGGGCTCGATCGCGGTGGCGTCGGTGTCGTACGCGGACGGTCATGGCGGTGACGCGGTGTACGGCTGGCTGATGGCGGGCGTGGGCCTAGGCGCGCTCGTGGGCGGTACCGCGTACGGGGCGCGGCAGTGGCGGGGTGCGCCGGAGCGGCGACTGCGGTGGCTGGTGGCGCTTCTGGCGGTGTGTTACCTGCCGCTGGTGTGGATGCCGGGTGTGCCGGCGATGGTGGCCCTGGCGGTGCTGGCAGGAGTGTTCCTGGCGCCGTGCATCGCCTGCGCGTTCATCCTCGTGGACCGGCACGCTCCGAGCGGGACGGTCACGGAGGCGTTCTCGTGGCTGGTGACGACGTTCACGGTGGGCGCCTCGGTCGGAACGGGCCTGGCCGGGCCGGTCGTCCAGGCGGGTGGCGCGCGCTGGGGTTTCGCGGTGCCGGGCGCGGCGGGGGCGGTGTCGCTGCTGGTGCTGCTGGCCCTGAGCGGGGTCCTCGCAGCTCCCGCGCGGGGCGCGGTTGTTGCGGCTTCATCGGAAAATGATCCAAATCGTGCTGTCGAACCCCGTTTCAGCTCGGGTGATCGGGCGTAATGTTCAGTCATGGACCGCCGCATTTTCGGGCTGGAGAACGAGTACGGCGTCACGTGCACGTTCAGGGGACAGCGGCGCCTGTCTCCTGACGAGGTGGCGCGGTACCTCTTCCGCCGTGTCGTGTCATGGGGCCGCAGCAGCAATGTATTTCTGCGCAACGGCGCCCGGCTGTATCTCGATGTGGGGTCACATCCGGAATATGCGACACCCGAATGTGACAACGTGACCGAGCTGGTCACCCACGACAAGGCCGGCGAGCGCATTCTCGAGGGACTCCTGGTGGACGCGGAGCGACGCCTGCACGAGGAAGGAATCGCGGGCGACGTCTACCTGTTCAAGAACAACACGGACTCGGCGGGCAACTCCTATGGTTGCCATGAGAACTATCTGGTGGCGCGGCACGGGGAGTTCTCCCGCCTCGCCGACATCCTCATCCCGTTCCTGGTGACCAGGCAGCTGCTCTGCGGTGCGGGCAAGGTGCTGCAGACCCCGCGCGGTGCGGTGTATTGCGTGAGCCAGCGCGCGGAGCACATCTGGGAGGGCGTGTCGTCGGCGACGACGCGGTCCCGCCCGATCATCAACACGCGTGACGAGCCGCACGCGGACGCGGAGCGCTACCGCAGGCTGCACGTCATCGTGGGCGACTCGAACATGTCCGAGACGACGATGCTGCTCAAGGTCGGCGCGACCGACCTGGTGCTGCGCATGATCGAGGCCGGCACGGTGATGCGCGACCTGACCCTGGAGAACCCGATCCGGGCGATCCGCGAGGTCAGCCACGACATCACGGGCCGGCGCAAGGTGCGCCTCGCCAGCGGCCGGGAGGCCTCCGCCCTGGAGGTCCAGCGCGAGTACTTCGACAAGGCCGTGGACTTCTGCGACCGCCGGGGCATCCGCACGGGCACGGTGGCGCAGGTCCTGGAGTTGTGGGGCCGCACCCTCGACGCGATCGAGACGGAGGAACTGGACCGGATCGGCACCGAGATCGACTGGGTGATGAAATACAAGCTCATCGAGCGGTACCGGGCCAAGCACAACATGACGATGTCGCATCCGCGGGTCGCGCAGATAGACCTCGCCTACCACGACATCCACCGCCGTCGTGGCCTGTACTACCTGCTGGAGAAGAAGGGCCAGGCGACCCGGATCTGCAACGACCTGAAGATCTTCGAGGGCAAGTCGGTTCCCCCGCAGACCACTCGGGCGCGGTTGCGCGGTGACTTCATCCGGCGGGCGCAGGAGCAGCGCCGGGACTTCACGGTGGACTGGGTGCATCTGAAGCTCAACGACCAGGCCCAGCGGACGGTGTTGTGCAAGGACCCGTTCCGTGCGGTGGACGACCGGGTGGAGAAGCTGATCGCCGGAATGTAGGCGAAGAGATGTGAGTCGAGCGCTCCGGGCGGGAATTGCCGGCAGAGCGCCACACGGGCGCCGTACGTTTCCGGTACGGCGCCCTGCTCACGTCGTAGAGTTGCGCGCACGCCCGTCCGCAAGATCGACCGATTACGAGGCTTCCGTGCGCCGACGTTCTCTTCTCCTCGCCGCCGTTCCCGCTGGACTCGTCACGCTCGCCGGATGCAGCGACGACAAGTCCGGAGCCGGCAAGCCCGGCGCGTCGCCGTCGGCCTCGTCGGCGCCTCCGCCGAAGATCGTGGACGGGCCGTTGCCGGCGGTCACCGCGGGCAAGAAGTTCGGGGAGAAGCCGACGGTCGCCAAGGGCACGGGCGACCCGTCGAAGAACCTGGCCGTGCGGACGCTGATCGCGGGCAGCGGCCGCACGCTCGCGGAGAACGACTTCATCAGGGCCGACTACCTGGGCCAGATCTGGGCCACGGGGAAGGTCTTCGACAACTCCTACGACCGCAAGCGGCCGCTGGTGATCCAGCTGGCGCAGGGCAGTGTCATCGACGGCTGGCGGTACGCGCTGACCGGCAAGAAGGTGGGCAGCCGGGTCGAGATCGCGGTGCCGCCGAAGTGGGGCTACGGCACCTCGGGCAACGCACAGGCCGGGATCAAGGGCACGGACACGCTGGTGTTCGTGATCGACGTGCTGGAGTCGTTCAACTCCAAGAGCTCCGTGCACGGCAAGCCGGTCGCCCAGGACCCGGCGCTGCCGAAGGTCGGCACCAACACCGACGGCCAGGTCCCGAAGGTGACCGTGCCGAAGACGGATCCGCCGAAGAAGCTGGTGTCGGTGTACGTGCTGGAGGGCGACGGCCCGAAGGTGACCGCCGACCAGACGGTCCTGTGCCAGTTCCAGGGCCTCGTCTGGGACGGCGGAAAGACGTTCCAGCGGACGTACGGCTCGGGCCGGCTCAGCCAGTTCGCGGTGCAGCAGATGGAGCAGGTCGTCAAGGGCCTGGCGCAGGGGCTGACCGGCAAGAAGGTGGGCAGCCGGGTGCTCATCGTGGTGCCGCCGGACCTGGGCTACGGCGACAACCCGCCGAGCGGCGGCGCCGTCAAGAAGGGCTCGACGCTGGTGTTCACGGTGGACATCCTCGCCGCGATGTGACGGCGCCGGCCGTGCCCGTGCGGGTGGCGGGCGGAGGGCGTGCGGAGATGAAAGACTGTTCGCGTTTCGTGTCGTACACAAGCAGGAGCCAGTGACGTGAACATCGACAAGCCGGAGATCGACTTCCCGGACGGGCCGGCGCCGGCGGACCTTGAGATCAAGGACCTCTGGGAGGGCGACGGCGAGGTCGCCGGACCCGGCGACTTCGTGCGGGTCCACTACGTGGGCGTCGCGTTCTCCACCGGCGAGGAGTTCGACGCCTCCTGGAACCGGGGCACCCCGCTGGAGTTCCAGCTGGGCGTCGGCCAGGTCATCAAGGGCTGGGACCAGGGCGTACAGGGCATGAAGGTCGGTGGCCGGCGCAAGCTGGTCATCCCGGCGCACCTCGCCTACGGCGACCGCGGCGCCGGCGGTGCCATCGCCCCGGGTGAGACGCTGATCTTCGTCTGCGACCTGATGGGCGTGGCCAAGCGCTGACCGTTCCTGGTCGAAAGAGGGCCCGTGCTGTCCGCATGGGCCCTCTTTGTCTGCTCCGGCTTTTGCCGCCACACCGCGGAGCGGTACGGTCATCGGTCGGAAGCAACAGAGGGAAGGCGAAGGGCGTCGATGGCCATTGCCAAGGCCGAGCGGCTGATGAACCTCGCGCTGTGCCTGCTGGGGACCCGGCGGCCGCTGAGCAAGCGTGAGCTGCGCGAGTCCATTGAGGCCTACGTCGAGGCGTTCAGGCCGGAGCAGGGGGCGGCCGGGAGCGACGACTCCTTCAACCGGATGTTCGAGCGGGACAAGGACGACCTGCGCGAGCTGGGACTGGTCATCGAGACCGTCGAGAACATCGACGGCGAGGTCGGCTATCTGGCCCGCCGGGACAGCAACCGGCTGCCGCCGATCACCCTCGACGCGGAGGAGGCCGCCGCCCTCGGTCTGGCCGCCAAGGTGTGGCAGCAGGCCCGGCTCGCCGGCGCGGCCAGCGGCGCCTTGCAGAAGCTGCGGGCCGCCGGCCTGCCCGAGGGCGTCGACCCGTACGAGGCCCACGGCGCGCTGGAACCGCGGATCCCCGTCCACGAGACGGCCTTCGAGCCGCTCATGCTGGCCTGCCGGGACCGCCGCCCGGTCGTCTTCGAGTACCGAAAGGCCTCCGCCGCGCATCCCGAACCCCGGCACGTGGAGCCCTGGGCGCTGGAGTGCTGGCGCGGCCACTGGTACCTGGCGGGGTACGACCGGGACCGGGGCGCGGAGCGGGTGTTCCGGCTGTCCCGGATCACCGGCCGCGTGCGCTCGCGGGGCAGCGGTTTCACCGCGCCCGTCCCGGACGTGGTCACGGTCCGGGAGACGGTGGCTGGCTGGGCGGGGGAGATCGCCGACCGCACGGCGCTGATCCGGCTGCGGTCCGGCGCCGGGTACCCCCTTCGGGCGAAAGCCGCCAAGGTGCGGGAACTCGGCGACGGCTGGGACGAGTTGGAGATTCCGTACGGGCACGGACTGGACGCCTGGCTGGTCGAGTTCGGGCCGGACGTCGTGGTGCTGGAGCCGGCCGAGCTGCGGGCCGACGTGGTGGACCGGCTGCGTGCCGTGGCCAAGGGCTGAGGGGGAGCGAGCAACACTGTGGCAGGCAAACCGGTCAGGCCCGTGAACGCCATCGACCAGACCCGGCGGATGCTGTCCCTGGTGACGTACCTCAGGGAACGGCCCGGCGCCCGGATCGCGGACGTGGCGCGCGCCTTCGGCATCACCGAGGACGAGCTGGTCTCGGACCTCGATCTGCTGCCTATGTGCGGCACCAGCTTCCGCGGCGGTGACCTGCTGGACATCGACACCGACGGCGAGCGGATCTGGTGGCACAACCCGGCGGCGCTCGGAGAGGAGGCGGCCGAGCCGCTGCGCCTCGCCGCCGACGAGGCGACCGCCCTGCTGGTGGCGGCCCGCGCGGTGGCCACGCTGCCCGGCCTCAGGGAGGGCGACCGGCAGGCCCTGCTGCGGGCCACGGCGAAGGTGGAGACGGCGGCCGGCGAGGCGGCCGGCGCCAGCTCCCGACTGTCGGTGACCTTCGAGTCGGAGGGCGGGGTCTTCGCCGACGTCGACCGGGCGATCTCCGAGCGGCGCCGCCTGTGGATCCGCTACTACTCGCCGGCCCGGGACGAGGTCACCGAGCGCGAGATCGACCCGATCCGCCTGGTCAGCGTCGGGCACACCTATGTGGAGGCCTGGTGCCGCCGCTCGGAGGCCCGGCGCACGTTCCGCCTGGACCGGGTCGCGGAGATCAGGATCCTGGACGAGCCGTCCGCGCCGCCCGAGATGGAGCTGCGGGACCTGTCCGAGGCGCTGGTACAGCCGGCCGCCGAGGACCCGGAGGTCGTCGTCGAGGTCGGCCCGGGCGGCCGCTGGGTCGCCGAGTACTACCCGCACGACAGCGCGGATGAGCTTCCCGACGGCGGGCTGCGTATCACTCTGCGCACCCCCGACCCGGCCTCGCTGCGCCGGCTCGCGCTGCGCCTGGGCCACGACGGACGGATCGTCTCGCCGGCCGAGCTGGCCGGCAGCGCACGGCAGGCGGCCCGCGAGGCCCTGGCGGCGTACGACACGTCACCGCCGGCGGTGCACGGTGTTCACGACAGGCGGGAGCCAGGGTGTTGAGCGAGTCTCCGGTGTCCGGTGCGGTGTCCGGTGCGCGGGAAATGACGGTGGCGGCCGCCTTCGCCGGGATGCGGAGAGTGGTGCCCGTGGTGTTCCGGGCGGGCTGCCCGGACTGCCGGGGCCGCTTCGAGCTGACCGCGAGCGCCCTGCGCCTAGCCATCGGCGCCAGCAGCCGGACCACGTTCTACTCCTTCACCTGCCCGGACTGCGGCGCGGCCGTCCGCAAGCCGGCGGGGGAGCGGATCGTGGAACTGCTGACCGGCGGCGGCGTCCGGACCCTGCGACTGCACTCGACGGTCTAGGTCGCGCGGCCGCACTCCCGTTGGTGCGACGGTTCGCGGAGGCACGCCCGCGGGGGCACTAGGCTCGGCTCATGTTCTGGCCGATGTTCGCCGTTGCCGTGGGTTTTCTGGGTCTCGCCGTGCTGGGTGTGCTCGCCGTCCGGGTCTTCCTGGAGGCGCGGCGCCTCGGGCAGCAGGTGACGGACTCCGCGCGCCGTATCAGCAGGGCGGCCGAGGACCTGGAGAAGTCGGCGGTGAGCGCGGCCCGGGCCGTGGATTCCCTGTGACGGACCTGGTCAAAGGCCGGTGAGTCCGCGCGTGTGAGCGGTGTGCGTCACTTCGCCCTGTTACGCCGCCCACCGGGCCAGGTACGCTTCAGGTCGCGGCCCGGCGACGAGGCACGGTCCGCAGAGCAGAGTCACGCCCCGGGATTGTCCCGTGTTCACTCCCAGGCGATACGATCGCTGCGAAGCACCAGGTTCGGACACGTGTCCGACCGGTCGGACATGGCCCCGCCGCCCCGCCTCGGTGAGAAGGTGAAGATTTATGTTCCGCAACGGACTTGAGCCGTGGCACATCCTGCTCCTGGTTCTGGTGATCGTCCTCGTGTTCGGCTCGAAGAAGCTCCCGGACATGGCGCGCTCGCTCGGCAAGTCCGCGCGCATCCTCAAGAGCGAGGCGAAGGCGATGAAGGACGACGGCGGCAAGTCCACCGCCTCCTCCGCCCAGCCCGCCGAGGAGCCCTCTCCGGCTCAGCGCACGATCCAGGCCGCGCCCGGCGACGTGACCAGCTCCCGCCCGGTCAACGAGCCGACGGACACGACCCAGCGCTGACGCGAGGACCGGGGCGATCCGGTCCCCTGCACGAGATGAGGATGTGGGTTGCCCAAGTCTGCCCGCAACAAGGAGAGAGATCCCGAGGGGCGGATGCCGCTCGCGGATCACTTGCGTGAGCTGCGCAACCGGCTCGCGAAGGGTGTCCTGGCGATCCTGGTCGTCACCATCGTGGCGGCGTTCTTCTACAAGGACATCATCGACTTCATCACCCGGCCCATCCTGGACGAGATCGGCTGCGACCAGTCGTTCGGTGAGCTGGCCAAGTCGAAGAACGTCCACTGCGCGCACATCACGGTCAGCGGCCTGCTGGCTCCCTTCACCCTGGCCCTGAAGGTCGCGCTGACGGCCGGTGTGGTGCTCGCCTCGCCGGTCTGGCTCTACCAGCTCTGGGCGTTCGTCGCGCCGGGCCTGCACCGCAAGGAGAAGAAGTACGCCTACGCCTTCGTCGGCTTCGGCTTCCCTCTCTTCGTCGGCGGCGGATACCTCGCGTTCAACGTGCTGCCCACCACGGCGCGGGTGATGATCGACCTCACGCCGACCGGCGCCGAGAACCTGCTGCCGCTCGACGACCTGCTGGACCTGGTCACCCGCATGATCGTCGTCTTCGGCCTCGCCTTCGAGATGCCGTTGCTGCTGGTCATGCTGAACCTCACCGGCGTGCTGTCCGGCAAGCGGATGCTCGGCTGGTGGCGCGGGATGATCGTCGGCATCACCGCGTTCGCGGCCATCGCCACGCCCAGCCCCGACCCGATGACCATGCTGGCGCTGGCGTCGCCGATCTGGGCGCTCTTCTTCATCGCCGTGGCCTTCTCGCTGCTCAACGACCGGCGCCGGGCCCGCCGCGACGCCGGGGGACCCGGGGACGACGAGGCCTCCGAGCTGGACCTCACGCCCGACGACATCGGCGAGGTGGAGTCGGTGACCGCGAGCACCGCCCCCGAGCTCCCGGGCAGCGAACGCGTCAACGGGTACGACGACATCACGTGATGTGACGAACGAGGGCTCTCCGTCACCGGAGCCGCCAGACGCCGGATGCCCCGGCCGGGAGTCTCCCGGGCCGGGGCGCCTGCGTTTCCGGAGTCGGCGCCCGCCCGATGGCTCGCTGCCGCGGATAATGATCGTCCTGTTGTCAGTGCGGCCCGGTACGCTCGAAAGCACGATGACTCAGGACCTCTCACCGGCCGAGCGGTACGCGGCGGCCCGCAGGCGGGCTGCCGAGCAGGCCACCGCGCTCGCGTCCTTCCGCGAGATGTACGACTTCGGTCTCGACCCCTTCCAGATCGAGGCCTGCCAGGCCCTCGAAGCCGGACAGGGTGTGCTCGTGGCCGCGCCCACCGGCTCCGGCAAGACGATCGTGGGCGAGTTCGCCGTCCACCTCGCCCTGGGGCAGGGCAAGAAGTGCTTCTACACGACGCCGATCAAGGCGCTGTCCAACCAGAAGTACGCCGACCTGTGCCGCCGCTACGGCGCGGACAAGGTCGGCCTGCTCACCGGCGACAACAGCGTGAACTCCGGCGCCCCCGTGGTCGTGATGACCACCGAGGTGCTGCGGAACATGCTGTACGCGGGCTCCCAGACCCTCCTCGGCCTCGGCTACGTGGTCATGGACGAGGTGCACTACCTCTCCGACCGGTTCCGCGGCGCCGTCTGGGAAGAGGTGATCATCCACCTGCCCGAGTCGGTCACCCTCGTCTCGCTGTCGGCGACCGTCTCCAACGCCGAGGAGTTCGGGGACTGGCTGGACACCGTCCGCGGTGACACCGCGGTGATCGTCTCCGAGCACCGGCCCGTGCCCCTCTTCCAGCACGTGCTCGCCGGGCGCCGGATGTACGACCTGTTCGAGGAGGGCGAGGGCCACAGGAAGGCCGTCAACCCCGACCTCGCCCGCCTCGCCCGCATGGAGGCGAGCAGGCCGTCGTACCAGGACCGCCGGCGCGGCCGCGCCATGCGCGAGGCCGACCGGGAGCGCGAGCGCAGGCAGCGCTCCCGGATCTGGACGCCCGGCCGGCCCGAGGTGATCGAGCGCCTTGACGCCGAGGGCCTGCTGCCCGCCATCACCTTCATCTTCAGCCGCGCCGCCTGCGAGTCCGCCGTCCAGCAGTGCCTGTACGCCGGGCTCCGGCTCAACGACGACGAGGCCCGCGAACAGGTCCGCGCGCTCGTCGAGGAGCGCACCGCCGCCATCCCCACCGAGGACCTGCACGTCCTCGGCTACTACGAGTGGCTGGAGGGCCTGGAGCGGGGCATCGCCGCCCACCACGCGGGCATGCTGCCGACCTTCAAGGAGGTCGTCGAGGAACTGTTCGTACGCGGTCTGGTCAAGGCCGTGTTCGCCACCGAGACCCTCGCCCTCGGCATCAACATGCCCGCCCGCTCGGTAGTGCTGGAGAAACTCGTCAAGTGGAACGGCGAGCAGCACGCCGACATCACCCCCGGCGAGTACACCCAGCTCACCGGCCGGGCCGGCCGGCGCGGCATCGACGTCGAGGGCCACGCCGTCGTGCTGTGGCAGCGCGGCATGAGCCCCGAGCACCTCGCCGGACTCGCGGGCACCCGTACCTATCCGCTGCGCTCCAGCTTCAAGCCGTCGTACAACATGGCGGTCAACCTGGTCGAGCAGTTCGGCCGGCACCGCTCGCGCGAACTGCTGGAGACCTCCTTCGCCCAGTTCCAGGCCGACAAGTCGGTCGTCGGGATCTCCCGGCAGGTGCAGCGCAACGAGGAGGGGCTCGAGGGCTACAAGGCCTCCATGACCTGCCACCTCGGCGACTTCGAGGAGTACGCGCGGCTGCGCCGCGAACTCAAGGACCGGGAGACCGAACTCGCCCGGCAGGGCGCCAGCCAGCGGCACGCCGAGGCCGCCGTCGCCCTGGAGAAGCTCAAGCCCGGAGACGTCATCCACGTGCCCACGGGCAAGTACGCGGGCCTGGCGCTGGTGCTGGACCCGGGGCTGCCCGCCGGGCGGTCCAACGGCCACCGCGGCTTCGACCACCACGACGGCCCGCGCCCCCTGGTGCTGACCGCCGAACGGCAGGTCAAGCGGCTGGCGTCGATGGACTTCCCGGTGCCGGTCGAACCGCTGGACCGGATGCGCATCCCGAAGTCGTTCAACCCGCGCTCCCCGCAGTCCCGCCGCGACCTCGCCTCCGCGCTGCGCAGCAAGGCCGGGCACATCCCGCCCGAGCGGGCCCGCAAGAAGCGCTCACAGGCCGCCGACGACCGCGAGATCGCCCGGCTGCGCACGGCGATCCGTGCCCACCCCTGCCACGGCTGCGACGACCGCGAGGACCACGCCCGTTGGGCCGAGCGCTACCACCGGCTGCTGCGGGACACCTCGCAGCTGGAGCGCCGGATCGAGGGCCGCACGAACACCATCGCGCGGACCTTCGACCGGATCGTGGCCCTGCTGACCGAACTGGACTACCTGCGCGCCGACGAGGTCACCGAGCACGGCAGGCGGCTGGCCCGGCTCTACGGCGAACTCGACCTGCTGGCCAGCGAGTGCCTGCGCGAAGGCGTCTGGGAGGGACTCGGCCCCGCGGAACTCGCCGCCTGCGTCTCGGCGCTGGTGTACGAGGCGCGGGTCAGCGACGACGCGATGGCGCCGAAGCTGCCGTCCGGGAAGGCGAAGGCCGCGCTGGGCGAGATGGTGCGGATCTGGGGCCGGCTGGACGCGCTGGAGGAGGACTTCCGGATCAACCAGACGGAGGGGGTCGGGCAGCGCGAGCCGGACCTCGGCTTCGCCTGGGCCGCGTACATGTGGGCCTCGGGGAAGGGGCTCGACGAGGTGCTGCGCGAGGTGGAGATGCCGGCGGGGGACTTCGTGCGGTGGTGCAAGCAGGTCATTGACGTCTTGGGTCAAGTCTCTGCGGCTTCTCCTGCGGAGGGCTCGACTGTGGCGCGTGCTGCGCGTAAGGCTGTTGATCAGCTGCTGCGGGGGGTTGTCGCCTACTCGTCGGTGGGGTGAGGCGTCTCGCGGGTGCGGGTGGACTGTGGCTTGTCGCGCAGTTCCCCGCGCCCCTTTAGGTCGGCTGCCCCGACCCTCTTTCACTCGTCACGGTGAGTTGCATTCGTGCGCCCATCGGCGGCTACTCCACGTGTTCGAATAAGTGCCCTGTGTGCAAATGGAGTTGAGCGTACCCCTGGTGTGCGGGGGATTTCAGGTGCTTGCCGAATATGACACGGCGATGATCCGGTCGGACTAAGCTCGCCCGCGGCGCACCGAGTTGAGGTGGTTCGTGCGCCTGTTCCCATACACGTAGTTGATCCCGACAGTTCCATGTACCTTCCCCTCGAAAGCTCCTCCGACACCCAGCCGATTCGTCTCAGAAGGCATCCATGGTGAGTGTTCAGAAGCCGCCCGGTCGCCGTGAACGTCCCTATGCACGTGTGCTGTTGCCGCCGGCCATAGTGATGGCCGGCGCGAGCGGCGGCGCCGCCGCCATGGTGGCGCCCGCGGCCCGGGTCGCCGTCGGCGTGTGCGGGGCCGTCGCCACGGTGCTGGTGCTGCTCACGGCGTACGAGGTCGTCCGACGCGGACGCAGACTCCGGGAGGCACAGGCCGAGCACGCCCGTCACACCGCGTATCTGGAGCGCCGCCTCGCCGCCCACGACGAGGAGATCGTCCGCCTCGGCACCGAGATCCTGCCCACCGCCGTCGGCTGGCTGCGCGGCGGGGAATCGGTGCGCGGCGCCATGCACCGCGTCTTCGACCTCGACCCCGAGCTGCGCCACGTCCCCGAGTCGCAGCGCGAACTCGTCCGCCGGGCCGTGCGCGAGGTCGACCAGGAGATCTCCATGCGCGACGCCACGGAGCGGTCCTTCGTGAGCGTCGCCCGGCGCGTCCAGGCCATCGTCCACCAACAGGCCCACGAACTGCGGGAGATGGAGGAGGACCACGGCCGCAACCCCGAGGTCTTCGACGACCTCCTGCGCATCGACCACGGCACCGCCCTGATCGGCCGCCTCGCCGACACCATCACCGTCCTCGGCGGCGGCCGCCCCGGCCGGCAGTGGCCCCTGCCCGTCTCGCTCTACAGCGTGCTGCGCGGCGCCATGTCCCGGATCCTGGAGTACAAGCGCATCGAGCTGAACTCCATCGTCCACATGAACATCAAGGGCACCTGCGTCGAGCCGATCCTGCACGCCTTGGCCGAACTGCTCGACAACGCCACCCGCTACTCGCCCCCGCAGACCAAGGTCCACGTCACCGCGACCGAGGTGCAGACCGGTGTCGCCATCGAGATCGAGGACGCCGGCGTCAGCCTGAACGAGGAGTCACGCGCCAGGATCGAGGGCGCCCTGGAGGCGGCCAAGGCCGGCAACGACACGCAGAACCTGGGGGAGAACCCCCGCCTCGGCCTCGCCGTCGTCGGCCGCCTCTGCTCCGCCTACGACATGGAGGTCGCCCTGCGCGCCTCCGCCTACGGCGGCGTCCGCGCCATCCTCGTCGTACCCCGCGTGATGACGACCACCGAGCCCGGTGTCGGCGTGGCCCACGGCATCGGCGCGACCGGCGTGCCCCAGCCCGAACTCGGTGCCGTCGAGGGCCCGAAGCGCCCGCCGAAGAAGCGCCGCCCCACCAGCCCCCGCATCCCCGCCGGGATCTCCATGGAGGACGACGTTCCCGAGGTCACCGAGTGGACGGCGGGCGGGCTGCCGCAGCGCCGCAGCCGGGTCAAGACCTCCTACACCCAGCGGGTCGCCGAACAGGCCGCCATCGACCGCGCCGAGCGGGAGGGCAGGCCCACCATCTGGTCGCAGACCACACGCGAGCCGGAACCCGAGCCGGAGATGGACCCCGAGCTGAAGAAGCTGAGGGAACGGCCGCCCGGCATGTGGATGGAGGACTTCTGGAACGGCCTGAGGAAGGGCATGCCCGAGGACGCCACGGCCTCCGAACTGACCGACTTCACGCTGAACCCGACCAAGTACCTGCACCTGATCGACGACGCGGCCGACCCCACCACGGCCGACGACGAGGGGGACCTCAAGTGATCCAGCAGCGAGGCAACTTCGACTGGCTGCTCAAGCAGCTCAACGACGGAGTCCCGGGCATCGAGATGATCGTGGTCCTCTCCGCCGACGGACTGCGCATCGCCCGCTACGGCGGCGACCCCGACGCCGCCGACCGGGTGGCCGCCGCCTGCGCGGGCGTACAGAGCCTGGCCGGCGCCATCATCCAGGAGATCCCCGGCGCCGGCGACATGAAGGTCGTCGTCATCGAGATCGAGGGCGGCTACTTCTACCTCATGAACGCCGGCGCCAACGCCTACCTCGCCGTGCTCGCCGACGTGACCTGCGAACCGGGCCGGATGAGCAGCATGATGCGCGACCTCGTCGTCCGGATCGGCGCCCACCTCACCAGTCCGCCCCGGAGGAACGGGCAGACCGTATGACCGCTCCACGACGCAAACGGCGCCGTCCCACCCCGTTGCCGCCGCCCCCGCCGGCGCCGTCCCCCGAACCGGCGGACGGCGAGGGGGACGGCGAGGGCGGCGGCAAGGACCTCGAACGGCTGTACATCATCGCCGGAGCCGGTGACGGCGGACGGGCCGAACTGGACCTGGTGACCCTGATCGTCGCGCGGACCGAGCCCCCGCCGTCCGCAGGCCCCGAGCAGACCGCGCTGCTCCGGCTGTGTACCGCCCCCCTGTCCGTCGCCGAGCTCTCGGCCTATCTGAAGCTGCCGTTCAGCGCGATGACCGTACTGATCACCGAGCTGATCACGGCCGAACTGGTGCAGGCGCGCGCCCCGATCATCCGGCGGGCGGTCGCCGACCGATCCCTTCTCGAAGCGGTGATGCATGGACTTCAACGGCTCTGACACCCTCCCCGGCCCACGTACCGAGGACCACCTGCCGCAGACGGCGCAGACCGCGGTGAAACTCGTGATCGTGGGCGGCTTCGGCGTCGGCAAGACCACCATGGTCGGGTCGGTCAGCGAGATCAGGCCGCTGACCACCGAGGAGACCATGACCCAGGCCGGTATCGGCATCGACGACAACTACGGCTCCGACACGAAGACGGCTACCACCGTGGCCATGGACTTCGGGCGCATCAGCATCACCGAGAAGCTGGTGCTCTACCTCTTCGGCACCCCCGGCCAGGAACGCTTCTGGTTCCTGTGGAACGGGCTGTTCGAGGGCGCGCTCGGCGCGGTCGTCCTCGTCGACACCCGGCGCCTGGAGGTCAGCTTCGACGTCATGGGCCGGCTGGAGGAACGCGGCGTGCCCTTCGTCGTCGCCGTCAACTCCTTCCCCGACGCGCCCCGTTACCCGCTGGACGAGCTGCGCACCGCGCTCGACCTCGCCGCCGACATCCCGATCGTCGAATGCGACGTGCGGCGCCGGGCCTCCAGCAAGGACGTGCTGATGACCCTGATGCGCTTCCTGCACTCCCTCGCCATGAGCGGCACCCTCACCTGATTCGCATCCTCCCCCACCCCATCGCTTCCGGAGCGACCACTGTGACGCCAGAACACCGCCCCCTCACCGGCACCCACGACCCCGCCCCGATCCCGGCCCCGGCACCGCCGCCCGGCTGCCCGGCACACGGCCGGGGACCCGGGGGACTGCACCGGCTCTACGGCGCCGACGCCGACGATCTCGGCGATCTCTACGAGCGGCTGCGGGAGGAGGACGGCACCGTGGCGCCCGTGCTGCTGCACGACGACGTACCCATGTGGGTGGTCCTCGGGCACGCCGAGAACCTGGACCTGGTGCGCAGCCCCTCGGTGTTCACGCGGGACAGCCGCATCTGGACGCCGCTGCTGGAGGGCATGGTCAAGCCCGACCACCCGCTCATGCCGCACATCGCCTGGCAGCCCATCTGCTCGCACGCCGAGGGCGACGAGCACCAGCGGCTGCGGGCGGCCGTCACCGGCGCCATGTCGACCATCGACCACCGGGGCATGCGGCGCAGCATCGGCCGCTCCACCCAGACCCTCGTCAACAGCTTCTGCGAGCGGGGCCGGGCCGACCTGGTCTCCCAGTTCGCCGAGCACCTGCCGATGGCCGTGATGTGCGAGATCCTCGGCATGCCCGAGGAGTACAACGACCGGATGGTGCAGGCCGCCCGTGACGCGCTCAAGGGCAGCGAGACCGCGCTGCAGAGCCACGCCTACGTCATGGACGCGCTGAGCCGGCTCACCACCCGGCGCCGGGCCCGGCCCGAGGACGACTTCACCAGCTACCTGGTCACGCACCCGGCCGGGCTGAGCGACGACGAAGTGCGCGAGCACCTGCGGGTCGTGCTGTTCGCGGCCTACGAGGCGACCACCAACCTCCTCGCCAACGCGCTGCGGATGGTTCTCACCGAGCCGGGCTTCCGCGCCCAGCTCAACGGCGGGCAGATGACCGTGCCGGAGGCCATCGAGCAGTCCCTGTGGGACGAGCCGCCGTTCAGCACCGTCTTCGGTTATTTCGCCAAGCAGGACACCGAGTTGGGCGGGCAGCGCATCCGCAAGGGCGACGGGCTGCTGTTCGCGCCGGCCCCCGGCAACGTCGACCCCCGGGTGCGGCCCGACCTGTCGGCCGGGATGCAGGGCAACCGCTCCCACCTCTCCTTCGGCGGCGGCCCGCACGAGTGCCCCGGCCAGGACATCGGCCGCGCCATCGCCGACGTCGGCGTGGACGCGCTGCTGATGCGGCTCCCGGACGTCCATCTGGACTGCCTGGAGGAGGACTTGGAGTGGCGGTCCTCCATCGCCTCCCGGCACCTGGTGGCGCTGCCGGTCCTCTTCGAGCCGAAGCCGCAGCAGGACGTCTCCCGCCCCCCGAGCGCCTCCCCACTCCAGCCCCCCCGCCCCACCTGGCAGATCGGCACCCTCCCCTCGGACCCACCGCCCGCCCCCGCTGCCCAGCCGCCCCAGCTTCCCCCCACCCCCGAACCCGTCACACAACCGTCCCCGCCCACCCCCCGCCAGGGCATGTGGCGCCGCCTGCTGCGGTGGTGGAGGGGGGAATAACGGACACCGGCTCGGGACGCCGGGGACGCCGGGGCAGGGGGCGCACGCCCGGGCCCGCGGCCGCGTTGCCGGCGTCCGTGCCGAGGGGGGCATGCTCGCCTGAGCAGGCCCCACTGGCTGCCAAGCCACCAGGCCGGCGGGCCTTCGGGACTGGCGGACCGCCCGTCGGCTCATCCCGCCCACTCGTCCGGTGAGGCCCAGGACTGGAGTGTGCGGGTGCTGGTGAAGTGGTGGGGGTGGCCGGTGATCGGGTCGGTGAACTGCAGGGTGCGGGCGAGGAGTTGGAGGGGGCGGCGGAAGTCGTCGGGTGGGGCGGGTGGGGCGACCTCGGGGTAGAGGGGGTCGCCGAGGATGGGGATGCCGAGCGAATTGAGGTGAACCCGGAGCTGATGCGTCTGGCCGGTCTCCGGGACGAGGCGGTACCGGCCGAGCCCGTCGCGGTGCCCGGCCGGCGTCACGTGCGTCAGCGCGTTCGGCTCGCCCGGCACCTCCCGCGCGGCCAGCACCCCCCGCTCCTTCACGATCCGGCTGCGCAGGGTCCGGGGCAGGGCGAGCGAGGGGTCGTACGGCGCGACGGCCTCGTACGCCTTGCGCACCGCCCGGTCCCGGAACAGCGTCTGGTACGCGCCGCGTTCCTCGGGCCGCACGGTGAACAGCACCAGCCCGGCGGTGAGCCGGTCCAGCCGGTGTGCCGCGCCCAGCGCCGGAAGGTCCAGGTCGTGCCGCAGCCGGGCCAGCGCGGTCTCGGTGACATGAGAGCCGCGCGGGGTCGTGGCGAGGAAGTGCGGCTTGTCGGCCACGACGATGTGCTCGTCCTGGTAGACCACGCGGACCGGGAATGGCACCGGTACCTCCGCGGGCAGGTCCCGGTGGAACCACACGAACGCGCCCGGCTCGTACGGCGCGTCCGGTGCCACCGGCCGCCCGTCGGCCCCCACGACACGCCCCGCCGTGAACAGGGCCTCGACCACGCCCGGTCCGGCCCCGGTCAGCCGCTCCACCAGATGCTCGCGCACGGTGGCCCAGGCCCCGCCGGCCGGCAGCCGCACCCGCACGGCGTCGACCCCGTGCCGCTGGGGGAGCGGAGAAGGCGGTGGCGGCGTACGGCGTCTCATCGCGGTCCAGGGTACGGCGCGAAAACCGGCCTACCCCTGCGGGGACGACCTCACGCGGCCGCCGTCGCGCTCTCCTGCTCCTGCTCGATGCGGGCGTTCCACTCCCGCTTGGAGGCCTGCCAGCCGTCCTCGTTGTGGCCGAGGCGCCAGTAGCCGGAGATCGAGAGGTCCTCGCGCGGGATCCCGCGCTCGACGCGGAGCAGGCGGCGCAGTTCCTTGACGAAGCCGGCCTCGCCGTGGACGAACGCCTGCAGGCGGCCCTGCGGGAAGTGCAGGGACCGTACGGCCGCGAGCAGAGCCTCGCCGACCGGGCGCTCGCCGCGGTGCAGCCACACGACGTCCACGTCGGAGGCGATCTTCTGCTCCTCCTCGGGGCCGGACACCTCCACGAAGGCGTGCGCGCGGGCGCCGGCCGGCAGGGTCTCCAGGGCGCGGGCGATGGCGGGCAGCGCGCTCTCGTCGCCGGCGAGCAGATGCCAGTCGGCGGCGGGATCGGGGGCGTAGGCGCCGCCGGGACCCATGAAGCGGACCGTTTCTCCGGGCTGCACGCGGCCCGCCCAGGGCCCGGCCAGCCCCTCGTCGCCGTGCACCACGAAGTCCAGGGTGAGCTCACGCTGTTCGGCGTCCCACGCGCGCACCGTGTACGTCCGCGTGACGGGCCACTGCTCGCGCGGGAACTCGGCGCGGATCCGCTCCAGGTCGAAGGGCTCCGGGTATGTGACGCCCGCCGGGCCGAACAGCAGCTTCACATAGTGGTCGGTGCAGGTGTCCGCCGCGAAGCCGGCCAGCCCCTCACCGCCGAGCACCACGCGCTGCATGTGCGGGGTCAGCCGCTCGGTGCGCACCACTCGGGCAGTATGGATCTTGCGCGGCTTTCGTCCCGGACGCTCTGCCATCACGGCCTCCTGCAAGAATTGGTTAGGTTTACCTAAGTTACCATCCGTTCCCAGAGAACACCTCGCGTCCGCGGGCCCGGCGGGGCCCCTTTACCGGAATATTCCAGTGGTGATCAGCCGGCAGTGATCATGCTCCGAGCGTCGTCAGCAGCCGCTGCAGCGAACCGCCCAGGCCCCAGCGCGCCGCCAGCGCCTCCAGTCCCGCCGGGTCACGCGGCCCGCGCGGCAGCGCGGTGTCGACGTCCGGCAGCGGCACGTCACCCGCCACCCGCACCACCGTGGGAGCGACCGCCACGTACGGACGCGCCTCGGTGAGCCGCTTGCGCTGCGACGGCGTGAGCCTGGCCCGCGGGTCGTCGACCGCCGCCATGATCCCGGCCAGGTCGCCGAACTCGGCGAGCAGCTTGGCGGCCGTCTTCTCGCCGATCCCGGGCACGCCCGGCAGTCCGTCGCTCGGGTCGCCGCGCAGCAGCGCCAGATCCGCGTACCCCCTGCCGTCGACCCCATACTTCCCGCGCAGCACGGCCTCGTCGGTGAGCTGCAGCGTGCCCACGCCCTTGAGCGGGTAGAGCACGCGGATCCCGCGCTCGTCGTCCACCAGCTGGTACAGATCGCGGTCGCCGGTGACGATGTCGACCGGGCCGTCCGCACGAGCGGTGAACGTGCCGATCACGTCGTCCGCCTCGTACCCCGCGACGCCCACGCGGGCGATGCCGAGCGCGTCCAGCACGGCCTCGATGACCGGCACCTGCGGGGAGAGGGTGTCGGGCACCTCCTCCTCGTCCGGCACGCCCTCGTGCTCCTCGGCGACCCGGTGCGCCTTGTAGGTCGGGATGAGGTCCACCCGCCACTGCGGCCGCCAGTCCGCGTCCATGCAGGCGACCAGCCGCTCCGGCCGGTGGTCCTTGACCAGCCGGTCGATGAAGTCGAGCAGCCCGCGCACGGCGTTCACCGGCGTGCCGTCCGGCGCCTTCACGGAATCGGGGACGCCGAAGTAGGCGCGGAAGTACAGCGAGGCGGTGTCGAGGAGCATGAGATGTCCGGTCACGCTCGCATCATGCCGTACGGCACCGACAGCGGCGGCCGCACCGAAACGCGCCCCGCCCGCGCCGCCCCGCGCCCGCTCCGTGAACCCGGTGTGAAGCCGGCCACTCGCGCGTTTGGCCTGCGGCCGTCTGGGCAGGCGCCGCCTCGGAGCGGTCTCGGTTGCACTTTCAACTGTTTTTGCGGCCCGATCGCTCCGTTTCTGTTGCCGTGGGGACGAGAGGTACGCGTGTCAGCGAGGCTTGCGGCCGAGCACCTGTACAAGGTGTTCGGCAGACGACCGGACGAGGCGGTGGACCGCCTGAGAAAGGGCGCCGATCGGGAGGAACTGCGCGCCGACGGCACGACCGCCGCCGTCATCGACGCCTCCTTCGACGTGGCGGCCGGAGAGATCTTCGTGGTCATGGGCCTGTCGGGATCCGGCAAGTCCACGCTGCTGCGGATGCTCAACGGCCTGCTGGAGCCGACCGACGGCCAGGTCCGCTACGACGGCGAGGACCTGACCGCGCTCAACGACCGCGACCTGCGCGCGCTGCGCTCGAAGAAGATCAGCATGGTCTTCCAGCACTTCGCGCTCTTCCCGCACCGCAGCGTCCGTGACAACGCTGCCTACGGCCTGGAAGTGCAGGGCGTGCCCCGCGCCGAGCGCGTACGCCGTGCCGACGAGGCGCTCGCCCTGTGCGGCCTGGCCGGCTGGGAGAAGTCCTGGCCCGACGAACTGTCCGGCGGCATGCAGCAGCGCGTGGGCCTCGCCCGCGCGCTGGCCACCGACGCCGACGTGCTGCTGATGGACGAGTCCTTCAGCGCGCTGGACCCGCTGATCCGCCGCGACATGCAGGACCAGCTCCTGGAACTGCAGAAGACGCTGAAGAAGACCATCGTCTTCATCACCCACGACCTCAACGAGGCCATGCGCCTGGGCGACCGCATCGCCGTCATGCGCGACGGCCGCATCGTCCAGACCGGCACCGCCGAGGACATCCTGCTGCGCCCCGAGGGCGACTACGTGGCGTCCTTCATCCAGGACGTCGACCGCTCCCGCGTGCTGACCGCCGGTGCCGTCATGGACACCGACGTGCGCGGCGACGAGGCGGACTGCGGGTGCGAGACCGCCACCCCGGAGACCCCCTTCGCGGAACTGTGCGCGATCAGCGCCCGCCTGACGCACCCCGTGGCCGTCCTCGACGAGGGCCGCACGCTCGTCGGCGTCGTGCCGCGCCGGCGCCTGGTCGGCTTCCTCGGCGACGAACAGGGCGAACCCGGAGCGTGCGACCACCCCGGCGGCGACCAGGGGAAGAAGGTGATCTCCCGTGCCTAGGCTGCACCTCGGCGACTGGGTCGACTCCGGTGTCAACTGGCTGGTCGACCACCTGTCCTGGCTCTTCGACGCCATCAAGGCCGTCATGGAGGGCATGTACAACGGCATCGACACGGTCCTCGCCGCGCCCGCGCCACTGCTGCTCGCCGGCATCCTGGCGGTGCTCGCCTGGTGGCTGCGCGGGCTCGTCGCCGGCGTCCTGGCCTTCGCCGGGTTCGCGCTGATCGACTCGCTGGACCTGTGGGACAAGGCGATGTCGACGCTGGCGCTCGTCCTCGTCGCCACCGTCATTGCCCTGGTCTTCTCCATACCGCTGGGCATCTGGGCCGCCCGCTCGAAGGCCGTCAGCGCCGTCGTACGGCCCGTCCTGGACCTGCTCCAGACGATGCCGTCCATGGTCCTGCTGATCCCGGCCATGCTCTTCTTCGGCCTCGGCACGGCCCCCGGTGTCGTCGCCACCCTGATCTTCGCGTTCGCACCCGGCGTCCGCATGACCGAGCTGGGCATCCGCCAGGTCGACCCCGAACTGGTCGAGGCCGCCGAGGCGTTCGGCACGACCCCGAGCAACATCCTGTGGCGCGTCCAGCTGCCCCTCGCCCTGCCGACCATCATGGCCGGCGTCAACCAGGTGATCATGCTGGGCCTGTCCATGGTGGTCATCGCCGGCATGGTCGGCACCGGCGGCCTCGGCGGCGCCGTCAACGAGGCCATCGGCCAGGTCGACATCGGCTACGGCTTCGAGGCGGGCGTCGCCATCGTCGTCCTCGCCATCTACCTGGACCGGGTGACCGGCGCGCTGGGCACCCGGCTCTCCCCGCTGGGCCGCCGGGCCACCGCCAAGGTCCGCCCGACCGTCTGGTCGTACCGGCCGCGCCCGGCGGTCGCCGTCGTCGGCGTCGTCGTCCTCGCGCTCGTCGCGGGCGGCATGGGCGTCTTCGGCTCCTCCTCCGGCACCTCCGAGGCCTCCGGCACGAACGTCGGCAAGGGCAAGGAGATCCGCATCGGCTACATCCCCTGGGACGAGGGCATCGCCTCCACCTTCCTGTGGAAGGAACTCCTGGAGGAGCGCGGCTTCAAGGTCACCACGACCCAGTACGCGGCCGGCCCCCTCTACACCGGCCTCGCCACCGGCCAGCTCGACTTCCAGACGGACTCCTGGCTGCCCACCACCCACGCCGAGTACTGGAAGAAGTACGGCAAGCGGCTCGACGACCTCGGCAAGTGGTACGGCCCGACCTCCCTGGAGCTGACCGTCCCCGCCTACGTGAAGGACGTGAACTCCCTCGCGGACCTCAAGACCCACGCCTCCGAGTTCGACGGCAAGATCATTGGCATCGAGCCCAGCGCCGGCATGATGGGCCTGCTCAAGACCAAGGTCCTCAAGGAGTACGGCCTCCAGGGCGACCTCCAGGTCATCGACGGCTCGACCCCGGCGATGCTGACCGAGCTGAAGCGCGCCTACGACAAGAAGAAGCCGGTCGTCGTCACCCTCTGGTCGCCGCACTGGGCGTACAGCGACTACGACCTGAAGAAGCTCAAGGACCCCAAGGGCGCCTGGGGCAAGGGCGACGGCGTGCACACCGTCGCCCGCAAGGGCTTCGCCGCCGACAACCCCGAGGTCGGCACCTGGCTGAAGAACTTCTCGATGACCGAGAAGCAGCTCACCGGTCTGGAGGCGCAGATCCAGAAGTCCGGCAAGGGCAAGGAGCAGGACGCCGTACGGACCTGGCTGAAGCAGCACCCGGGCCTCGCCGACAAGTGGGCCCCCGTCGCCAAGGACGGCAGCACGAGCCAGGCGGCCGGGTGACCTGACAGTTCCGGACCGCCGCCCGAGGGGTGGGAACCGCCGTACGTCCGTCAGGGCGCGGCAGTTCCCACCCCTCGCGGCATAACCCGAGCGCCGTGCCTACCGTAAGGATCCGGCCAACCACGGAGCGCCATCGCCTCCCACCCGCTGGGAACACGCGTGCCCGTGCGCGCGCTGAAGCAGGGGGCATACGGTGTAGGCGTCGGCCGTACGGCACTGGCGCGAACCGTGGGGGTCCGGCCGCCGGACGTGTCAGGGATGTGACAGGCACCTGAAACGGTTTGCCGAACATGCGTAGGGTGCAGACAACTCATCAGAAGGGGTGCCGCCGGACCGGGGCACCCGGGGCGCGGCACGACGGGTGAAGGAGGGAACCGGGAGCGATGGGCGACCACAAGGAGCAGCAGTCGGTGCGGGTGGGCGCGGCCGTCCGGCGGCGCCGGCGCGCGCTGGAGCTGACCCTCGCCGTGGTGGCCGAGCGCAGCGGTCTCTCCGTGCCCTTCCTCAGTCAGGTCGAGAACGACAAGGCCCGCCCGAGCCGCGGCTCCCTGGAGAAGCTCGCCGACGCCCTGCGCACCACGGCCGTGGAACTCCTCGCCGCCGCCGACCCCGCGGCCAGCGTGGACGTCGTCCGCGCCGAGTCCGCCGAGGGCGACTTCTCCCCCCGGTTCCGCTCCCTGGTGCGGGGCCACCACCAGCTGCACGCCTCCGAGTTCACCGGCGACCACGACGCGGGCCGCGAGTTCCAGCACCGCAACGACGAGCTGATGTACGTCGCCGACGGCGCGGTGGAGATCGAGGCCGAGGGCCGCGCGTACCGCCTCGGCCGCGGCGACACCCTGTACCTGACCGGCGGTGTGCGCCACCGCTGGCGGGCCACCGTCCCCGACACCCGGGTGATCGTGGTGGCGGTCGCCGAGCACATCGAGGCGGTCAAGGACCGGACGCGCTAGATGCGGGTCGTCTCCCTGGTGCCCTCCCTCACGGAGGCCGTCGCGGTGTCTTTGCCGGGCGTCCTCGTCGGCGCCACCGACTGGTGCAGCCATCCGGCCGGCCTGGACGTCGTCCGCGTCGGCGGCACCAAGAACCCGGACGTGGAGCGGATCGCCGCCCTCGCCCCCGACCTGGTGCTGGCGAACGAGGAGGAGAACCGCGCCCCCGACCTCGACGCCCTGCGTGCGGCGGGCCCGGATGTCCTCGTCACGGAGGTGCGGACCGTGCCGCAGGCGTTCACCGAACTGGACCGCGTGCTGAGGGCGTGCGGTGCGCCGGTACGGCCCCGCTGGCTGGACCGGGCCGAGGCCGCCTGGGCGGCGCTCCCCGCACCGGCGGAGCGCAGGACAGCGGTCGTACCGATCTGGCGCCGCCCCTGGATGGTTCTCGGCCGGGACACCTTCGCGGGTGACGTGCTGGCCCGCCTCGGCGTGGACCACCTGCACGCGGCCCACGCCGAGCGCTACCCCCGCGTGCCCCTGCCCGAACTGGTCGCGGCGGCCCCGGACCTCGTCGTCCTGCCCGACGAGCCCTACGCCTTCACCGCGGGCGACGGCCCGGAAGCCTTCCCGGGTCTGAGCTGCGCACTTGTCAGCGGGCGGCACCTGACCTGGTACGGCCCCTCGCTCACCGAGGCACCCCGCGTCCTGTCCGAGGCGCTGCGGGCGGCCGGCCGCTGAACGGTGCGACATAAGCTGGTCTTATGAGCGACGACGACTACAGAGTCGCGGGCGCGGGCTCGCTGGCGCACCGGGTGCCGGATCTCGGCGCGCTGGAGCTGCTGCTGGCCGTGGCCCGGCTGGGCAGCCTCGGGGCGGCGGCCCGGGAGGTCGGCATCACCCAGCCGGCCGCCAGCAGCCGTATCCGCTCCATGGAACGGCAGCTGGGCGTGGCCCTGGTCGACCGCTCACCGCGCGGCTCCCGGCTCACGGACGCGGGTGCCCTGGTCACCGACTGGGCGCGCCGGATCGTGGAGGCGGCGGCCGTCTTCGACGCGGGCGCGCAGGCGCTGCGGGACCGGCGGGACTCCCGGTTGCGGGTCGCGGCGAGCATGACGATCGCGGAGTACCTGCTGCCCGGCTGGCTCCTGGCGCTCCACGCCGAACGCCCCGACACGGCGGTGTCGCTGCTCGCGGGGAACTCGGCGAAGGTCGCGGAACTGCTGCTCGCCGACGAGGCCGACCTCGGCTTCGTCGAGGGGCTCTCGGTCCCCGCCGGGCTCGACGCCACGGTGATCGCCCACGACCGGCTGATCGTCGTCACGTCCCCCGGCCATCCCTGGACCCGGCGCCGGCGCCCCGTGACTCCCGAGGAACTCGCGGCCACGCCGCTGATCCTCCGCGAACGCGGGTCCGGAACCCGGCAGGTCCTGGACGCGGCGCTCGGCGGGCTGGCGCGTCCGCTGATCGAACTCTCCTCCACGACGGCGGTGAAGGCGTCGGCGGTCAGCGGGGCCGGCCCCTCCGTCCTCAGCGAGCTCGCCGTCGGCGAGGAACTGGCGACGCGGCGCCTGGTCCGGATCCCTGTGGAGGGCATCCTCCTACGCCGCGACCTCAGAGCAGTCTGGCCCACGGGCCACCGCCCCACCGGCCCAGCAAGGGAGTTGCTCTCCCTGACCCAGGGCTGAACGTGCCGCTCCGCCGCGGCTCGCCGCGCAGTTCCCCGCGCCCCTGGGGTGTGGCAGTGCCGCCGGCTGTCAAAGGCAAGGGCACCTTCACAGCCGACGGCGGAGCAACCCCCTCAGGGGCGCGGGGAACTGCGCGATCGACCACGACGCACCCGCACCGGCGTCACCACCGCACCCCCAACGGAATGGACCCCAGGGCTCGTTCACAGCCGACGGCAAGGCAACCCCCTCAGGGACGCGGGGAACTGCGCGATCGGCCACGACGTGCCCGCACCGGCGTCACCACCGCACCCCCAACGGAATGGACCCCAGGGCTCTTTCACGGCCGACGGCACGGCAACCCCCTCAGGGGCGCGGGGAACTGCGCGATCGGCCACGACGCACCCGCACCGGCGTCACCACCGCACCCCCAACGGAATGGACCCCAGGGCTCGTTCACAGCCGACGGCAAGGCAACCCCCTCAGGGGCGCGGGGAACTGCGCGACAAGCCACAGCGCACCCGCACCCGGCAGACGAACCGCACCCCCACGCCGCTCACCCCGCCGCGGCGACCATCGCCTCCATCACCCGCCCGTCATCCCCCATCTCCGGATGCCACTGCACCCCCAGCACCCACCCCCGGGCCGACGGCAGTTCGATCGCCTCGATCGTGCCGTCCGCCGCGTGCGCCGCCGGTACCAGGCCCGTGCCGAGCCGCTCCACCGCCTGGTGGTGGTATGTCGGCACCACCGTCTCCTCCGGCACCGCACCCGCGTACAGCGTCCCCGGCACCGGCTTCACCGCGTGCCCGCCGAACACGCCGACGACCTCCGCGTGCCCCTCCAGATGCTGGACCAGCGTGCCTCCGCACGCCACGTTCAGCAGCTGCATGCCCCGGCAGACGCCCAGCAGCGGCACCCCGGTCTCCAAAGCGGCCCGGAGGAGGGCGAGTTCCCACGCGTCCCGCTCCCGCGCCGGCGGCCCCGTGCGCGGGGAGCGCTCCGCGCGGTAGCACGCCGGGTCCACGTCCGGGCCGCCCGCGATCACCAGCCCGTCCAGCCGGGCCACCGTCGCCGCCGCGTGCGCGGGGTCGTCGGGCGGCAGCATCGCGGCCAGCCCGCCGGCCCGCCGCACCATGCGCGGGTACGCGGCCGGCAGCAGCGCCGCCTCCAGCTCCCACACGCCCCAGCGCGCCGCGGTCTCCAGATAGGTGCTGACACCGATCAGCGGTCGTGCGCCCACCCTGCCTCCCAAAGGTACACACCTACACCTTTGCAGAGTGCGCTCAGGCGAGGAAGCCCCGCAGCAGCGCCGCCGTGCCCGCGCAGTGTTCCCGCATCGTCTCCCGCGCCCCGTCCGCGTCCCCGTCCAGTACCGCCTCGACCAGCGCCGCGTGCTGGCGCTGCGAGTGCTCCAGGTTGCGCACCAGCAGCGGGATGCAGTCGAGCAGGTCGTTCACCGTGGCCCGGACCGCCGCGTACCGCGCGGTCAGCGACGGCGACCCGCATAGCTCGGCCAGGGTGAGATGGAGCAGGGTGTCCAGCCGCCGGTACTCGCCCAGCGGAGCGTCCCGCGTGCGGTCCAGCGCGGCCCGCAGCCGCGCCGTCTGCTCCTCGTCCAGCCCGTGCGCCGCGCACAGCCCGGCCGCGCCCACCTCAAGCACCTCGCGGAACCGCAGCACGTCCTCGATGTCGACCGAGGCGATCCGCCGCCGTAGCTCGTCCTGTCCGCCCGCGTCCGCGCGCCGCAGCACAAACGTTCCGCCGTACCGCCCACGCCGGGCCTCCACCAGCCCCTGCTCCTGGAGGACCTTCAGCACCTCGCGCAGCGTCACCCGGCTGACCCCCAGCCGCTCGGCCAGCTCCCGCTCGGCCGGCAGCCGCTCGCCGCCGGGCACCAGACCCAGCCGTACGACCTGGAGGATCTGCTCCAGCGCCTCCTCGAAGCCGTTGCCCGCGCGCACCGGCCGCAGCACGGCGGCGAGCCGGTCGGCCGGCCTCGAAGTCCCGTCCCGCGACATGGGCCGTGCCCCCTTCCCTGGCAATGGTTCGAAGCAATACCTTATGCGTAGCGAAGACGCCGAAGAAGCCCAAGGAGGCTCTCCCGTGGCAGACCGCACACCCCCGCTGAGCGTCGAGGAGCTGCACACCCTCGTCGCCGGCGGTGAGATCGACACCGTCGTCCTGGCCTTCCCGGACATGCAGGGCCGGCTCCAGGGCAAGCGGTTCGCCGCCCGCTTCTTCCTCGACGAGGTCCTGCATCACGGCACCGAGGGCTGCAACTACCTCCTCGCCGTCGACACCGACATGAACACCGTCGACGGCTACGCCATGTCCTCCTGGGACCGCGGCTACGGCGACTTCGCCCTGCGCCCCGACCCCGCCACCCTGCGCCGCGTCCCCTGGCACCCCGGCACCGCCCTGCTGCTTTCCGACCTGGCCTGGGAGGACGGCTCCCCGGTCGCCGCCGCCCCGCGCCAGATCCTGCGCCGCCAGCTGGAGCGCCTCGCCGCACTCGGCTGCACCGCGCACGTCGGCACCGAGCTGGAGTTCATCGTCTTCAAGGACACCTATGAACAGGCCTGGGACGCGAACTACCGCAGCCTGACACCGGCCAACCAGTACAACATCGACTACTCGATCCTCGGCACCGGCCGCATCGAGCCGCTGCTGCGCCGGATCCGCAACGACATGGCCGGCGCCGGCCTCACCGTCGAGTCCGCCAAGGGCGAGTGCAACCCCGGCCAGCACGAGATCGTGTTCCGCTACGACGAGGCCCTCGTCACCTGCGACCAGCACGCGCTGTACAAGACAGGAGCCAAGGAGATCGCCGCCCAGGAGGGCGTCTCGCTCACCTTCATGGCCAAGTACAACGAGCGCGAGGGCAACTCCTGCCACATCCACCTCTCCCTCGCCGACGCCGACGGGACCAGCGTGATGCCCGGCCCGGACGGCATGTCCGAGGTCATGCGGCACTTCCTCGCCGGACAGCTCGCCGCCCTTCGCGACTTCGCCCTGCTCTACGCCCCCACCGTCAACTCCTACAAGCGGTTCCAGCCCGGCTCATTCGCCCCCACCGCCGTCGCCTGGGGCCACG
This sequence comes from Streptomyces sp. NPDC047028, assembly GCF_040644095.1. Lineage (NCBI taxonomy): Bacteria > Bacillati > Actinomycetota > Actinomycetes > Kitasatosporales > Streptomycetaceae > Streptomyces > Streptomyces sp. NPDC047028. The sequence goes on from NZ_JBEYVS010000030.1 coordinate 37,147, forward strand.
ACAACCGGACCTGCGCCCTGCGCGTCGTCGGCCACGGCCGCTCCCTGCGCTTCGAGAACCGGCTGCCCGGCGGCGACGTCAACCCGCACCTCGCCGTCGCCGGCATGGTCGCGGCCGGCCTCCACGGCATCGAGCACAAACTCCAGCTGCCCGAGCCCTGCACCGGCAACGCCTACACCGCGGACTTCGCCCACGTGCCCGCCACCCTGCGCGAGGCCGCCGAGCTGTGGGAGAACAGCGAGATCGCCCGGTCGGCCTTCGGCGACGAGGTCGTCGACCACTACCGGAACATGGCCCGCGTCGAACTCGCCGCCTTCGACGCAGCCGTCACCGACTGGGAGCTGCGCCGCTCCTTCGAACGCCTGTGAGGGGACGATCCGTGTCCGCAGCCGACGAGTTGAAGGTCCTCAACCCCGCCACGGAGGAGGTCGTCGCCACCGTCCCCGCAGCTACTCCCGAGGATGTGGACGCCGCTGTCGTACGGGCCGCACGCGCCCGGACGGCCTGGGCGGCCCTCGCCCCCGCCGACCGCGCCCGGCTGCTGCGCCGCTTCGCCGACGCCGTCGACACCCACGTCGAGGAACTGGCCCAACTGGAGGTCCGCGAGGCAGGGCACACCGTCGGCAACGCCCGCTGGGAGGCTGGCAACGCCCGCGACCTGCTGCTCTACGCGGCCGGCGGCGCCGAACGCCTCCTCGGCAAGCAGATCCCCGTCCCCGGCGGCTGGGACGTCACCTTCCTCGAACCCCTCGGCGTCGTCGGCGTGATCGCGCCCTGGAACTTCCCGATGCCGATCGCGGCCTGGGGCTCCTTCCCGGCGCTCGCGGCCGGCAACGCGGTCGTCCTCAAACCCGCCGAGACGACCCCGCTGACCGCCCTGCGCCTGGCCGGACTCGCCCTGGAAGCGGGCCTGCCCGAGCACCTCTTCCAGGTCCTTCCCGGACACGGCCACATCGCCGGACGCGCCCTCGTCGACCACCCCGCCGTCGCCAAGATCGTGTTCACCGGCTCCACCCGCACCGGCCGCGAGGTCATGGAACGCTGCGCCCGGCAGGTCAAACCGGTCACCCTCGAACTCGGCGGCAAGAGCCCCAACGTCGTGTTCGCCGACGCCGACCTCGAGGCCGCCCTCGACCCGTTCTCCTTCCTGGACAACTCCGGGCAGGACTGCTGCGCCCGCACCCGCATCCTCGTCCATGAGTCCGTGTACGACGAGGCCCGCGCCGTCCTCGCCGACGCGCTGGCCGCCGTCGTGGTCGGCGACCCGGCCGACGAGAAGACACGGATGGGCCCGCTGATCTCCCGCCGGCAGCTCGACCGCGTCCGGTCCTACGTCCCCGACGACGCCCCCGCCCTGCGCGGCAGCGCCCCCGACGGCCCCGGCTTCTGGTTCCCGCCGACCGTGCTCACCGGCGAACGGCCGGACGGATCGGCCGCGTGCGAGGAGATCTTCGGGCCCGTCGCCGTCCTGCTGCCCTTCACCGACGAGGACGACGCGATCCGCCTCGCCAACGGCACCCCCTACGGGCTGGCCGGCTCCCTGTGGACCCGCGACCTGGGCCGCGCCCTGCGCGTCTCCCGGGCCGTCCGCGCAGGCAACCTGTCCGTCAACTCGCACTCCAGTGTCCGCTACTCGACCCCGTTCGGCGGCTTCAAGCAGTCCGGCCTCGGCCGCGAGCTCGGCCCCGACGCCCTGACCGCCTTCACCGAGACCAAGAACGTCTTCATCAGCACGGAGGGCCCCGCACTGTGACCTCTTCTGACACCGACATCATCTGCCGCCGCCTGGCCGGTCGCACCGCCGTCGTCACGGGAGCCGGCAGCGGCATCGGACTCGCCGCCGCCCGCCGGCTCGCCTCCGAGGGCGCGCACGTCGTCTGTGCCGACGTCGACGACCCCCGCGGCAAGGCCGCCGCCGAGGAGACCGGCGGACTCTTCGTGAAGACCGACGTCACCGACCCCGAGCAGGTCGAGGCGCTGTTCCAGGCGGCGTACGACACCTACGGCAGCGTCGACGTCGCCTTCAACAACGCCGGTATCTCCCCGCCGGACGACGACTCCATCCTCGACACCGGTCTGGAGGCGTGGAAGCGCGTCCAGGAGGTCAACCTCACCTCCGTCTACCTGTGCTGCAAGGCCGCCATCCCGTACATGCGCCACCAGGGCAAGGGCTCCATCATCAACACGGCGTCCTTCGTGGCCCGGATGGGCGCGGCCACCTCCCAGATCTCCTACACCGCGTCCAAGGGCGGCGTCCTCGCCATGTCCCGCGAACTGGGCGTGCAGTTCGCGCGGGAGGGCATCCGGGTGAACGCGCTGTGCCCCGGGCCGGTCAACACCCCATTGCTGCGGGAGCTGTTCGCGAAGGATCCCGAGCGGGCCGCGCGCCGGCTCGTGCACATCCCGGTCGGCCGGTTCGCCGAGGCCGAGGAGATCGCCGCCGCCGTCGCGTTCCTCGCCAGTGACGACTCCTCGTTCGTCAACGCGACCGACTTCCTGGTGGACGGGGGGATCTCGGGCGCGTACGTGACCCCTATGTAGCGCTAGAGGAAGGTGTGCCCCTCACCGCGGTACGTCGGCACGGTCGCCGTCACCGCGTCCCCCTCGACCAGGTGCAGTGCCTCGAACCGCTCGCACAGCTCGCCCGCCTTCGCGTGCCGGAACCACACCTTGTCGCCGATCAGGAGATCGTCGGCGGGGGAGCCGAGCAGCGGGGTCTGCACCTCACCGGGACCCTCCTGCGGGTCGTACCTCAGCCCCTCGGGCAGGTACGGCACCGGCAGCCGGTCGGGACCGGCGGCACCGGAGGCCGGGTAGCCGCCGCCGAGCACCGTGACGATCCCGACACCCGGCCGCCGGACGACGGGCTGCGCGAAGAGGGCGGCCGGACGGCCGGTGAACGACGTGTAGTTGTCGAACAGGCGCGGCACGTACAGCCCCGACCCGGCGGCGATCTCCGTGACGGCGTCCTCGGCCGCCGTGTGCTGCACACTGCCCGTGCCGCCGCCGTTGACGAACTCCAGGTCCGTCGCCACGGCCCGGACGGCCCGCACCACCGCGGCCCGCCGCTCGGCGAGTTCCCGCCGGGCGGCGGCCTGCATCAGCCGGATCGCCCGCGAACGCAGCGGCCGTCCGGCGACCGCGTCCCCGACCCCGGCGACATGCCCCTCGTACGCCATGATCCCCACCAGCCGGAAGCCCGGCCGCCGGGCCACGGCCCGGGCCAGCTCGGCAAGCTGCGCGGGGGAGTGCAGCGGTGACCGCCGCGCCCCCACCCGGACCCGGCCGCCGAACATCTTCAGCGCCGTGTCCAGTTCCAGGCAGACCCGGACGTCCTCAACGCCGCCGTCACGGGACGCGTCGATGAGGTCCAAGTGCGCGACGTCGTCGACCATCACGGTCACGGCGGAGGCGAGCTTGGGATCGGCGGCCAGTTCGGCGAAGCCGGAACGGTCGGCGGAGGGGTAGGCCAGCAGGATGTCGTCGAACCCGGAACGGGCGAGCCACAGGGACTCGGCCAGCGTGAACGACATGACGCCCCGGAAGCCGTCCTTGGCCAGGGCGCGTTCCAGCAGGGCCCGGCAGCGCACGGACTTGCTGGCGACCCGGACCGGCTTGCCGCCCGCGCGGCGGACCAGGTCGTCCGCGTTGGCGTCGAAGGCGTCGAGGTCCACGATCGCGAGAGGGGCGTCGAGATGGGCGGTGGCCCGGTCGTAACGGGCCCGGTCGGCGGCGCGCGCAGTCATGACGGAAGCCTGCCAGAGAGTATTACCGCAGGGTAGGGGGACGTTCCGGGCAGATGCCCCGGGCCTGCCGACTGGTTCTCTCTCCGTCCCGGACAACCCGTAGAGTGACGCGCACGCGTACGGCCGAACGCTTGCGGGCCGCGTCACCTGAACCGGGATGCCGGTCCGGCCGTACGGGTATGCGTGCCCGGGAGCGGAGCGACCGCACCGGGCCGGCCGGCGACCAGCACGGCCCGCGTACGCGAAGTTCGGCCCGGGCACGAGGAAACGGGGGGTGCATGAGCACGGAAGCGCGCCGCGCCCCGGTCCCCCCGCGCCCACCCCATCCCCCCGTTCCCGGCCTGCCCCCCAAGCTCCACCCGGATCCGGACCACGCCCTCGGCCGCCCGACGGACCCCGCCCCCGACCCCACGGCACACGCCACCGACCGCGCCGACGTGAACGTTTCACCCACCGGACCGCACGCCCGTCCGGCGTGCCCGGCCGACGGTCACGCCCCGGCGACCGACCCCACTGCGCGCATGGCCGGCCGGCCCGAGGTGAACGTTTCACCGACCGGCCCGACCGGCCCGACCGGACGTACGACGGGCCCCGCTGACGGAGACGACCCGGCGCGTGGCACTGCTGGGCGTGTCGAGCGGCCGCGTGCGGCGAGCGGCCGCTCGACTGCCGAGCCCGCCCGCGTCCAGGCCGATTCCGACGAGGAGTTCTCGGTCTTCACTCCGCGCACGCCCAGCCCCGCGCGGAGTGTGCCCGGCCCGCCGTCCCCGGCGCAGCCGCCCGCCCCCGACCGCACCGCCTCCCGCTTCCCTCGGCTCCGGCCCACCCCCGCCCCCGACAGCCGCCGGACCCCGCCTCCGCCCCCGGCCTCGGCCCGCTTCCCCGACGCACCGCCGGGCACGGGCGACGTCGCCGCCCCCCTGAGCCCGTCCGGCACGGACGGGCAGCCACGCCGGGAGGGCGCCGCCGGGACGGCCGTACCGCCGCGCCCGCAGAGCAGGCCGATCGCGCCGGCGGAGTCCGCCGTGGAGACGACGGCCCGGTTGCGGCCGATTCCCGCCGCGCCCGACTCCGCTGCCGTCGGCCGCGGTGCCACGGCCGCTTCCCGCGGAGCCGCCGAAGCGGGGCCCGCGCGCGGTGGCGCCTGGAGTGCGGGCGCGTCCGCTCACCCTGCCGGCTCGGCGCCGGCGCCCGACCCGGCGCACTCCTGGGGTGCTGCCGCGCGGCCCGTCGTGACGTTTGCCGAACCTGAGGGGGTGAGACGGCGGGTGCGTCCCCGGGCCGCTGCCGCGACGGCCTGTGTCGTCCTCGGGCTGGGGCTCATCGGCGGTGCCGTCACGGGGAGCTGGCTCGCCGGCGACGGCGGCGGGGCGGCGCGGGACAGGTTCACCGCGGCCGACAGCCTGTGGCACAGCGAGCCGGTCGACCAGCTGTTCCCGCCCACCGTCGACGGCACCGGCGCAGGACCCGGCGGAGCCGACCGCACCTGGACCCGGGTCGCCGTGGCCCCCGACTCCGGCTGCGCCCGCGCCTTCGACCCGCTGCTGCGCAAGGCCCTCGCTCCCGTGGGCTGCCGCCGGCTGCTGCGCGCCACCTACACCGACGCCACCGAGAGCTATGTGACCACCGTCGGCCTGCTGTTCACCAAGGCCGACCCGGCCGCCATGTCCGCGCTCGCCAAGCGCTTCCGGGACGAGCACCTGAGCAGCCGCACCGACCTGCTGCCCCGGGCGTACGCCGCCAAGGGCACCGTGGCGGCCGGCTTCGGCGACGCGCAGCGGGCCTCCTGGACCATCTCCGTCCTCACCGACGTCCCCGTCGTCGCCTTCTCCGTGTCCGGCTGGGCCGACGGCCGCACCGTCGACGCGCCCCAGCCCGCCGCCGACGCCACCCGCACCGGCGCCACCTCGGCCCCCGCCCAGGCCGGCCTCGGCAACGAGGCGCAGGGCCTGGCCGACCGCATCGCACGCCGGCTGCGGCAGACCGGGGGCGCCGCCACGGAGAAGCCCTCATGACCCGCACGTTCCCGCGACCGGTCCGCCGCCCGCGCCGGGCGGTCACCACCGGCTCGGCGCTCACGAGCCTTCTCCTCGCCGGCTCCCTCGTCCTGCTGCCCGCCGCCACCGCCCACGCCGACGGCATCCGCGCCCAGCAGTGGGGCCTGTCCGCCCTGCACACCGCGCAGGCCTGGCGCGTCACCCGGGGCAAGGGCGTCACCGTCGCCGTCCTGGACACAGGCGTCGAGGCCGGCCACCCCGACCTGGCCGGCAACGTCCTGCCGGCCAAGGACATGATCGGCTTCGGCGCCGAGCCCGGCGACCGGAGCTGGGCCCGGCACGGCACCGCGATGGCCGGGATCATCGCCGGGCACGGCCACGGACCCGGCCGTACCGCCGGCGTCATCGGCATAGCCCCCGAGGCGAAGATCCTGCCCGTGCGGGTCATCCTGGAGGACGGCGACCCCGCCCGCGCCAAGGCCCGTACCAGCCGGGGCAACGCCCTCGCCGACGGCATCCGCTGGGCCGCCGACCACGGCGCCGACGTCATCAACCTCTCCCTCGGCGACGATTCCAGCTCCGCCCACCCCGAGGCCGGCGAGGACGAGGCCGTCCAGTACGCCCTCAAGAAGGGAGTGGTCGTCGTCGCCTCCGCCGGCAACGGCGGCGACAAGGGCGACCACGTCTCCTACCCGGCCGCCTACCCGGGCGTCATCGCCGCCACCGCGGTGGACCGCTACGGCACCCGCGCCTCGTTCTCCACCCGCCGCTGGTACGCCGCGGTCAGCGCGCCCGGCGTGGACGTCGTCATCGCCGACCCCGACCACAAGTACTACGAGGGCTGGGGCACCTCCGCCGCCTCCGCCTTCGTCTCCGGCACGGTCGCCCTCATCAAGGCCGTCCACCCGGACCTGACACCGGCCCAGATCAAGAAGCTCCTGGAGGACACGGCCCGCAACCCTCCCGTCGGCGGCCGCGACGACTCCCGCGGCTTCGGCCTCGTCGACCCAGCCGCCGCGCTGAAGGCCGCCGCCCGGCTCAAGCCGGAGGGCCTGGAGGTGACCTCGTACGGCGAGAAGTACTTCGGCCCCGGCCCCGACACCCCCAAGGACGCCGCCGGCACCTCCGCGTGGGCGGCCCCCCTCGCGGGCGGCGCCGGCGGGGTTCTGCTGATCGCCGGCGTCGTGCTGTGGCGGGGCCGCGAACGCCGGCCGCAGGAGTACGGCGAGTTCCGCTGAGCCGTCGGTCCGGGCCCCGACCGGCCCCCGGTCGCCGCCCCCTATAAGGTCGGTGACCGTGGCGAACAAGAACATTCCCGACTCCGGCTTCTCCGACGACGACGGCACCGCCGACCCCCGGCTGAGCGCCGCGCTCGCCGCCTGGGCCGAGGACCGCACCGCCGTCGCGCCGGTCCTGGAGGCCCTCAAGGGCGCGCGGCTGCTGGTCCCGGTCGTGGCCGTCCTCGGCGAGGTCGAGGAAGACGAGAACGGGCTGCGCCGCGAGAAGACCAGCGACATGGCCGTCCCCACGCTGAAGGCCGGCGGGCGCACCGCGCTGCCCGCCTTCACCTCCACCGACTCCCTCGCCCGCTGGGACCCGGCGGCCCGGCCCGTGGCCGTACCGCTGCACCAGGCGCTGCAGGCCGCCGCGCACGAGAAAGCGGACACGGTGGTGCTGGACCTCGCCGGTCCGGTGCCGTTCGAACTGACCGGCCCGGCACTGCTCGCCCTCGCCGAGGGCCGTACCAGCACGGACCCGCTCGCCGACCCGGCGGTCGTCGAGGCCGTCCGTGCCGTCGTCGCCGCGGAGCCCGCCGTGCTGCGCGCCCACCTCGGCCCCGGTCAGGCGGACGGTACCCTGGCGCTCGTCCTCGATCCGGCCGTGCCGCCCGCCGCGGCCGCCCGCGCGGTCGCCGAACGGCTGGCCGCCGACGAGACACTGCGGGCCCGCCTGGTGCGCGGCCTCGACCTGGCACTGCTGCCGGCCGGGACCACGCCTCCGGGCGAGCCCTTGTTCGTGCGGAAACAGAAGAGAGGGGCGGCGGCTCAGCCGTAGACCGGACCGGTGTACTTCTCGCCCGGACCCTGGCCCGGCTCGTCCGGGACCAGCGAGGCCTCGCGGAACGCCAGCTGCAGCGACTTCAGGCCGTCGCGCAGCGGAGCCGCGTGGAAGGAGCTGATCTCGGTCGCGCTCGCGTCCAGCAGGCCGGCGAGACCGGTGATCAGCTTGCGGGCCTCGTCCAGGTCCTTGTACTTCTCGCCCTCCTCGCTCAGCCCGAGTTTCACGGCGGCGGCGCTCATCAGGTTGACGGCGACCGTCACGATCACCTCGACGGCGGGGACCTCGGCGATGTCCCGGGTCATCGCGTCGAAGTCGGGGGTCTCAGGAGGGGTGTCACTCATGCCCCACACGATAGGCGGTCCGTCCGCCCCGGCCTCGTCGAGCCCTGGCCCCGCCTCGATCAGCGCTTCTTACGCCTCGATTAGCCCTTGTCAAACGATCCTGCTAGCCTGATACACGACCGGCTGGACACGTCTGCGTGCTCGGCCCACAAGTGGAGGCTCCGATCTCCCACCCGACCACCCTCCGGGGCGGCGGGTCACCCGGTCAGACGGCCACCATCGTTCCGTACGGACGATGGAGTCGTCCGAAAGCGCGCCCCGCGATTCATCGCGGCGGTGCTCCGGTAGTGCTTGGAGCCCCGCCTGTGATCGTCCGGGGCATTTTTTCTGCTCCGGCGCGGTTAGGTCACCAGAAGAGACGTAAGCGGCTGTCCGCCAGACCGCCGTGTGGTGCTAACCGAGGAGGATCCATCAGCGCCGAGCCCCGCATCAACGACCGGATTCGCGTTCCCGAGGTGCGACTTGTCGGTCCCAGCGGCGAGCAGGTCGGGATTGTTCCGCTTGCCAAGGCCCTGGAGCTTGCGCAGGAGTACGACCTGGACCTGGTCGAGGTCGCGGCGAACGCCCGTCCGCCCGTGTGCAAGCTCATGGACTACGGGAAGTTCAAGTACGAGTCGGCCATGAAGGCCCGTGAGGCGCGCAAGAACCAGGCGCACACGGTCATCAAGGAGATGAAGCTCCGGCCGAAGATCGACCCGCACGACTACGACACCAAGAAGGGTCACGTCGTCCGGTTCCTCAAGCAGGGCGACAAGGTCAAGATCACGATCATGTTCCGTGGTCGCGAGCAGTCCCGTCCCGAGCTGGGCTACCGACTGCTGCAGCGTCTCGCGGAGGACGTCCAGGACCTCGGTTTCGTGGAGTCGAACCCGAAGCAGGACGGCCGGAACATGATCATGGTTCTCGGTCCGCACAAGAAGAAGACCGAGGCGATGGCCGAGGCTCGCCAGGCGCAGGAAGCCCGCAAGGCGGACGCGAAGGCCAACCCCGGCCGCTCGCAGAACCCTGCCGAGGCCGAGGCTGAGACCGCGGCCGAGGTCGAGGCCGAGGTCGAGACGCCCGCCGAGGAGCACGCCGAGGCGTGATCCCCCGGGACGCGAGTCCCGAGGATCAACCGACAGTAGAGAACGACGCTCCACCGTGCCCGGTTTTCGCGACCGGGCACCGGAGCGCCACCGACGAGGAGAGTACGGCGCTATGCCGAAGAACAAGTCGCACAGCGGTGCCAGCAAGCGCTTCAAGATCACCGGCTCCGGCAAGGTGCTCCGTGAGCGCGCCGGCAAGCGCCACCTGCTTGAGCACAAGTCGTCCCGTGTGACGCGTCGCCTCACCGGCAACGCCGAGATGGCCCCGGGCGACGCCGCGAAGATCAAGAAGCTTCTCGGCAAGTGACGTTCCGGCGCTCGTCCATGAGCGCCGCGCGTCTGGACCGGGACCCAATCGTTTCCGGGCCGCGTGAGTTCCACCGCGGCCCCGCTACAAGGAGTTAACAAGTGGCACGCGTCAAGCGGGCAGTCAACGCCCACAAGAAGCGCCGGGCGATCCTGGAGCAGGCCTCCGGCTACCGCGGTCAGCGTTCGCGCCTGTACCGCAAGGCCAAGGAGCAGGTCACCCACTCGCTGGTCTACAACTACAACGACCGCAAGAAGCGCAAGGGCGACTTCCGTCAGCTGTGGATCCAGCGCATCAATGCCGCTGCCCGCGCCAACGGCATCACGTACAACCGCTTCATCCAGGGTCTGAAGGCCGCGAACATCGAGGTCGACCGCAAGATCCTGGCGGAGCTGGCCGTCAACGACGCGAACGCGTTCGCCGCGCTCGTCGAGGTCGCGCAGAAGGCGCTGCCGTCGGACGTCAACGCGCCCAAGGCGGCGTGACGCTGCGCCGGCCTCAGCCGTCGTAGTTCCGGGACCCGCAGGCGCTTTGCTTGCGGGTCCTGTCGTTCCCGCCCCCCGGTCGTCGTTCGGCCGCCGGCCCGTCGTGGCTGATCGCGCAGTTCCCCGCGCCCCCGAAGGGGCACTGCCCCGACCGCCCGGATTTCTCCTGCGGCCGCATCGTGGCTCGTCGCGCAGTTCCCCGCGCCCCTTACGGGGCACGTCGTAGCTGCGGGCATGCGTGCCTCCCCAGTGCCTTAAGGGCCTGGGGGGATCCCCAGGGCGGCACGGGTGGGCGGTGGGGGCCCCCGCTCGAGCGAAGCCGAGTGGGGGAGGCACCCGGCGAGCGCCGGTAAGCGAACCCACCCCCGGCCCACCGCAGCGGGCCGTACCCAGGCAGCACCGGTGAGTGAGCCCCCTGGCCCCGAGCCGCAGCAGCTCCCCGTACGAGGAAAGTGACTCAGAGGATGTCCACCCCCGAGCTGATCTCCCCCCGGTCCGCCCGTGTCGCCGCCGCCCGGCGCCTCGGCAAGCGGAACTTCCGGGGCAAGGACCGGCTGTTCCTCGCCGAGGGCCCGCAGGCCGTACGGGAGGCGGCCGCGCACCGGCCCGCCGGACAGGCGACCCTCACCGAGCTGTTCACCACCGTCGAGGCAGCGGAGCGCTACGCCGACATCATCGGCGCCGCCCGCGACGCCGGCGCCCGCGTCCACCTCGCCCCCGACGAGGTCATCGCCGACATCTCCACCACCGTCACCCCCCAGGGCCTCGTCGGCGTGTGCCGCTTCCTGGACACCCCGTTCGCGGACGTCCTCGCGGCCCGGCCCAGGCTCGTCGCCGTCCTCGCCCACGTCCGCGACCCCGGCAACGCCGGCACCGTCCTGCGCTGCGCCGACGCCGCCGGCGCCGAGGCCGTCGTCCTCACCGACGCCTCCGTCGACCTGTACAACCCCAAGGCCGTACGCGCCTCCGTCGGCTCCCTGTTCCACCTGCCGGTCGCCGTCGGCGTGCCCGTGGAGCACGCCATCGAGGGCCTGACGGCGGCCGGCGTGCGCGTCCTCGCCGCCGACGGGGCCGGGGACCGCGACCTCGACGCCGAGCTGGACGAGGGCACCATGGGCGGCCCGACCGCCTGGGTTTTCGGCAACGAGGCCTGGGGTCTGCCCGAGGAGACCCGCGCCCTCGCCGACGCCGTCGTACGCGTCCCCATCCACGGAAGCGCCGAGAGCCTGAACCTCGCCACCGCCGCCGCCGTATGTCTCTATGCGTCGGCCCGGGCCCAGCGCGCCTCCGGAGGGTGCCGCTCCGTCACCCAGAGCCAGTAAGGTGACCAGTTCGGGGCCCTGCGCCGGCTGAGAGGTGGGGTACGGGGATGAGTGTGGTCCGCACGAGCACCGCGGCGGCCGGGCGGGACGCGCGCACGCCCGCGCCCCGGCACGGCGACCTCGCGGACCGGGGAGCGGACCACGGCATCGACCCCGACGACCTGCCCGACGGCCTCGTCGTCGCCGACCAGGACGGCCGCGTCGTCTGCTTCAACGCCGCCGCCGCCCGCATCACCGGCCTGTGCGCCCCCGACGCCCTCGGCGAGAGCCTGGAGAAGGCCCTGCCGCTGGAGGACCTGGAGGGCCGCCGCTGGTGGCAGCTGACGGACCCCTACGGCGGACTGGCCATCCGGGTACGGCAGCCGGAGCGGAACCTGCTGCTGCCGGGCGGACACGAGGTCCTCGTCTCCGCCCGCTACGTGCGCGCCGAACCCCTGGGTCCCGTCCACCGTGTCGTCGTCACCCTCCGCGACACCGAGGCCCGGCGCCGCACCGAGCGCAGCCACGCCGAGCTGATCGCCACCGTCGCCCACGAGCTGCGCTCCCCGCTGACCTCCGTCAAGGGCTTCACCGCCACGCTGCTGGCCAAGTGGGAGCGGTTCACCGACGACCAGAAACGGCTGATGCTGGAGACCGTCGACGCCGACGCCGACCGCGTCACCCGGCTCATCGCCGAGCTGCTGGACATCTCCCGCATCGACAGCGGGCGCCTGGAGGTGCGCCGGCAGCCCGTCGACATCGGCGCCGCCGTCGGCCGGCACATCCAGGCGTACGTCGCCGCCGGGCAGCGCGCCGACCGGTTCCTGCTCCGCGTCGAGCAGCCCCTGCCCGACCTGTGGGCCGACCCCGACAAGGTCGACCAGGTGCTGAGCAACCTGCTGGAAAATGCGGTGCGGCACGGCGAGGGAACCGTCACCATTGACGTCACGGCCACGGCGTCCCCCCGCGTGGGCGAGGACACCGGCACGTCGGTCACGGTGAGCGACGAGGGGCCCGGCATCCCGGAGGAGTCCATGAACCGCGTCTTCACCCGCTTCTGGCGGGGCAGCAAGCGCGGCGGCACCGGCCTCGGGCTGTACATCGTCAAGGGCATCGTCGAGGCCCACGGCGGCACGATCACGGTCGGCCGCGCCCCCGCCGGCGGCGCCGAGTTCCGATTTACGCTGCCCGTGGCGGCTCCGGCGTATCTCGCCTGACGGCCACGGGCGCAATCGCCTGTCCGCACCCCGTTAGACTCGGCCTTTGGCACCTTTGTGTCCTTCACACGGCCGCAGGCAGTGTCGGAGCCGGTACGGGACCATCCGCCAGCAATCGGAAGCACGGGAAGAGATGTCGGCACCCAATAAGTCGTACGACCCTGTCGAGGTCGAGACCTTGAAACCGGAAGAGATCGAGCGCATGCGGGACGAGGCGCTCGCCGCCTTCGCCGCCGCGGACTCCCTCGACGCGCTCCACGAGGCCAAGGTCGCCCACACGGGCCCCGCCTCGCCGCTGGCCCTCGCCAACCGCGAGATCGGCGCCCTGCCCCCGCACGCCAAGGCCGACGCCGGCAAGCGCGTCGGCATGGCCCGCGGCGCCGTCAACAAGGCCCTCGCCGGTCGCCAGGCCGAACTGGAGGCCGAGCGCGACGCCCGCGTACTGGTCGAGGAGGCCGTTGACGTCACCCTGCCCTACGACCGCGTACCGGCCGGCGCCCGGCACCCGCTCACCACGATGATGGAGCGGGTCGCGGACGTCTTCGTGTCCATGGGGTACGAGATCGCCGAGGGCCCCGAGGTCGAGGCGGAGTGGTTCAACTTCGACGCCCTGAACTTCACCCCGGACCACCCGGCCCGGCAGATGCAGGACACCTTCTTCGTCGACGGCCCCAAGGGCGAGAACGGCGACTCCGGGGTCATCCTGCGCACCCACACCTCGCCCGTGCAGGCCCGCACGCTGCTCGACCGCGAGCTGCCGGTCTACGTCGTCTGCCCCGGCCGCGTGTACCGCACGGACGAGCTGGACGCCACGCACACCCCGGTCTTCCACCAGATCGAGCTGCTGGCCGTCGACGAGGGCCTGACCATGGCCGACCTCAAGGGCACCCTGGACCACATGGTCCAGTCGCTCTTCGGCCCGGAGATGAAGACCCGGCTGCGCCCCAACTACTTCCCCTTCACCGAGCCGAGCGCCGAGATGGACATGCTCTGCTACGTGTGCAAGGGCGCCTCCGTCGGCAACCCCGACCGGCCCTGCCGCACCTGCTCCAGCGAGGGCTGGATCGAGCTGGGCGGCTGCGGCATGGTCAACCCGCGGGTGCTCGTCGCCTGCGGCGTCGACCCCGAGAAGTACAGCGGATTCGCCTTCGGATTCGGCATCGAACGGATGCTGATGTTCCGCCACAACGTCGAAGACATGCGAGACATGGTCGAGGGTGACGTCCGGTTCACCCGGCCGTTCGGGATGGAGATCTGATGCGGGTCCCGCTTTCTTGGCTGCGGGAGTACGTCGACCTGCCGGCGACTCAGACCGGGCGCGACGTCCAGGAGAAGCTCGTCTCGGTCGGCCTCGAGGTCGAGACCGTCGAGCAGCTCGGCGCCGACCTCAAGGGGCCGCTCGTCGTCGGCCAGGTGCTCACCATCGAGGAGCTGGAGGGCTTCAAGAAGCCGATCCGCTTCTGCACCGTCGACGTCGGCCAGGCCAACGGCACCGGGGAGCCGCAGGAGATCGTCTGCGGCGCCCGGAACTTCGCCGTCGGCGACAAGGTCGTCGTGGTCCTCCCGGGCGCCGTGCTGCCCGGCGGCTTCGCGATCGCCGCCCGCAAGACGTACGGCAAGACCTCCCACGGCATGATCTGCTCCACCGACGAGCTGGGCATGGGCGACGACGGCACGCACGGCATCATCGTGCTGCCGCCGGAGCACGAGGCGGGCACCGACGCCATCGAGCTGCTCCAGCTCGTCGACGAGGTCCTCGACATCGCCGTCACCCCCGACCGGGGCTACTGCCTGTCGCTGCGCGGCGTCGCTCGGGAGGCCGCCATCGCCTACGGCCTGCCGCTGCGCGACCCGGCCCTCCTGGACGTCCCGGCGCCGAACGCCTACGGCTACCCCGTCCAGGTCTCCGACCCGCACGGTTGCGACCGCTTCACGGCCCGCACCGTCTCCGGTCTCGACCCGGAGGCGCGCTCTCCGATCTGGCTCCAGCGCCGCCTGCAGAAGGCCGGCATGCGCCCGATCTCCCTCGCGGTCGACGTCACCAACTACGTGATGCTGGAGCTGGGCCAGCCCCTGCACGCGTACGACCGCTCGCGCGTCCAGGGCACCATCGGCGTGCGCCGCGCCGAGGCCGGCGAGAAGCTCACCACGCTCGACGGTGTGACCCGCACCCTCGACGCCGAGGACCTGGTCATCACCGACGACCGCGGCGCCATCGGCCTCGCCGGCGTCATGGGCGGCGCCAACACCGAGATCGACGACACCGAGGGCACCACCACCGAGGTCGTCGTGGAGGCCGCGCACTTCGACGCGATCTCCATCGCCCGCACGGCCCGCCGGCACAAGCTGGCCTCCGAGGCGTCCCGCCGCTTCGAGCGCGGCGTCGACCCGCAGGCCGCCGCCGCGGCCGCGCAGCGGACCGTCGACCTGCTCGTGCTCCTCGCCGGCGGCACCGCCGACGCGGGCGTCACCGAGGTCGTCGCGCCCGCCGCGCCCCGCACCATCACCATCCCGGCCGACCACCCGGACCAGGTCGCCGGTGTGACGTACGGCCGCGAGACCGTCGTACGGCGCCTCCAGGAGGTCGGCTGCGACGTCCTCGGCCAGGACGAGCTGACCGTCACCGTGCCGAGCTGGCGGCCCGACCTCACCGACCCGAACGACCTCGCCGAGGAGGTCATCCGGCTGGAGGGCTACGAGAACCTGCCCTCCACGCTGCCCAAGCCCCCCGCGGGCCTGGGCCTGACCGACCGGCAGCGGCTGCACCGCCGGGTCGGCCGCGCGCTGGCCGGCGCCGGGTACGTCGAGGCGCTGAACTACCCGTTCCTCGGCGAGCAGGCCTTCGACCAGCTGGCCCTCGCGGCCGACGACCCGGCCCGCCGCGTCGTCAAGCTCGTCAACCCGCTCTCCGACGAGGAGCCCGCGCTGCGTACGACGCTGCTGCCGGGCCTGCTCGGCGCGCTGCGCCGCAACGACGGACGGGGCTCGCACGACCTGGCCCTGTTCGAGACGGGCCTCGTCTTCCACCCCCGCGAGGAGCTGACGGCCGCCGTCCGCCTCCCCGTGGACCGGCGTCCCACCGACGAGGAGATCGCCTCCCTCACCGAGGCGCTGCCCGTCCAGCCCCGGCACGCCGCCGTCGTCCTCGCGGGCGCCCGCGAGCAGGCCGGCTGGTGGGGCAGGGGCCGCCCGGCCGAGTGGGCCGACGCGGTCGAGGCCGCGCGGATCGTCGCGCGCGAGGCCGGCACCGAACTGACCGTCCGCAAGGGCCAGTACGGGCCGTGGCACCCCGGCCGCTGCGCCGAGCTGGTCGTCGTCGTGGACGGCACCGAGCGGGTCGTCGGCCACGCCGGTGAGCTGCACCCCGGTGTGCTGAAGACCCTGGGTCTGCCCGCGCGCACCAGCGCGATGGAGCTGGACCTGGACGTCGTCGAGCGGGCGAGCGCCGGCCTGGTGAAGGGGCCGCACATCTCGACGTTCCCCGTCGCCACGCAGGACGTCGCGCTGGTCGTCGACCAGTTCGTCCCGCACGCGGACGTCGAGGCGGCGCTCCGCGAGGGGGCGGGCGCGCTGCTGGAGTCCATCCGGCTGTTCGACGTCTACGAGAACGCGGAGCAGCTGGGGGAGGGGCGGAAGTCGCTCGCCTACGCGTTGCGCTTTCGCGCGGGGGACCGGACGCTGACCGTTGACGAGGCGTCGGCTGCGCGTGACGCGGCGGTTGCCCTCGCGGGCGAGCGAACCGGAGCTGTCCTTCGCGGCTAGCCGCCGCAGGGGTTCTGCGCGTCGCCGGCTGCGGATGCTTCGTGGCCGGCCGCGCAGTTGCCCGCGCCCCTAGGTAGGGACAGTGCGCGTAACTTCCCAAGGGGCGTGGGGAACTGCGCGACAAGCGACAGCGCACCCGCACTCGACACCGCACCCGGCCAAGCCGCCGTTCATGAGGGGGAGCCGGTGGCTTGGCCGGGGCACTCCAGTGAAGCCGGGTCGACACGCTGAGCGACACCGCACGTACGCTGTGGATAGGCGCACTCCGTTCACACCCCGTGTGAAGGCGCAGCCACTACGCTGACGCGCACCACGCACTCGGGGGGCCTGAATGCAGCCCAACACTCTGCTCGACGCGATCCTGGACGAGGCCGGCATCTCGCACGCCGGTCTCGCCGCCCACGTCAACCAGGCCGGACGCGCCCGCCAACTCGCGCTGAGGTACGAACACACCGCGGTGGCCCGCTGGTTGAAGGGCCAGCGTCCCCGCGGCCAGGTGCCCGACCTGATCTGCGAGGTGCTCGCGGCCCGCCTGCACCGCCCCGTCACCCTCGACGACATCGGCCTGGGCGTCCCCGGCGAGCCCAGCAGCCCGCACGCCGGTTCCCTGTCCGGGTTCGTCGAGCGGGCCACCGCCCTGTGGCGCTCCGACGAGCAGCAGCGCCCGCACGTCCTCGGCGCCCCCGCGGTCACCGGCACGCCCGCCGTGATGCCGGTGTGGGAGTGGGAGAACCCGCCGGAGGACGTGGACGTCTCCCGTGGCGGCCGGCACCGCGTCACCCCGGCCGACCTGGAGATGCTGCGCGCCGCCCGCACCCACTACGAGCAGATGTACCGGAAGGCCGGCGGCATCGCGACCCGCGCCCGGATCGTCGGGTTCCTCAACGCCGAGGCGGCCCCCCTGCTGCGCGGCAGCTACACCGACGCCACCGGCCGCCAACTGCACCGCGCCACAGGCGGGTTGGTGGCGATCGCCGGGATCTGTGCGTACGACTCCGACGCGCACGGGCTCGCCCAGCGCTACTTCCACCAGGCCCTGCGACTGGCGAAGGCCAGCGGCGACCGGGGACTCGGCGCGTACGTGATCGCGCTGCTGGTCAACCAGGCCCTGTTCATGCGGGAGTACCGGCAGGCCGTCGCCTTCGCGGAGGCCGCGCTGCGTGCCGCCGGAAAGCACATCACGCCGGCGCTCGCCTCCGACCTGTACGCGATGCAGGCCAAGGCGTACGCCCACATCGGCGACGGCAGCGGCGCCCTGTCCTGCATCCGCCGCGCGGAGACCGCCGCCGAGCGCATCCGGCGCGGCTACGAGCCCGACGAGACCGGGTACGTCCAGCCGGGCCTGGTCAACGTCCAGGTGGCGGAGGCGCTGCTGAGTCTCGGTGAACTCGCCGCCGCGGGAGAGCACGCGGCGGCCGCCGTGGACAACCCGGCGCACGACCGCGGCCGGGTGCACCGGCTGGCCATGCTCAGCACGATCGAACTGCGCCAGGGGAACGCCGACCGGGCGGTGGCCACCGCCGTGCGGATGGCCGAGCAGGCGCGCGGTATGGAGTCCCAGCGCCTGCGCGACCGGCTGCGCGCGGTACGCGAACACCTGGTGCGCAACGGCTCCGCCGGGACCGCCGAGGCCGCCGAACTCATCGACGGAGCGCTGCGGGTGCCCCTGTAGACGCCCTGTAGGTGCGCCGCCGCTGCTGCGATATTGCCCCTTACTCAGCGGAAGGTGGCAGAACCGTGCAGTGGACGAAACAGAGCGAACGAACTGTGTATGAAAACCGCTGGTTCAGCGTCAACCTGGCGGATGTCGAGCTGCCGGACGGCAGACACCTCGACCACTTCCTGATCCGGCTGCGGCCCGTCGCCGTGGCGACCGTCGTCAACGAGGCCAACGAGGTGCTGCTCCTGTGGCGGCACCGCTTCATCACCGACAGCTGGGGCTGGGAGCTGGCCGCGGGGGTCGTGGAGGACGGCGAGGACGTCGCGGGCGCGGCCGCCAGGGAACTGGAGGAGGAGACCGGCTGGCGGCCGGGGCCCCTGCACCACCTCATGACCGTGGAGCCGTCCAACGGCCTCACCGACGCCCGGCACCACGTCTTCTGGTCGGAGGAGGGCGAGTACCGTGGCCACCCGGTGGACGACTTCGAGTCGGACCGCAGGGAATGGGTCCCGCTCAAGGTCGTACCCGATCTGATAGCCCGGGGGGAGGTCCCCGCCGCCAACATGGCGGCCGCCTTACTCCTGCTCCACCACCTCCGGCTCACCGACGGCCGCTGACCGGAGCGGGTTCGCGGAACGGCCGTACGGGCCCGGCACCGCGTTCGGTGCCGGGCCCGTACGGCCGTGGGGTCAGCGGTAGGTGTAGAAGCCGGAGCCCGTCTTGCGGCCCAGCCGGCCCGCCTCGACCATGCGCTGGAGCAGCGGGGGAGCGGCGTACAGCGGCTCCTTGTACTCGGCGTACATCGAGTTGGCGATGGAGACGATGGTGTCCAGGCCGATCAGGTCCGACAGCCGCAGCGGGCCCATCGGGTGGGCGCAGCCCATCTCCATGCCGTTGTCGATGTCCTCGCGGCCGGCGATGCCCGACTCGAACATGCGGATCGCGGACAGCAGGTAGGGCACGAGCAGCGCGTTCACGATGAACCCGGAGCGGTCCTGGGCCCGGATGGTGTGCTTGCCGAGGATCTTCTCGGCGAACAGCTGGGCCCGGCTCAGCGTGCCCTCGGAGGTGGTGAGCGCGGGAACCAGCTCGACGAGCTTCTGCACGGGGGCCGGGTTGAAGAAGTGGATGCCGACCACGTGGTCGGGCCGCGAGGTGGCCACCGCCAGCTTCACCAGCGGGATCGAGGAGGTGTTGGAGGCCAGGATCGCGTCGGCCCGGGTCACCACCTGGTCGAGTACCTGGAAGATCTCGGTCTTGACCTGCTCGTTCTCCACGACCGCCTCGATCACCAGATCGCGGTCGGCGAACTCGCCGAGGTCGGTGGTGAAGCTCAGCCGGGCCAGGGTGGAGTCCCGCTCGGCCTCGCTGATCTTGCCGCGTTCGGCGGCCTTGGCCAGGGAGTTGAACAGCCGGGTGCGGCCGATCTCCAGGGCTTCGCCGGTGGTCTCGGCGACCTTCACGTCCAGTCCGGCGCGGGCGCACACCTCGGCGATGCCGGCGCCCATCTGGCCGCAGCCCACGACTCCGACGCGAGCGATGTCTCCCGCTGGGATGTCCGTCACATCGTCCCCTTCGCTGATCTGTCGGCTGTGTCAGGTCGTCCGGGTCTCGGCGCCTGCTCCGACCGTGCACGTTACCGCGAAGTATCGATGATCGATCGGGCGGGTAGGGGCATGCTGATGCGCACGACGATCCGTGACGGAGCGGGTCCGGACGGTTTGGGGGTGTGCAGATGGGGCGGATGTCACGGCGCGCTTTCACCTTGGCCGCGCTGTCCACGGTGGTGACGGCGCCCACGGTGGCGACGGCGCAGAGCGCTGCGGCCGCCTTCCGGTGGCCGCGGGCCCGGAGCGAGATGCGCGGTGTGTGGGTGGCCACGGTGTCCAACCGGGACTGGCCCTCCCGGCCGGGGCTGACGGCGGACGAGCAGCGGGCGGAGCTGATCGGCCACTTCGACCGGGCGGTCCGCGACCGGCTGAACACCGTGGTCTTCCAGGTGCGGCCCACCGCCGACGCGCTGTGGCCCTCGCCGTTCGAGCCGTGGTCGGAGTACCTGACCGGGACCCAGGGCGAGGACCCGGGCTGGGACCCGCTGGGCACGGCCGTGCGGGAGGCCCACGCGCGGGGGCTCGAACTGCACGCCTGGTTCAACCCGTACCGGATCGCCAACCACACCGACCTCACCCGGCTCGCCCCCTGGCACCCGGCACGCCGGCACCCGGAGTGGGTGGTGCCGTACGGCGGGAAGCTTTACTACGACCCGGGGCTGCCCGAGGTCCGCGCGTTCGTGCGCCGCGCCATCCTGGACGCGGTCGTCAAGTACCCGGTGGACGCGGTGCACTTCGACGACTACTTCTACCCGTACCCGGTCGCGGGTCAGACCTTCGACGACGACGAGGCGTACGCCGCCTACGGCGGCGGATTCCCCGACCGGGCCGCCTGGCGGCGCGACAACATCAACCGGCTGGTCCGCGAGATCGCGGCCGGCGTCAAGCTGATCCGGCCTCGCACGCGGTTCGGGATCAGCCCCTTCGGGGTGTGGCGCAACGCGAGCACCGACCCGCTCGGCTCCGACACCCGGGCGGGCGTGCAGACGTACGACGACCTGCACGCGGACACCCGCAGATGGGTCCGCGAGCACTGGATCGACTACATCGCCCCGCAGGTGTACTGGAACATCGGCTTCGCCGCCGCCGACTACGCCAAGCTCGTGGACTGGTGGGCGGACGTCGCCCGGGGCACGGGGACGCGCCTCTACATCGGCGAGGCGCTGTACAAGGCGGGCGCCGCAGGACAGCCCCCGGCCTGGCAGGACCCGGCCGAACTGTCCCGGCACCTCACGTTCGCCGCCGCGTACCCCCAGGTGCGCGGGCACGTCTTCTTCGCCGCGACGGAGGTGGCGACGGACCCCGTCGGGGCGATGGCGCGGGTGGTCGCCGACCACTACGGGCAGCCGGCGGGACCACCGCGCTGATCACATCTGCCGTTGTGTCTCCTGGTGTCGGACCTCGCAGTCGGCGCCGGGGGACATGATCGCCTCATGGCCGTCGGAGAAGCGGACGCGATAGGGCGGATTGCCCTCCGAGCCCATCACCTCCACGACCTCCGAGACCTGGTCGTGCTGTCCGACCACTCTGCCGTGCTGGACGAGCTGGTCGCCCACGGTTGCGCGCATCAGACCCTCCTCACGTTCACGACCGCTGCGTGACGGCGATGCACACGAGCACGGCGACGGCGGTCAGCGGAGCGGCCGCCGTGAGGTGCTCGCCCAGCAGCAGCGCCGACCACACCAGTGTGAGCAGCGGCTGAGCCAACTGCAACTGGCTCGCCCGCGGTATCCCGACGGCCGCCATGCCCCGGTACCAGACGACCAGGCCGAGGAACTGCGAGCCGACCGCTACCCACAGCAGGCCCGTGACCGCGTGCCCGGTCAGGTGCACGGGCTCGTGCGACAGGGCCAGCGCGGCCATCGGCCCGGTCAGCGGCAGACACAGCACCAGCGCCCAGCCGATGACCTGCCAGCCCGGCAACACCCGGGCCAGCCGGCCGCCCTCGGTGTAGCCGGCCGCGCACACCACCAGGGCCGCGAACAGGTAGGCGTCGGCCGCCGTGAGCGCGCCGCCGCTCTGCCCCACGGTGAACGCGAGCACGGCCGCCGCTCCCGTCAGCGCCGCCAGCCAGAAGCGGCGCGAGGGCCGGGTGCCCATCCGCAGCGCCGAGCACAGTGCGGTGGTCAGCGGCAGCAGACCCACCACGACGGCCGCGTGCGCCGTGGTGGAGGTCTCCAGCGCGAGCGTGCTCAGCAGCGGGAAGCCCAGCACCACGCCCGCCCCGACCACGGCGAGCCCCGGCAGATGACGCCGCTCGGGCAGCGGCACCCGCAGGGCCAGCAGACAGCCTCCCGCGACGAGGGCCGCGAGGACGCTGCGCACCGCCACCAGCGACCACGGGCCGAAGCCCTCCAGCCCCCAGGCGGTCGCGGGGAAGGTGAGGGAGAAGGCGACGACGCCGAGCGCGGCCTGCCCGACACCGAGAAGGCGGCGCTCCCCGGGGGCGGTGACCGCTATCGGGCTTGCGGCAGTAGCGCTACTCTTTACTCTCATGCAAGAGCGTAGCAGTGTCGGTGAACTGGCAGAACAGTTGCGGCGAGACCTCGACCGCTACTCACCTGGCGGAAAGCTCCCGTCGAGCCGGGCCCTGGTCGAGCGGTTCCGGGTCAGCCCGGTGACCGTGTCCCGGGCGCTGGGCCGGCTCGCCGCCGAGGGGCTCGTCGTCACCCGTCCCGGCGCCGGCGCCTTCAAGGCCGGCCCGCGCGAGGCGGCCGTACCCGCCGGGGACACCTCCTGGCAGGAGGTCGCGCTGAGCGCCGACGGCGCCGGAGACCTCGTACCGCGCACCGTGGACGCCACCGGCGTCACCGTCTCCCTCGCCGCGCCGCCGCCCGGCGTGCTGGAGTTCAACGGCGGCTACCCGCACCCCTCCCTGCAGCCCGAGCGGGCCATGGCCGCCGCCCTGGCCCGGGCCGGGCGGCGCCCGGGCGCCTGGGGGCGGCCGCCGCTGGAGGGCCTGCCCGAGCTGCGGGAGTGGTTCGCCCGCGGCATCGGCGGGTCCGTCACCGCCGCCGAGGTGCTGATCGCCGCCGGCGGCCAGTCCGCGCTGGCCACCGCCCTGCGCGCCCTCGCCCCGCCCGGCGCCCCCGTCCTCGTCGAATCGCCCACCTACCCCGGCATGCTCGCCCTCGCCCGCGCCGCGGGACTGCGCCCGGTCCCCGTACCCGTCGACCCCGACGGCGTGCGACCCGCCCTGCTCGCCGACGCCTTCCGGGCCAGCGGCGCCCGGGTGTTCGTCTGCCAGCCCCTGTTCCAGAATCCGACCGGCGCCGTCCTCGCCCCCGCCCGGCGCGCCGAGGTGCTGCGCATCGCCCGCGCGGCCGGCGCGTTCGTCGTCGAGGACGACTTCGTGCGGCGCCTCGTGCACGCCGACGCGGGGCCCCTGCCCCGTCCGCTGGCCGCCGACGACCCGGACGGCGTCGTCGTCCACGTCGGCTCGCTGACCAAGGCGACCTCGCCGAGCTTCCGGGTCAGCGCGCTCGCCGCACGCGGACCGGTCCTGGAACGGCTGCGCGCCATCCAGGTCGTGGACAGCTTCTTCGTGCCCCGGCCACTGCAGGAGGCCACCCTGGAACTCGTCGGTTCCCCGGCCTGGCCCCGCCATCTGCGCAACCTCTCGGCCGAGTTGAAGACCCGCCGTGACGCCATGACGGGCGCGCTCGCCCTGAGGCTGCCCGAACTCGCCCTGCCGCACATCCCGTCCGGCGGCTACCACCTCTGGCTCCGCCTGCCCGACGGCACCGACGAGGGCGCCCTGACCGCCGCCGCCCTCCGCGCCGGCGTCGCCCTCACCCCCGGCCGCCCCTATTTCAGCGCCGAACCCCCGGCCGCCCACCTCCGCCTGAGCTTCGCCGCGGTCGCCGGCACCGGCGAGATCACCGAAGGGGTACGGCGGCTGCGCGCGGCCTGCGGCGAGGTGCTCGAAGGCCGCGCCCCCGGGCCGGGCTCCTTCGCGTGAGCGTCCGCACACCCCGGGTAACTCAGCGGTAACGCCCCTTGACCTGCCCGCACGGGCGGCACACCATCACCGCATGCAACTTCGGGTGACGTTCGTCGCCGCCGCGCGCAGCTCCCCGCTGCTCGCGGAGCGCTTCGAGGACGACCGGCCGCTGGACCAGGCCGGCTGGGACGAGGTGCAGCGGTTCGCCGGGGAGCTGCTGCCGCTCGCGGCGGCCGAGCTGCGCTACTGCTCGCCGACCCCGCGCAGCCGCGCCACCGGCGACGCGCTCGGCTACGCCCCGCTGGTGCAACTCGCCCTGCGGGACTGCGACATGGGCCGCTGGCGCGGGCTGACGCTGGGCGAGGCGATGGCCCGCGAGCCGGAGTCCGTGGACGCCTGGCTGGCCGATCCGCGCTCCACGCCGCACGGCGGCGAGTCGCTGCTCGCCTTCATCTCCCGGGTCGGCGGCTGGCTGGACACCCGACCGGTGGAGGACGGCGGCCGGATCGTCGCCGTCGCCGAGCCGTCCGTGATCCGCGCCGCCCTCGTCTACGCCCTGAAGGCGCCGCCCGCCACGTACTGGAACATCGACGTCCGCCCGCTGTCGACGACCACGGTCAGCGGCTGCTCGGGCCGCTGGAACCTCCGGCTCGACGGGATCGCCGCTCAGCGCTCACGCATATAGCCGGTGGTCAGCGCTCACGCGTATAGCCGGTGGTCAGCACGAGGTCCTTCGCCGGACCGCCGACCCGCCACACCGCCCGCCAGTGGTCGGTGTCGAGGACGGCGAACTCGCCGCGATAGCGGTCGGCCGCGCACGGGTGCTCGGCGATCCACCGCCCGGACGTCAGGTTCAGCGTGTGGAAGGGCCGCCCGTCCGCGAACCGCACCTCGGCCGTGCCCGGCGTGGCGCCCGGCAGGAACCGCAGCGTCCGCGTCGCGGGCCGGGACACGCCCCGCCAGGTGAACGTGCCCGACTCCTCGTGCAGCAGCCCGCCGCCGTCGAGCGGGCCGAAGACGGTGACCCCGTGGAAGCGGCCCTCGTCCCCGCCCGCCAGGTCCCGGACGCTCCGCTCGACCCGCCAGCTGCCGCGCAGGTGGGCGAGGACGTCGGGCACCGGAAGCCAGGCGGCCACCGTCACTCCTGGCCGAGCGGCAGCAGCCCGCGCTCGGCGAAGACCTTCTTGGCCACGAACGTGGCGTTCAGGGCCTTCGGGAAGCCGCAGTAGCCGGCCGCGTGCAGCATCGCCTCGACGATCTGCTCCGGGGTGAGGCCCACGTTCAGGGAGGCGTTGACGTGCACCTCCAGCTGGGGCTCGCAGCCGCCGAGCGCGGTCAGCATGCCGATGGTCACCAGCTGGCGGTCGCGCGGGGCCAGTTCCGGCCGGGCGTAGATCTCGCCGAAGCCCCAGGACACGATCTGGTGGCCCAGCTCGGGGCTGATGTCCGCGAGGGAGTCGATGACCCGCTGTCCGGCCTCGCCGTCGACGCTGCGCAGGACCTCCAGGCCGCGGTCGAAGCGCTCTTCACGGGTGGTGCTCTCGCTCATGTGGTCGTCCGTCCCCGTCCGCCGCTCGCGCGGCGGTCGTCCGTAGTATGCGTGCGTTGCCGTTCAGCGTGACCGGAACGCTGGAACGGTAGGACTTCGAGTGTGCTCAAGGTCAAGTCGGCCATGCTGGAAGCCGACGCGGAACCGGCGAAAGACCACTTTCCTTGATATCGAGACAGATCCTCACCTTCGGGGTGGTGGGCGCGGTCAACACGGCCGCCTACTACCTGCTCTACCTGCTGTTCCTCACCTGGCTGCCCTACCTGGCGGCCCACACCCTCGCCTTCGTGCTCAGCATGGTCGGGTCCTTCTTCCTGAACGCGCGCTTCACCTACCGCACGCGGCCGACCTGGCGGAAGTTCGTGCTGTTCCCCCTGACGAACGTCACCAACTTCGTGATCACCACGGCCACCGTCTACGTGATGGTCGACCTGCTGCGCACCTCCAGCCGCTTCGCCCCCCTGCTGGCCTCCGCGGCGGCGATCCCGGTGACCTTCCTTGTCTCCCGCCGGATCATGCTGCCCCGGAGATCACCCGGCACGATTGCATAAACGTGCAGCGATACGTATAGTCATGCCATCCAGAGGAGGGTGGACATGGCGGTACGTGCGGCGGTGGCCGGAGCGAGCGGATACGCGGGCGGAGAACTCCTGCGCCTGCTCCTCGCACACCCCGAGGTCGAGATCGGTGCCCTGACCGGCAACTCCAACGCCGGGCAGCGGCTCGGCGCGCTCCAGCCGCACCTGCTGCCGCTGGCCGACCGGGTGCTGGCCGAGACGACGGCCGAGCAGCTCGCCGGGCACGACGTCGTCTTCCTGGCGCTGCCCCACGGGCAGTCCGCCGCCGTCGCCGAACAGCTCGGCCCGGACGTCCTCGTCGTCGACATGGGCGCCGACTTCCGGCTGAAGGACCCGGCCGACTGGGAGCGGTTCTACGGCTCTCCGCACGCCGGCACCTGGCCCTACGGCCTCCCCGAACTTCCGGGTGCCCGTGCCGCGCTGGAGGGGTCCAAGCGCGTCGCGGTGCCCGGTTGCTACCCCACCGCGGTCTCCCTCGCCCTGTACCCGGCCTACGCGAGCCGGCTCGCCGGGCCCGAGGCCGTGATCGTCGCCGCCTCCGGCACCTCCGGCGCCGGCAAGGCACCCAAACCGCACCTGCTGGGCAGCGAGGTCATGGGCTCCATGACCCCCTACGGCGTCGGCGGCGGCCACCGGCACACCCCCGAGATGATCCAGAACCTCAGCGGAGCGGCGGGCGAGCGGATCTCGGTGTCGTTCACCCCGACGCTCGCACCCATGCCCCGCGGCATCCTCGCCACGTGCAGCGCGGCCGCCCGGCCCGGCGTCACCGCCGAGTCCCTGCGCGCCGCCTACGAGAAGGCCTACGCCGACGAGCCGTTCGTCCATCTGCTCCCCGAGGGCCGGTGGCCGGCCACCGGCTCGGTGTACGGCTCCAACGCCGTCCAGGTGCAGGTGGCGTACGACGCCGAGGCAGGCCGGATCATCGCGATCAGCGCCATCGACAACCTGACCAAGGGCACCGCGGGCGGTGCCGTGCAGAGCATGAACCTCGCCCTCGGTCTCGCCGAGACCACCGGATTGACCACGATCGGAGTCGCGCCGTGAGTGTGACGGCAGCAATGGGATTCACGGCGGCGGGCATCGCCGCCGGGATCAAGGAGAACGGCAACCCCGACCTGGCCCTCGTGGTCAACACCGGCCCCCGCCGCGCCGCCGCCGGCGTCTTCACCTCCAACCGCGTCAAGGCCGCCCCCGTGCTGTGGTCCGAGCAGGTCCTCAAGAGCGGGCAGGTCACCGCCGTGGTCCTCAACTCCGGCGGCGCCAACGCCTGCACCGGACCCAAGGGCTTCCAGGACACCCACGCCACCGCCGAGAAGGCGGCCGAGGTGCTCGGCACCGGCGCGGGCGAGGTAGCCGTCTGCTCCACCGGGCTCATCGGCGTCCTGCTCCCCATGGACAAGCTGCTCCCCGGCGTCGAGACCGCCGCCGGACAGCTCTCCGAGCACGGCGGCGAGAAGGCCGCCATCGCCATCAAGACCACCGACACCGTCCACAAGACCTCCGTCGTCACCAAGGAGGGCTGGACGGTGGGCGGCATGGCCAAGGGCGCCGGGATGCTCGCCCCCGGCCTCGCCACCATGCTCGTCGTCCTCACCACCGACGCCGACCTGGACGCCGCCACCCTGGACCGCGCCCTCAGGGCGGCCACGAAGGTCACCTTCGACCGGGTCGACTCCGACGGCTGCATGTCCACCAACGACACCGTGCTGCTCCTCGCCTCCGGCGCCTCGGGCCTGACCCCGGACCACGCCGAGTTCGCGGAGGCCGTACGGCAGGTCTGCGACGACCTCGGGCAGCAGCTCATCCGGGACGCCGAGGGCGCCGGAAAGGACATCAAGGTCGAGGTGGTGGGCGCCGCGACCGAGGACGACGCCGTCGAGGTCGGGCGCTCCATCGCCCGCAACAACCTCCTGAAGTGCGCCATCCACGGTGAGGACCCCAACTGGGGCCGTGTCCTGTCCGCCATCGGCACCACCTCCGCCGCCTTCGAGCCGGACCGGCTGAACGTCGCCATCAACGGCGTCTGGGTGTGCAAGAACGGCTCCGTCGGCGAGGACCGCGACAAGGTCGACATGCGCTACCGCGAGGTGCACATCGTCGCCGACCTGGCCGCCGGCTCGGAGACCGCCACGATCTGGACCAACGACCTGACCGCCGACTACGTCCACGAGAACAGCGCCTATTCGTCATGAGCAATGTGACCCGGAAACACACCGCACTGCCCAAGGCCCAGATCCTCATCGAGGCGCTGCCCTGGCTGACCCGGCACCACGGCAGGATCGTCGTCATCAAGTTCGGCGGCAACGCCATGGTCGACGAGGAGCTGAAGGCCGCCTTCGCCCAGGACGTCGTCTTCCTGAGGCACGCCGGCCTCAAGCCGGTCGTCGTGCACGGCGGCGGCCCGCAGATCAGCGCCGCCCTCGACCGGCACGGCATCGTCAGCGAGTTCAAGGCCGGCCTGCGCGTCACCACCGAGGACGCCATGGACGTCGTACGGATGGTGCTGGCCGGCCAGGTTCAGCGAGAGCTGGTCGGGCTGCTCAACCAGCACGGCCCGCTCGCCGTCGGCCTCACCGGCGAGGACGCGCACACCATCACCGCCACCCGGCACCAGCCCGAGATCGACGGCGAACTGGTCGACATCGGACGGGTCGGCGAGATCACCGACATCGACACCGGCGCCATCGAGGCGCTGCTCGCCGACGGCCGCATCCCGGTCGTGTCGTCCATCGCCCGTTCCCAGGACGACGGGCACGTCTACAACGTCAACGCCGACACCGCGGCCGCCGCGCTCGCCGCCGCCCTCGGCGCCGAGACGCTGATGGTCCTCACCGACGTCGAGGGCCTCTACGAGAACTGGCCCGACTCCGACGAGGTGATCAGCCGCCTCACCGCCTCCCAGCTGGAGAAGCTGCTGCCGGAGCTGTCCTCGGGCATGGTCCCGAAGATGGAGGGCTGCCTGCACGCCGTGCGCGGCGGCGTGCAGACCGCACGCGTCATCGACGGCCGGGTCCAGCACTCGATCCTGCTGGAGATCTTCACCGACGAGGGCATCGGCACGATGGTCGTGCCCGACGAGCCCGACGACCACGAGGGGGAGTCATGAGCAACCAGGAGCTGACCGCGCGCTGGCAGGGCGCGCTCATGAACAACTACGGCACGCCGAGGATGCCCCTCGTGCGCGGCGAGGGCTCGAAGGTCTGGGACGCCGAGGGCACGCAGTACCTCGACTTCGTCGGGGGCATCGCCACCAACGCCCTCGGCCACGCCCACCCCGCGATCGTCGAGGCCGTGACCCGGCAGATCGGCTCCCTCGGCCACATCTCCAACTTCTTCATGGCCGAGCCGACCGTCGCCCTCGCCGAACGCCTGCTCGGGCTGTTCGGCCGGGAGGGCCGGGTCTTCTTCTGCAACTCCGGCGCCGAGGCCAACGAGGCCGCGTTCAAGATCGGCCGGCTGACCGGACGGACCCATGTCGTCGCCACCGAAGGCGGTTTCCACGGCCGTACGATGGGCGCCCTCGCGCTCACCGGACAGCAGGGCAAGCGGGAGCCGTTCCAGCCGCTGCCCGGCGACGTCACCCACGTGCCCTTCGGCGACGCGCAGGCCCTGGCCGCCGCCGTCACCGAGGAGACCGCCCTCGTCGTCATCGAGCCCATCCAGGGCGAACTCGGCGTCGTCGTCCCGCCGCCCGGCTATCTGAAGGCGGCCCGCGCCATCACCGCGGCGACCGGCGCCCTCCTCGTCCTCGACGAGGTGCAGACCGGCATCGGCCGCACCGGGCACTGGTTCGAGTACCAGGCCCACGACGGCGTGCTGCCCGACGTCGTCACCCTCGCCAAGCAGCTCGGCGGCGGCCTGCCGCTCGGCGCCACCGTCGCCTTCGGACGCGCCGCCGACCTGCTCCACCCCGGCCACCACGGCACCACCTTCGGCGGCAACCCGGTCGCCTGCGCCGCCGGACTCGCCGTCCTCGACACCATCGAGTCCGAGGGCCTGCTGGAGAACGTCAAGCGGCAGAGCGGCGGGCTCCGCGACGGGATCGAGTCCCTCGGCCACCCGATGATCGACCATGTCCGGGGCGCGGGCCTGTTGCTGGGTATCGTGCTCACCGGGCCACACGCGTCACAGGTGCAGCAGACGGCCCAGGAGGCCGGTTTCCTGGTGAACGCGCCCGCCCCCGACGTCGTACGGCTCATGCCGGCGCTGAACATCGGCGACGACGAGGTGGACGCCTTCCTCCGGGCGCTGCCCGGCATCCTCGGCGCGGTGGACCCGGGACACGGGGACAAACGATCCGGAGAATGAGACGACGATGAGCCAGGCGCAGGAACACGAGCACGCGGAACAGCCGGGTGCCGGGCCCGCCGTACCGCAGACCCGCACCGCACGCCACCGCCGGATCGTGGACATCCTCAACCGGCAGCCGGTGCGCTCGCAGAGCCAGCTGGCCAAGCTGCTCGCCGACGACGGGCTGAGCGTCACCCAGGCGACGCTCTCCCGCGACCTCGACGAGCTGAACGCGGTCAAGATCCGCAACACCGACGGCGACCTGATCTACGCGGTGCCCAGCGAGGGCGGCTTCCGCACCCCGCGCGCACCGCTCGGCGGGTCGGCGAAGGAGGAGCGCATGCGGCGCCTCTCCCAGGAGCTGCTGATCTCCGCGGAGGCCTCGGCCAACCTCGTGGTCCTGCGCACCCCGCCGGGTGCCGCCCAGTTCCTCGCCTCGGCGATCGACCAGGCCGAGCTGCACGACATCCTCGGCACCATCGCCGGCGACGACACCCTGCTGCTGATCAGCCGCGAGCCGGACGGCGGCCAGGCCCTCGCGGACCACCTGCTGCGGCTGGCGCAGAACGGGCACTGACCCGGGTGCGGGCCCCGCGCCCGCGGCGGACAATGGACGGGTGTTCTTCCGCAGCCGGCGGGCAATCCCCTGGCGGTGGTCGGCCGTATACACAGGTGTGTCGGGTTTCCGGTTTCCCGTCGGGCGCCTCCCGGACGAGGCTCTCCTCTCCGGGCTGTCCACGGGTGACCCGGAACTCGCGGTCACCTTCGTACGGAGGTTCCAGCACCGCGTCTTCGGTGTCGCCATGGCCGTCACCGGGGACCGGCAGCTCGCCGAGGACATCGCCCAGCAGACCTTCGAACGGGCCTGGCGCCACGCGCAGATCTACGACCCGCGCCGCGGCTCGGTCACGACCTGGCTGACGACCATCGCGCACAACCTCGCCATCGACGCCGTCCGCGCCCGCCGGACGCAGCCGGTGCCGCCCGAGGACCTGGACGCGCTCCTCGGCATCGTCACCGAGACCCCCGAGCGGTGGGCGCTGGCCGACGAGGCCTCCGCCCAGCTCCGGGCCGCCGTGGCGCGGCTGCCGCGGGAACAGGCCCGTGCGCTGGTGATGGCGGGCATCTACGGCCTGACGGCCCAGCAGGTCGCCGACTCCGAGGGCATCCCGCTGGGCACCGCCAAGACGCGGATACGGGCCGCGATGGGCAAGCTGAGGACCACGCTCGCGGCGCCGGGGCCGCAGAGCCGAGGCGACCATGGCCAGTGACGTGACCTGCGAGAGGGTACGGGCGTACGGCGCCGAGCTGGCGTTGGGCGTGCTGCCCGGACGGGAACGCGCCGAGGCGGTCGCT
Source organism: Streptomyces sp. NPDC047028 (assembly GCF_040644095.1). Taxonomy (NCBI): domain Bacteria; kingdom Bacillati; phylum Actinomycetota; class Actinomycetes; order Kitasatosporales; family Streptomycetaceae; genus Streptomyces; species Streptomyces sp. NPDC047028. The sequence continues at coordinate 68,438 of NZ_JBEYVS010000030.1, forward strand.
CACCTGGACCAGTGCGCGGACTGCCGGGAACACGTCGGGCAGCTCACCCTGATCGGCGACCGGCTGATCGGCCTGCTCCCGGACCGCGAACCACCGCTCGGATTCGAGTCCCGGGCCGCGCTCCGCATGACCCCGGCCGCGCCGACGCTCCAGGAACGCCCGCAGCCCCGCGGCCCCGGCCGGCTGCGCCAGGGCCTTGGGGGACCCGCCCGGCGGGCCCGGCTGCGGATCGCGTCGGCCGCGGTGGCCGCGGCGCTCGTCTGCGGCTTCGGCGGCTGGGCCGTCGGCACCGCCGTCGAACAGGCCGCGTCCTCCTCGACGGCCTCGTCCGCCCTGGAGTCCGAACGCCTGCTGGTCGGTGACCTCACCACGCCGGGCGGCCGCGGCCGGTCCGTCGGCGAGGTCTACGCCCACCCGGGCAGCCCCGGGTGGATCTTCGTGTCCCTCGACGCGGCCGCCTCGGGCACGCCGTACACCGGTCGGGTCGTCTGCCTGCTGGAGCACACCGACGGCAGCTCCGTCCGCGTCGGCGACTTCGCGGTACGCGACGGGCACGGCGAGTGGGGCGTGGCGGCCCACGTCGACCCCGCCGCGCTGTCCGGCGCCCGCCTGCTGTCCACGGGCGGCACGCTCCTGGCCCGGGCCCAGCTGCAGACCGGGCACATCCAGACCCCGGCGGACTGAACCCCGGCGGGCCGAGCGGCTCAGACGCGGGGAGCGGGGCGCTGCCGGACGGGGAGGGTCGCGTCGAGGGCGGCGGCCAGAGCGGCGACGGTGGGCCGGGACGCCGGGTCGGGCAGCAGACAGCGGTCGATGGCGGCGGCCAGCGCGGACGGCAGCCGGCGCCGGGACACGACCGGCGGGGCGCTCTCCTCCAGCTGCGGGTACCAGTCTCCGGGACCGTCACCGAACGGGCCGCCGCCGCTCCCGCCGCTCCCGCCGCTCCCGCCGCTCCCGCCGTCCGAGTCGTCCACGGTCTCGCCGGGATCGAACGGCACGTCACCGCAGGCGACCTCGAACAACGTGACTCCGATGCCCCACACGTCGGCCGCGGCCGTCAGCGGCCCGCCGCGCGCCTGCTCCGGCGACAGGTAGCCGAACGTGCCCAGCCCGGCCGGCGCCGGACCGGGGGGCCGCGCCACGCTGAGATCGAGCACCTTCGCGTGCCCGCGGTCCACCACCACGTTGGACGGCTTCAGGTCCAGGTGCAGCAGACCCCGGCCGTGCAGGTAGTGGACCGCCGAGCACACCTGCACGCCGAGCAGCGCCACGTCGGCGGCGGCCGGCCGGCGCCGCAGCCGGTCCACCAGATGGGACAGCGTCTCACCGGTCAGGGTCTCCAGGACCACGAGCGGCTCGGGGCCGTCGAAGGCGTCGTAGCCGCGGACCAGGTGCGGATGGCTGAACTCGCGCAGCCAGCGGCCCTCCCGCAGCAGCCGTCCGGTCATCCGCGGCTCGCTCCGCCGGTCGGGCCGCACGACCTTGACCACGCACCGGCAGTCCCGCTCCGCGCTCCAGGCGTCGTACACGTCGAGCCAGCCGGTGCGGGTGAGGTGGGCGAGGATCTGGTAGCCGGGGGCCGGCCGGGCGCCCGGGGCCAGGAGCGGCGGGGCCTGCCGGACGGTGGAGACGCTCACGACAGCACCTTCCCGTCGTCGGGGAGCGCGGTCATGGCGTTCAGCCGGTGCAGGCGGGCGTACGGCCCCTCGTGCCGGAGCAGGTCCTCGTGGGCGCCCTGTTCGACGACCCGCCCCTGGTCGAGGACGACGACGCGGTCGGCGTCCCGGACGGTGAGCAGGTTGTGGGAGATGACGACCGTGGTCCGCCCGGCCATCAGCCGGCGCAGCGGGTCCATGATCCGCCGCCCGGAGCGGACGTCGAGCCCGGTGGTCGGCTCGTCGAGCAGCAGCACGGGCGCGTCCCTGATCATCGCGCGGGCGATCGCCAGGCGCTGGCACTGGCCGCCGGACAGGGTCCGGCCGCGCTGGCCGACCAGGGTGTCGTAACCCGCCGGGAGCCGCTCGACGAACGCGTGGGCGTCCGCCGCGCGGGCCGCGGCGACGATCTCCGCGTCGGTCGCCCCCGGCCGGCCGTAGGCGATGTTCTCGCGCACGGTGCCGTGGAAGACGAGGGTCTCCTGCAACACCACCGCGACGCTCTCCCGCACGTCGGTGAGGCGCAGCTCGCGCAGGTCGGTCCCGTCGAGGAGGACGGCTCCCCGGTCGGGGTCGTAGAAGCGCAACTGCAGTTTGGCGACGGTCGACTTGCCGGCGCCGCTGGCCCCGACCAGCGCCAGGGTCTCGCCCGGTGCGACGTGGAAGGAGACGTCCGTCAGGGCCCACGCCGGTGAGCCCGGATAGCGGAAGCCGACGCCGTCGAAGGTCACCTCGCCCCGGACCCGGCCGGTGTGCCGGGCGCCCGTGACCTCGGCGACCTGGGGCCGCTGGTCCAGGAGTTCGATGATGCGTTCGGCCGAGGCGGAGGCCGCGTAGAAGGTGGTCCCGAGGTGGGACAATGAGCGCACCGGGCTGTACAGCTTGGTGATGAGGGCCAGGAAGACCAGCAGCCCGCCCAGCGTGAGCTGGCCCTGGGCGAGTTTCCAGGTGCCAAGACCCATGACCGCGAGGCCGCCGCACACCTCGATGATCTCGACGACGGGACCGTAGACGGCACGGATCCGCGCCGACGCCATCGCCGCCCGGAACCGGCCCTCGTTCTCCGTGTCGAACCGGCGCTCCTCCCACTCCTGCCGGTTGTACGCCTGCACCAGCGCGACGTTGCCCAGCGACTCCTCGGCGATGGCGCTGATCGAGCCGCTGCGCCGTCTGCGTTCCCGCGAGGCGTCCTTGATCAGCCGGGAGAAGTGCCGGGCGGCGGCCCAGAACAGCGGCACGATGAACAGGGCGAGCAGGGTCAGGTCCCAGCGCAGGTAGACCAGCAGCCCGAGGAAGACGCCGAGCCGGACCACGTAGTAGAGGGCGTTCGCGACGCCCGAGAGCAGGAACGTCTCGACCGCGTCGACGTCGCCGGTGACCCGGGACAGCACGTCCCCGAGCCGGCGGCGTTCGAAGAAGCCGAGCGAGAGGCCCTGGACGTGCCGGAACACGTCGGAGCGCAGCCCGAGCAGGAAGCGTTCGCTGACCCAGGTGGAGGTGACGTCGTCCGCGTAGCCGAGGGCGCCCGAGCAGATGATGAGGCCCAGGTAGGCCGGTGCGATCCACAGGAAGGGATGCAGGTCCCGGGGGACGAGCACCTCGTCCACGACGACCTTGAACAGCCAGATCTCCGCCGCGTCCACGCACGGGCCGATCAGGCTGAACAGGAGGATCGGCGCGAACCAGCGCCGGCCGCCCCGGGTGTAGGGCCAGAACCTCCTAAACACCTCGCGCAGCGGCACCGGGGGCGCCGCCGCGACCACGGCGTCGGAGGACGACCGCGGAGCGGACCGGGTCCTCCGGACTCCGGTCCGCTCAGCCGGCATGTGTGGTCACCACTTGTGACCCGAGTTGTTGTGGCGGTTGGTCCGGCGACGCCGACGCTGCCTACGCATCGACGTGTCGTCGACCTGTGAGGTCGTGTCCTTTCCGTTGCGATCGTGGCCGAACTTGGCAGGGAAGAGACTGCTGAAGATCGCCATGAGGTTCCTCCCGAAACATGCGACACAAGTGATACGGGGCAGGGGCGCGCCCGGATGGCCAATAAGGTGAAATTTCGGGAGGAAAATCACAAGGCGCAGGTGAGGGCGGTGTCCGCGTTTTCGGTTGTTCAGCCCAGCCGGTCGGCCAGTCCCGCGGTGCAGCGGACCTCGTCGCCCGCCGTGATCAGCAGGGCCTCCACGTCGGGCAGGGACTCCAGCCAGGCGAGGCCGGTCCGCGAGCCCATCGCGAAGGCGGCCGTGGCCCAGCAGTCCACGAAGGTCAGGCGGGGGCCCACCACGGTGACCGAGACCAGGTCCGTGACCGCCGAGCGGCCGGTGCGCGGGTCGACGATGTGGTCCCCGCGCTCCGCCGTGCCCGACGTCGCCACCGACAACTCGGCCACCCCGGCGGCCGAGATCACCGCCGCCAGCCCGCCCGGCCGGAGCGGATCGGCCACCCCGACCCGCCACGGCCGCTGCGGTTCCGGCGCACCCAGCATCTGCACGTCCCCGCCGCCGTTGACGCTGACCCCGCACACACCGTCGACCTCGGCCAGCGCCCGCGCGGCGCGCTCTGCGGACCAGCCCTTCACGATGCCGGTCGGGTCCAGCGAGCCCTGGTACCGGGTGCTGAACCAGCCCTCGCTCAGCCGCTCCGCCTCGGCTGCCAGCTCCAGCACCTCGGTGACGTCGGGAGCGCAGTCGCCCAGAGCCAGTTCGCCCCGGACCAGCCGGGACACCTCGCTGTCCGGCCGGTAGGTGCTGAACAGCGCGTCGGCCCGGTGCAGGCCCGCGACCGCCTCCCGCAGCGCGGCCCGTACGGCACCCGGTTCCCCGCCGCGGACGTCGAAGGAGAAGACGGTGCCCATGACCTCCTCCGCGTGCCGCACCGTGGCGGGAGTGCCGGCCTGCCCCGCCACCGGGTCAGCCACCGGCCTGGTCCAGCGCCGACTGCAGCGACTTCTTGTACCCCTCGCTCGTGTAGGTGGCCCCGGACACGGCGTCGATGTCCGCGGACCCCGTCGTCACCGCCTCCAGGTTGAGCTTCGGCACGGCGAGCGCGGTCTTCTGGTCGCTGACCCCGCCCTTGGGCGCCTGGAGTGCCTCCGCCCTGACGATCCTTCCCCCGCTGACCGTGATCCGGACCTGCACGGTCCCGTAGTCGGTCCGCACGGCCTTCCCGGTGACGGTACGGCCCTGCGCGGAGCCGGAGGCTGACCCGGACCCGGACCCGGACCCGGACCCGGAAGCCGAACCTGAACCCGAACCGGACGTGGAACCTGACCCTGAAGGGGAGCTCGCGCCGGACCCGGACGCAGCCGGCTTCACCTTGTCCAGCGCCGACTGCAGCGACTTCTTGTACCCGTCACTCGTGTACGTCGCCCCGGACACCGCGTCGATCCGCGCGCTCTGGGCCGCCACCGCCTCCTGGTTGAGCTTCGGCACGGCGAGCGCGGTCTTCTGGTCGCTGACCCCGCCCTTGGGCGCCTGCACCGCCTCCGCCTCGGTGATCTTCCCGTCGCTGACGGTGAGCCGCACCTGCACGGTCCCGTACTGGGTCTGCGTCGCGTCCCCCGTCACCGTCCCGGTGCCGCCGGGCCGTACCCCGCCCTGGGCTCCGCCCTGCGGTGACTCCTGCCCGGCCGCCTGCCGCTGCGGCGCCCCGCCGGCCGCCGTCGCCGGGGCCGCGTTGCCCGCGGGCTTCAGCGACAGCAGCAGCACGACCCCGGACACGGTGGCGGCGCCGGCCAGCACGACGCGCCGGAGGGGGTGGCTCTTCCTCATCTTTCCCAAGCTCCCGTTCGTCCGTCGCTCACATCTCGAACGACTCGTGATGGATGCGGCGGGCGGGAACCCCCGCGCCGCGCAGTGCCTCGTACACCGACTGCGCGAAGCCGGGCGGCCCGCACAGGAAGGCGTCGTGCCGGTCGATGTCCGGGATCTTCCGCTCCAGGCTCTCCGCGGAGATGTCCGGCCGCTCGCCCTCCGGGCTGTTCACCGCGTACATCAGCCGGGCGCCCCGCTCCTCGGCGATCGCCGCCAGCTCGTCCCACAGGGCCAGGTCCTGCGTGGTGTTGGCCCGGTACAGCAGCGTGATGTCACCGGCCGCCCCGGGCAGCGTCTCGAACAGCGCCCGCATGGGTGTGATGCCGACCCCGCCCGCGACCAGCAGCACCTTGCCGCGGCTGCGGCGCCGCGCGGTCAGCGCCCCGTACGGCCCCTCCGCCCACACCCGGGTGCCCGGCTCCAGCTCCCGCAGCCGGGCGCTGTGGTCGCCGATCGCCTTCACCGTGATCCGCAGCATGTCAGGGCGGGGCGCCGCCGACAGCGAGTACGGGTGCGAGCTGAACCGCATGCCGGGGGAGAGGAACCGCCAGCGGAAGAACTGGCCCGCCTCCGCGCCCATCCGGTGCAGCCTCCTCCCGCCGATCAGCACCGACACGATGCCCGGCGTCTCCTCGACGACGGCCTCCACCCGCATCCGGTGACGCAGGTTCAGCCGGACCGGGGTGAGGATCCGGTACCACACGACCAGCGCCGTGACCGAGCCGTAGAGGCCGTACCAGAAGGTCTTCGCGACCGGGGTCAGCGCGAAGTCGTTGCCCGTGCTGATCTGGTGCCAGAACGTCAGGAACACCGCCGCGTACGTCATCAGGTGCACGTGGTACCAGCCGTCGTAGGGCAGTCGGCGGCGGACCACGCCGACCGAGGTCAGCCCGATCACCACCAGCAGGCCCGTGCCGATCGCGGCCTTGCCCATGTCCGGCAGCTGTTCGACGGAGTCGACGGTCTGCCCGACGATGTCGCCGAGCGACTTGCCGGCCTGGAGCGCGTACCCCCACATGATGAGGAAGACGTGCGCGAGGACCAGGCACAGGGTGTACCGGCCGCTCATCGCGTGCCAGCGGGCCACCCGGTCGGAGCCGACGCGCCGCTCCAGGGCGGGCACGCGCGCCATCTGGAGCACGACCAGGGCCATCAGATAGCCCGCCAGCAGGCCGGTGATCCGGCCCGCGTTGAGGATTCTCCCGTTGCCGTCCGCGATGGACGGCGTGTTCTGCCACCAGAGCCACAGCACGGCCGCCGCGCCCGCCCATACGGCGATCAGCAGCGGGACGGCCGGGGAGCGGCGCGGGCGGATGCGGCGCATCGTCTGTCGTCGGGCGGCACGTCCGCCCGCGAGCGTGGTGGTCACGGTTCCTCCGTGGGGACTTGACCCATGGCCCACTGATACGCACCGGCCCCGCTCCGTGTTCAGACGCCCGCCGAGTCCAGCGCGGACTGGAGCGAGAGGCGGTAACCGTCGCTGGTGTAGGTCGCCCCGGACACCGTGTCGATCCGCGCGCTCTGCGCCGCCAGCGCCTCGCGCCGCAGCTGGGGCAGGGCGTAGCTGTTGATCTCCTGGTCGCGCGGGTTGTCCTCCGGGTAGCTGACGGCCGTGACGTCGGTGAGCCGCCCGTCCGTGAGGGTCACCCGCACCCGGACCGGTCCCCAGCGGGTCTGGACCGTCTCGCCGGTGGCGGTCTTCGTCCCCGAGGCGGCGGCGGGCGCGTCGCTCCCGCCGGCGGACGAACCGCCCGACGAACTGCTCGAGGAGGAAGGCGACTTGGCGTTCGCCGTCACCACCGTCGGTGTCGTGTGCGGCTTCAGCGACAGCAGCAGCACCATCCCGGAGACGGTGGCCGCGCTGGCCAGCACGATGCGGCGGAAGGGACGGTTCTTGTTCAACGCGTGCACAGCGGGCCTCGCACCTCTCGCAGGACACTCATGATGAGGACGGTCATGACTCGCGGCGCCCTCACAGCTCGAACGACTCGTGGTGGATACGGCGGTCCGGCACCCCCGCCGCCCGCAGCGCCCCGTACACCTCCTGGGCGAAGCCGTGCGGGCCGCAGACGTAGACGTCGTGGCCGGACAGCCCGGGGAAGGCCGAACGCAGCGACTCGGCCGTCAGGGGCGGTCGCTGCCCCTGCGGGCCGTTGAGCGCGTACCGCACCTGCGCGCCGCGCCAACGGGCGATCGCCTCCAGCTCGCCGCCCAGCGCCAGGTCCTCCGCGTTCCGCGCCCGGTACAGCAGGGTGACCTCGCCGGGCAACGTCTCGAACAGGGCCCGCAGCGGGGTGATGCCCACCCCGGCGGCGATCAGCAGCGTGCGGTGACTCGATATCCGGTCCGCGGTCAGGGAGCCGTACGGCCCCTCCGCCCACACTCGGGTACCGGGCCGCAGGAGCGGCACGGCCGCGCTGTGGTCGCCGAGCGCCTTGACGGTGATCCGCAGCAGGTCCGGGCGCGCCGGCGCCGACAGCGAGTACGGCGTCGACGTCCAGCGCATCCCCTCGCCGAGGAACCGCCAGCGGAAGAACTGCCCGGGCCGCGCACCCAGCGCGTCCAGGTGCCGCCCCCGCACGACGACGGAGTACACACCCGGCGCCTCCCGGTGCACCGACTCCACGCGCAGCCGGTGCCGTCGGTTCAGCCGGATGGGCGCCAGCACCCGGAACCACAGCACCACGGCCGCGGCCCCCAGGTACAGGGCGTACCATACGGCGGTCGCCACCGGCTCGCCGTTGAACTCGTCCCCCAGGGTCAGTTGGTGGAAGAAGGCCAGGAACACCGCCGCGTACGTCAGCAGGTGGACGTAGTACCAGAACTCGTGACGGGTACGGCGGCGCACCGCGCGCGCCGAGGTGATGCCGACCGCGAAGAGGATCAGCGTGCCGGCGGTGGCCTTGAGCATGTCCGGGTAGTCCAGGACGACGGTCACCGTCTCGTGCCACAGCGAGGCACCGTCCTGCGCCGCGTACCCGGACAGGATCAGCGTGATGTGCGCCACGAGCAGACAGACCGTGTACCGGCCGGCCATCGCGTGCCAGCGGGCCACCCGGTCCGAACCCACCCGGTTCTCCAGCAGCGGCACCCGCGCCATCAGGGCGACCAGCACCGCGCACGCGTAGCCGCACAGCAGCCCGGCGATCCGGCCGGCACCGGTCAGCACGCCCGCCGTACCCACCACGGACCCGGTGTCCGCCCACCACAGCGCGACCACGCCCGCCGCCCCCGCCCACAGCAGCGCCAGCACCGGCCCCGCCGGGGAACGCCGTACGGCCGGGGGCAGCGGCGGGGCCGCCCGCCTCGCGTCCACGGTGGTCATCAGTCGTCGTTCCCTTCGTCCGTCGGCCCTGCCACTGTGCGGCGCGTAGCTCTGAGGAACCTCTCAGCGGACCCGTCCGGAGCACATTCACAACAAACTCAGAAGGGGCCCCGGCGGCCCCCGCCACCCCGCAGGGGCGATGCTGGCAACGCGATGAACACGACCTGCTCCGGCCGCCCGGCCCTCACCCGCCCCGACGGCACCCCGCTCCGCGTCCTCGTCGTCGACGACGACCCCGACCTCGCCGAGGTGCTCACCGGGGCCCTGCGCTACGAGGGCTGGGAGGTGCGCGGGGCCGGCGACGGCGCCTCGGCGGTCGCCACCGCGCGCGAGCTGCTGCCCGACGCCGTCGTCCTGGACGTGATGCTCCCCGACACCGACGGCTTCACCGTGCTGCGCCGGCTGCACGAGGTGCGGCCCGGCGTCTGTGTGCTCTTCCTCACCGCCCGGGACGCGGTCGAGGACCGCATCGCCGGCATCACCGCGGGCGGCGACGACTACGTGACCAAACCCTTCAGCCTCGAGGAGGTCGTCGCCCGGCTGCGCGGCCTCCTGCGCCGCGCCGGCATGGCCCGCCAGGCGGAGGAGGGGCCGCGGATGGCCGTCGGCGACCTGGTCATGGACGAGGAGGCGCGCGAGGTGACCCGCTCCGGCGAGCTGATCGAACTCTCCCCGACCGAGTTCGAACTCCTGCGCTTCCTCATGCGCAACCCCCGCCGCGTCCTGAGCAAGGCCCAGATCCTCGACCGCGTCTGGTCGTACGACTTCGGCGGCCGGGCACATGTCGTCGAGCTGTACATCTCCTACCTGCGCAAGAAGGTCGACGCCGGCCGCGAACCCATGATCCACACGGTGCGCGGCGCCGGCTACGTCCTGAAGCCGGCGGCCTGATGCGCTCCGTACGGCACCTGCCCCGCCCCCGCACCCTGCGCGCCCGCCTCACCGTCGGCCTGGTGGTGCTGCTCGCCGTGAGCTGCGCCGCCGTCGGCCTGGCCGCGGTCGTGGAGCTGAACGGCTTCCTCACCCAGCGCCTGGACGAACAGCTCGTCCAGGTCGGCACCCGGTTCCCGGAGAGCCTGGAACACCAGGGCCTGGTCCCGGACGACCACGACGGCGACGAGTACGGCGACACCCGCCGCCAGGCCACCGGCACCTTCGGCGCACGCCTGGTGCACGGCGTCATCACCAACAAGGGCCTGATCCGCTCCGGTGATCCGTCCGCCGACCTCGGCGTGAACCTCACCGCCGCCGACCGCGAGCGCCTCGCCGCCGTGCCGGCCGACAGCCGACCGCACACGGTCGACCTCTCCGCCCTCGACGACTACCGGGTCCTCGCTTCACCCGGCCGGGACGGCGACGTCCTGATCGTCGGCCTCCCCCTGGAGTCCGTGCAGGCCGCCGTCCACCGGCTGGAACTGGTGGCCGGGATCGTCTTCGGCCTCGCCCTGGTGGTGGCCGGCGTGGCCGGCGCCGGCTGGGTCCGCTGGTCGCTCCGCCCGCTCAGCCGGGTCGCCGCCACCGCCACCCGGGTCAGCGAACTCCCGCTCGCCAGCGGCGAGGTCGCGCTGCCCGCGCGGGTGCCCGAGTCCGACCCGCACGGCGAGGTGGGACGGGTGGCCGCCGCCGTCAACCGCATGCTCGGCCACGTCGAGGGCGCCCTGACCAAGCGCCACGCCAGCGAGGAGAGGCTGCGCCGGTTCGCCGCCGACGCCAGCCACGAGCTGCGCACCCCGGTCGCCTCCGTGCGCGGCCACGCCGAACTGGCCCTCCTGCATCCGGGGCCGGTGCCGCCGGAGGTGACACGGGCGCTGGAGCGGATCACGGCCGAGTCGTCCCGGATGGGGGAGATGGTCGACGACCTGCTCCTGCTGGCCCGCCTGGACGCCGGCCGCCCGCTGGAGTCCCTGCCGGTCGACCTCACCCGCCTGGTGCTGGACGCGGTCACGGACGCGCGTGCGGCGGGCCCCGAGCACGGCTGGACCCTGGACCTCCCCGAGGAACCGGTCACCGTCACCGGCGACGCCCACCGCCTCCAGCAGATGCTGGCCAACCTGTTGGCCAACGCCCGTCTGCACACACCCGTGGGCACCAAGGTATCGGTGACCCTGGACTCCGGCCCGGACGGGGCTCGGCTCCTGGTGCACGACGACGGTCCCGGCGTCCCGGACGACATCCGGCCCCACGTCTTCGAACGCTTCACCCGCGCGGAACACCGTCGCCGCCCCCACGCCCCGGGCGGCGGAGCGGGCCTGGGCCTGTCGATCGTCTCCGCGGTGGCGGAGGCACACGGGGGAACCGTGGGGCTGGCGAGCAGCCCGGGGGCGACCACGTTCACTGTCGGACTTCCGGCCGGTGAACGCACCTAGGGGCAATACCGGTGACGTTGGTGGGCAGTTGAGCGGCGCACGCGGGAAGCCCGTGCGCTGCCTCGCCCAGGAACCCGGACGGGCTCCGCAGCGTCTCCCTGGAGGAGGCGGGACCCGCGGCGGGGCCGTGGGGGCGGGCACGCGTGCGGGGAGGGCTGCGTGAACAAACGCGAGGCGGCGCTGGCGATGGGGGCGGCCGACGGGCTGGGCGGGTACCGGGGACTCGCGGTCCCGCGATCCGCGGGCGGCGACGCGTTCTTCATGATGCTGGGCGTGCTCTTCGTAGGGACGGCGAGCTACGAGCTGGTCAGCGGTGTTCACCGCTGGCCCGACGGTCTGGTCACGACCCTGTGCCTGGTCATGGGCCTGGGCCTGGCCGGCCTCACCTGCTGGCCCCGGTTCGAGCGACGCGAGGGCGGCCCGATGACGCACCTCTACTGCTTCGAGGACGGCTTCGTGATCGCCGACCGCGACTCGATGCGCGCGGTCCGCTGGGCGCACATCACCGTCACCGCCGAGAGGTGGGAGTCGGGAACGGGCGACGACCGCGAGTCGGGCACTCGCCGCACCCTACGAGCACCCGAGGGCACCGTGCTCGCCCACTTCACCGGCCGGGAGCCCGAACAGATCGGCGGCTACCGCGTGCTGCGCCTCCACCAGGCGGCCGTCGAGCGCGAAGACGCCCGCCCGCTGCCCGATCTACCAGTCGACGACCGGATCGAGCAGTCGGACCGGGGCGGAGCGGAGGAACCGTGACGCGCGCCGCGTCGGTCATCCACCTGGGCCCGCGAACAGTGCGGCGATGTCCGGGTGGGCGTGAGAGGGATGCTCAGGGTGCACCCGGTAGGTGTCGTAACCGGGGATGCCGGAGTCGGGCTCCACATCCCGCAGCACGAGCAGCCTGCGCACCTCCTCCGTCTCCGGCCCGTCCTGGCACGCCCGGACCGCGTCCTCCAGCGGCAGTCGGTCGAGCTCGGCCGTCCGACGGCGGTCCCGGCAGGCGGACGCGGGCTGCTCCCGCGCGCGCAACCGCTCGGCCGGCGCCGCGGTCGGGGTCGTGGCCGGTGCGGGTGGCGGCGTGCCCGGCTGGTGCCAGGCCGCCCGAAGAGCGAGGCTGCGGCAATGTGCGGCTCCGCCGCGTGGGCGCACCGAGGCTCAATACCGCGTGACCGCTGTGACTCCGTCGGCCGTACCGATGACGATGTGCGGCGAGCGAGAGGGCTCGGCCCACCGCAGGATCCGCCGCATGTCGTCGGACGGTACCGACACACACCCCGCCGTCGCCCCTCGCCCGTTGACGTGCAGAAAGATTCCGGCCCCCCGCCCCCGCACGGGCCGCTCGTAGTTGAACCCGATGACGAGCCCGTACGAGTACTGCGGCCGGTAGGACACCAGGTGCTCGGACTCGGCGCCCCGGCAGTCCGCCGGCAGCGGATCGACCCAGCGGTTGTACGCGCGGGAGGCGGTGTCCTCGCACCACCACGAACTCTCCAGCACCGGCCGGTACTCGACGGTCGTACCGCTCGGCGGTGCCTCGATGCCGAAGCCGAACGGAATGTCGTAGAGCCCGGTCGGCGTGGTGTTCGTGCCCTGCTTGCGTGACGTGCCCTCGACCAGCCCGTTGGCCCCGAACCGCGCCGGCGCCGATCCGGCGCGTACCCACCGGCCGTCCCGCAGGTCCCACCAGCTGACCGTGCCCGACGTCGACTCGGTTCGCGGGGCCCGGGCGACGATCAGCTGGGTCCCGCCCCCGGTGTCCGCCAGCCGCGCCGGCAGTGGCTGCTCCGCCCGCGGCGCCGCACCGAGCACGCAGACGACGGACGCGGAGACGAGGGCGAGGGCGAGACCGGGGCGCATGGCTCAGACGCTAGAGGGCGGCAGGGGCAACGGCAGCCCGGGTAGGCCATCCAGGCTCGTCGCGACGTGCTCCTTCTTCTCGAAGTAGGCGTTCAGCGAGGTGTCGTCCTCCCGCGCGAACCGCTTGCCGTGCAGGTCGCGGTCCTCCTCGTACGCCATGAAGGGCACCGCGTAGCCGCAGGTGTCCCGCACCAGTTCGGCGCGCACCACGACGACCGCGCGCAGTCCGTGCGTGCCGGTGTCGATGTCCGGGAAGTGGCCCAGCAGCTCCGGGAAGCGCGGGTCGTCGCGGAAGACCGGCTCGCCCCGGCCGTGGACGCGCACGATGTTCGGCGGCCCCTGGAAGGCGCACCACATGAGGGTGATCCGCCCGTTCTCCCGCAGGTGCGCGATCGTCTCGGCGTTGGAGCCGGCGAAGTCGAGGTAGGCGACGGTGAGTTCGTCGAGGACGGCGAATGAGCCCCTCAGGCCCTTGGGGGAGAGGTTGACCGTGCCGTCGCCGGACAGCGGAGCGGTCGCGGTGAAGAAGAGGGGCTGCTCCTCGATGAACGTCCGGAGCCTGCCGTCTATGCGCTCATAGGTCTTTCCCATGACAGGTGATTATCGACGGAGATCTTTCGGCTGTCTAAGTAAATCTCGGGCGGGAGACTCCCGGGCGCGCCCCGATTGACGAATCATGCGGAGTTCTGCATACTCATGCATGTCAGCGAATGCACTGTGAGGAGAAACCCGTGACCGAGCGCGTCGTACTCGCCTACTCAGGCGGTCTGGACACCTCCGTCGCCATCGGCTGGATCGCCGAGGAGACGGGCGCCGAGGTCATCGCCGTTGCGGTCGACGTCGGCCAGGGCGGCGAGGACCTGGACGTCATCCGCAAGCGCGCCCTCGCGTGCGGCGCCGTCGAGGCCGAGGTCGCCGACGCCAAGGACGAGTTCGCCGACGAGTACTGCCTCCCGGCGATCAAGGCCAACGCCCTGTACATGGACCGCTACCCGCTGGTCTCCGCCCTCTCCCGGCCGACGATCGTCAAGCACCTCGTCGCCGCCGCCCAGAAGCACGGCGCCACCACGGTCGCCCACGGCTGCACCGGCAAGGGTAACGACCAGGTCCGCTTCGAGGCCGGCATCGTCGCCCTCGCCCCCGACCTGAAGTGCATCGCCCCCGTCCGCGACTACGCGATGACCCGGGACAAGGCGATCGCCTTCTGCGAGGCCAAGCAGCTCCCGATCGCCACCACCAAGAAGTCCCCGTACTCCATCGACCAGAACGTCTTCGGGCGCGCCGTCGAGACGGGCTTCCTGGAGGACATCTGGAACGCCCCGATCGAGGACATCTACGAGTACACCTCCAACCCGGCCACCCCGCGTGAGGCCGACGAGGTCGTCATCACGTTCAAGGAAGGCGTCCCGGTCGCCATCGACGGCAAGCCCGTCAGCGTGCTCCAGGCGATCCAGCAGCTCAACGAGCGGGCCGGCGGCCAGGGCATCGGCCGGATCGACATGGTCGAGGACCGCCTCGTCGGCATCAAGTCCCGCGAGGTCTACGAGGCCCCCGGCGCGATCGCCCTGATCACCGCCCACCAGGAGCTGGAGAACGTCACCGTCGAGCGCGAGCTGGCCCGCTACAAGCGGCAGGTCGAGCAGCGCTGGGGCGAGCTGGTCTACGACGGCCAGTGGTTCTCCCCGCTCAAGCGTGCCTTGGACGGCTTCATCAACGAGGCCAACCAGCACGTCTCCGGCGACATCCGGATGACCCTGCACGGCGGCCGCGCGGTCGTCACCGGCCGGCGCTCGGAGTCGTCGCTGTACGACTTCAACCTGGCCACGTACGACACGGGCGACACGTTCGACCAGGCGGCGGCCAAGGGGTTCATCGACATCTACAGCCTGTCGTCGAAGATCGCCGCGAAGCGGGATCTCGCCTGAGAGTTCCGTTGGGGGCGGTGGAACGGTGCGGGTCGTATGTGGCTGGTCGCACCGTTCCCCGCGCCCCTTTCAGGGGCGCCATACATCACCTTTCTTGAGGAGCGCAGGTCAGTGAGCAGCAACAGCGGTGACGTACGGCTCTGGGGCGGCCGTTTCGCCGACGGTCCCGCCGAGGCCCTGGCGAAGCTGTCCGCGTCCGTCCACTTCGACTGGCGACTGGCGCCGTACGACATCGCCGGTTCCCGTGCCCATGCGCGCGTGCTGCACAAGGCGGGGCTCCTCACGGACGACGAGCTGACCCGGATGCTGGCCGGACTCGACCAGCTGGAGGCCGACGTCGCCGACGGCTCGTTCGTGGGCACCATCGCCGACGAGGACGTCCACACCGCCCTGGAGCGCGGTCTGCTGGAGCGGCTCGGTCCCGACCTCGGTGGCAAACTGCGCGCCGGCCGGTCCCGCAACGACCAGGTGGCCACCCTCTTCCGGATGTACCTGCGCGACCACGCCCGGATCATCGGCGGCCTGATCGCCGAGCTCCAGGACGCGCTGGTCGGCCTGGCCGAGGCCCACCCGGACGTGGCCATGCCCGGCCGCACCCACCTCCAGCACGCCCAGCCGGTCCTGTTCGCCCACCACGTGCTGGCGCACGTCCAGTCGCTGTCCCGGGACGCGGAGCGGCTGCGCCAGTGGGACGAGCGCACGGCGGTGTCGCCGTACGGCTCGGGCGCCCTCGCGGGCTCCTCCCTCGGCCTGGACCCGGAGGCGGTGGCGAAGGACCTCGGCTTCGAGCACGGCAGCGCCGGAAACTCCATCGACGGCACGGCCTCCCGGGACTTCGTGGCCGAGTTCGCCTTCATCACCGCGATGATCGGCGTGAACCTCTCCCGGATCGCCGAGGAGGTCATCATCTGGAACACGAAGGAGTTCTCCTTCGTGACCTTGCACGACGCGTTCTCCACGGGCTCGTCGATCATGCCGCAGAAGAAGAACCCGGACATCGCCGAGCTGGCCCGGGGCAAGTCCGGCCGCCTGATCGGCAACCTCACCGGCCTCCTGGCGACCCTGAAGGCCCTGCCCCTCGCCTACAACCGCGACCTCCAGGAGGACAAGGAGCCGGTCTTCGACTCCTGCGACCAGCTGGAGGTCCTCCTCCCGGCCTTCACCGGCATGATGGCCACCCTCACGGTGAACCGCGAGCGCATGGAGGAACTGGCCCCGGCCGGCTTCTCCCTCGCCACCGACATCGCCGAGTGGCTGGTCAAGCAGGGCGTGCCGTTCCGGGTGGCGCACGAGGTCGCCGGCGAGTGCGTGAAGGTCGCCGAGGCCGACGGCAAGGAACTGGACGACCTCACCGACGAACAGTTCGCCAAGATCTCCCCTCACCTCACCCCCGAGGTCCGCACCGTCCTCAACGTCCCCGGCGCCCTGGCCTCCCGCAACGGCCGGGGCGGCACGGCCCCGAGCGCGGTGGCGATCCAGCTCACGGAACTGAAGCAGAACGTGGCGACCCAGCACACCTGGGCCAACGCCAAGAAACAGAACTGATTCGACGTCCGCCTGTGCGCGCCCCAAAGGGGCGCGGGGCTGTCTCGATGTGCGGCTCCGCCGCGTGGGCGCGACAAGCCACGACGGTGCCGCAAGCGCGAACGGCACCGCACGAACCGCCCCCTCAGGCGCAGCCAAAGAGCATCGTGGGCTTACGTTGGTCGAACCGAATCCGTACCGGACCCCCGACCGAACGGAGCCCGCGATGCCCTTCGCCCGCCTGGCGACAGCGACAACCCCCACCTGCCACCTGGGCCTGGGCCTCGCCGCAGTCGGCCGCCCCGGCTACATCACGCTGGGCCGGGACGAG
Organism: Streptomyces sp. NPDC047028; assembly: GCF_040644095.1. Lineage (NCBI taxonomy): Bacteria > Bacillati > Actinomycetota > Actinomycetes > Kitasatosporales > Streptomycetaceae > Streptomyces > Streptomyces sp. NPDC047028. Next base: position 85,230 of record NZ_JBEYVS010000030.1, read on the forward strand.
GACCTCGGAGCGAACCGCAGCGCGGACGCGCTCCGCACCCGTACCCATGAACTCCTCGACGCCGCCTACGCCCAAGGCGTCCGCTATGTCGACGTCGCCCGTTCCTACGGCCGTTCGGAGGAGTTCCTCGCCGACTGGCTGGCAGCCCGCCCCGGCCTCGACGACGTGGTCGTCGGCAGCAAGTGGGGCTACACCTACACCGCCGGCTGGTCGGCGGACGCCGAGACGCACGAGGTCAAGGACCACGGCCTCGCCACCTACGAGCGCCAGCGCGCCGAGACCGACGAGCTGCTCGGCGACCGGCTCGACCTCTACCAGATCCACTCGGTGACCCCGGACAGCCCGGCCCTCACCGACACGGAACTGCACGCGCGGCTCGCCGAGGCCGCCGCCGGGGGCCTGACGATCGGCTTCTCCACCAGCGGCCCCGCCCAGGCGGACGCGATCCGCGCGGCCCTCGCCGTGACCGTCGACGGCGAGCCCCTCTTCCGTACGGTCCAGTCGACCTACAACGCCCTGGAGACCTCGGCGGGTCCCGCCCTCGCCGAGGCGCACGACGCCGGGCTCACCGTCATCGTCAAGGAGGGCATGGCCAACGGCCGGCTCGCGGCACCGCACGCCCCGGACGCCCTGAAGGCCGTGGCCGACGAGACCTCCCTCGGCTGCGACGCCGTAGCCCTCGCCCTCGTCCTGCGCCGGCCGTGGTCGGGCGTGGTCCTCTCCGGCGCCGCGACCGTCACCCAGCTCACCTCCAACCTCCACGCACCCGCCGTGGACCTCGACGACGGCCATCTGGAGCGCCTCGCCGGCCTCGCGGAGGACCCGCACGTCTACTGGGAGCGGCGCGCACAGCTGCCCTGGCACTGAAGGACACCGCGAACACCCTCCCATGAGACGCGCACGCCCATAATGAGACAAGAATGTCTCACATGCGCTACCCTTGTCTCATGGCCGTCGACCGTGACCACGTGCTGCGCAGCGCCGCGGCCCTGCTGACCCGCAAGTCCACCGCGACCATGGACGAGGTCGCCAGGGCCGCCGGCATCAGCCGGGCCACGCTGCACCGGCACTTCGCCGGGCGCGACGCGCTCGTCCGCGCCCTGGAGGCGCTCGGCATCGCGGAGTGCGAGGCGGCACTGGAAGCGGCCCGCCTCGACGAGGGGCCCGCGGGCGAGGCCGTACGGCGGCTGGTGCGGGAACTGGAACCGGCCGCCGGACTGCTGTCCTTCCTCTACACCGAGAACCAGCTGTTCGAGGGCGACGGGCAGCACGCGGGCTGGGCCCGCCTCGACGCCCGCATCGCCGCGCTGTTCCGGCGCGGCCAGGAGGGCGGCGAGTTCCGCATCGACCTCACGCCCCCCTGGCTGACGGAGGCCCTGTTCGGACTGATGGCCTCGGCCGCCTGGGTCGTACAGAGCGGCAAGGTCGCCCCCAACGACTTCCACCACATGATCGTCGAGCTGCTGCTCGGCGGCGCACTACGGAGAGAGGAACCATGACCAGCACCCTGCAGCCGGCCGGCACGGTCGAGACGGAGAAGCGACCGGGCCGCTGGCTCGCGCTGTCCGTCCTCGTCCTGGCCGTGCTGCTGGTGGCCGTCGACGCGACCGTCCTCGGCCTGGCGACCCCGTACATCAGCGAGGACCTGCGCCCCACCGGCACGCAGCTGCTGTGGATCGGCGACGTCTACTCCTTCGTCATCGCCGGGCTGCTCGTCTCCATGGGCAGCCTCGGCGACCGCATCGGCCGCAAGCGGATCCTGCTCGTCGGCGCCACGGCGTTCGGCGCGATATCGGTCCTCAACGCCTACGCGACGACACCCGAACTGATGATCGCGGCGCGGGCGCTGCTCGGCATCGCCGGCGCGACCCTGATGCCCGCCACCCTCGCCCTGATCCGCAATATCTTCCACGACCCGCGCGAGCGCAGTCTCGCCGTCGGCATCTGGGGCGCCACCGCGTCCGCCGGCACCGCCGTCGGCCCGATCGCGGGCGGCTTCCTGCTGGAGCACTTCTGGTGGGGGTCGGTCTTCCTGATCAACCTGCCGGTGATGGCGGTCCTGGTCCTCGTCGGCGTCCGCACGCTCCCCGAGTCCAGAAACCCCGACCCGGGCCCCTGGGACCTGACCAGCGTGCTGCTGTCCCTGGTCGGCATGATCGCCGTGGTCTACGCGGTCAAGGAGGCGGCGACCCGCGGGTTCGCCCTGCCCGGCCTCGCCGTGGGCCTGCTGGGAGCGGCGGCCCTGTACGGCTTCGTACACCGCCAGCTGACCATGCCCACCCCGCTGCTCGACATGCGGCTGTTCCGCAGCCGTGGCTTCAGCGGGGCGGTCCTCGCCGACCTGCTGACCGTGCTGGGCATGTCCGGCCTGGTGTTCTTCCTCTCCCAGTACCTGCAACTCGTCCAGGGCAGGCACCCCTTCGAGGCGGGCCTGGCCGAACTGCCCGCCGCCGTCGGCGCCGTGGCCGCCGGCCTGGTCGCGGGCCGGGCGGCCCGCCGCTTCTCGGTCCGCGCGGTGGTCTCCGGCGGCCTGGCCGCGGTGGGCCTGGCCCTGGCCGTCCTCACCACGCTGGACCGCTCGACGGGCTACCCGCTCCTCGGGGCCGCCCTCCTCGTCGTCGGAATCGGCGCCGGCTTCTCCTTCACCGTCACCGCCGACGTCATCCTCTCCAGCGTCCCCAAGGACCAGGCGGGCGCGGCCTCAGCGGTCTCCGAAACGGCCTACGAACTCGGCGCCGCCCTCGGCATCGCCCTGCTCGGCTCCATCGTCACAGGCGTCTACCGGGACTTCCCCGGCCCCCCGGGCACCCCCGAAGCGGCCCACGAATCCCTGGGCGCGGCGGTGGAGGCGTCGAATACCATGCCGACCGCCCCCGCCCAGCACATGCTGGAAGCAGCCCGCACCTCATTCGTCGACGGCCTGCAACTCGCCTCAGCAGCAGGAGCAGCAGTACTCCTGGCGACGGCCCTGGCGGCCTGGTTCCTACTGAAGCAACAGAAACTGGAAGACACAGAGTGAGGCGACCCAGCCAGGGCGTGCCAGGCGTCGCGGGCCCACGAAGATCCGCCGGACAGGTCCTAGGGGCGCGGGGCCGTATCGATTTGCGGCTCCGCCGCGTGGGCGCGACAAGCCACAACGCACCCGCACCCGAAACGCGAGCGAACCGCCGTCGGCGCTACGCAGCCTTGGCCTTGGTGGCATACATGTCCACGTACTCCTGCCCGGACAACCGCATGACCTCAGCCATCACGGAATCGGTGACCGCCCTCAGCACATACCGGTCCCGATCCATCCCCTCGTACCGAGAGAACTCCATCGCCTCACCGAACCGCACCGTCACCTTCCCGGGACGCGGCATCCCCGCACCCCCCGGCTGCAACTTGTCCGTACCGATCATGGCGAACGGCACCACCGGCGCCCCCGTCATCAGCGTCAGCCGCGCGATGCCGGTGCGGCCCCGGTACAGCCGGCCGTCGGGGGACCGCGTGCCCTCGGGGTAGATCCCGAACACCTTGCCCTCGTCCAGCACGCGCCGGCCGGTCATCAGCGCGGCGACCCCGCCCCGGCCGCCGTCGCGGTCCACGGGGATCATGCCGACGCCGGTGAAGAACCAGGCCATGAGTCGGCCCTTGAGGCCCTTGCCGGTGACGTACTCGTCCTTGCCGATGAAGAAGACCTGACGGTCGCAGACGATCGGCAGGATGATCGAGTCGATGAACGTCAGATGGTTGCCCGCCAGGATGACGGGACCGTCACCCGGGATGTTCTTCGCGCCCTCCACCTGTGGGCGGAACATCAGGCGCATGATCGGTCCGAGCACTGCCTTGATGAGCGCGAAGCGGGACAACGGGTCCTCCGATGTCGAGTGAGCGATATGTGTCTGTGCAGGTGAGGACATTACTCGCGGCTCCCGGGGAAGCGCACATCGGGTACGCCCGGTTCACCGATGTCTTACGCATTGTTGACACGGGTTTACCTGCGGCGGCGCCCCCGCGCCCGCCGAGGCCCCCCGGCCGGCGGTGTGACGGACATCGCGCCGCGACGGCGCCGAGCAAGGCCGACGGGCCGTCAGGTCCCGCCGCTCACCGGACACTCGGCGTCACCCGGGTGTTCGGTACGCGGTCTCCCGCCCGTCATGCCCACGCCCCTACGATCGGCCGCGCGGAGACGCACCGACGGCAGGCAGGAGGCGCTCATGCACAGGGACGATCAGGTGAACGGAACGGCGCGGGGCACGGGACGGCGGGCGTTGCTCGGCGCCGCCGTGCTCGGCGCGGGCGGGGCGGTCCTCGGGCTGCCCGGAACGGCGGGGGCGGCGCAGGCCCGGCCGGCCGGACACGGCGACCGGGGGCCGGCAGGCCTGCCGGTGCCGACGGTCATCGGTCACCGCGGGGCCGCCGGCTACCGCCCCGAGCACACCTTCGGGTCGTACGAACTCGCCCTCGACCTGGGGGCCGACGTGGTGGAGGCCGGGGACCTGGTGCCCACCCGGGACGGGCACCTCGTCTGCCGGCACGAGCCGGAGATCGGCGGCACCACGGACGTCGCCGACCACCCGGAGTTCGCCGGCCGCAGGACCACCAAGACCCTCGACGGGGTGCCCACCACCGGCTGGTTCACCGAGGACTTCACCCTCGCCGAACTGAAGACCCTCCGGGCGGTCGAGCGCATCCCCGCCAACCGACCGCACAACACCCTCTACGACGGGCGCTGGGAGATCCCCACCTTCGAAGAGGTGCTGAGGTGGCAGGACGAGCAGACCCGCAAGCGGGGCAAACAGGTCATCATCTACCCCGAGACCAAGCACCCCACCTACTTCCGGGCGCTCGGCCTCGGCCTGGAGGAGCGGGTCGCGAAGACCCTGCGCAGACACGGCAAGGACGGCCGGCACGCACCCGTCATCCTGCAGTCCTTCGAGCCGACCAGCATCCAGCGGCTGAACCGGCTCGTCGGCAACCCGCTCGTGGTCCTGCTGTCCTCCGCGGACAGCCGCCCGTACGACTTCGTCGTCTCGGGCGACCCGCGCACGGTCGCCGACCTCATCACGCCCGAGGGCCTCACGGAGATCGCCGGCTACGCGCAGGGCATCGGACCCACCCTGGACCTCGTCATTCCCAAGAAGGCCGACGGCACCCTCGGCACACCGACCACGCTGGTCGCCGACGCGCACGAGGCGGGCCTGATCCTGCACCCTTACACGATGCGCGACGAGAACCCCTTCCTGCCCGCCGAGTTCCGCAAGGGCGACGCGCCCGACGGCTACGGAGACGCGTTCGGCGCCTTCCGGACCTACTTCGCCACCGGCATCGACGGCGTCTTCACCGACAACGCCGACACCGCCGTACTCGCCCGCGCCGACTTCCTCGACGGCTGAACCGGCCCACCCGCGTCAACCACCTGCCCGCTACGCCCCTCGTTCGGGGTGTCTCGCCGCCGTCCCGCAACTCCCCGCCGGGGCGGCGCGTCGTTCCGCATATGACGCCCGACCTGGTAGCCACGCTGCGCCCCCTGCTCACCGCCGAGGCCTCCGCCGAGGCATATGCCTCCGGTGACGAGCCGAGCGATCTGGAGCAGGCGGTCTGGCTCCGCCTCCTGGAGCGGCTGGAGTCCGACGGGCCGCCCCGGGACCCGGAGGGCTGGCTGCGCAAAGCCGTACGTGCGGAGGCCCGCCGCAGCCGTCGTACGACCCGCGTCGAACGGCCCTACGGCGTCGAGCCGCCCCGTGACACCCGGCCCGGCCCCGAGCAGATCGTCCTCACGGCCGCCCGGCACCGGGCGCTGCGCGACGCCGTCCGCCGCCTCCCCGGCCGCTGCCCCCGCCTGATGGAGGCACTGCTCTCACCGAAGGACCTGACCTACCGGGAGATCGCGGGTGAGTTGGGTATCTCACAGGGCAGTCTCGGACCGGAACGCTCCAGATGTCTGGGATGTCTCCGACGATTGCTCACGCCGGAGGTTGCGGTGCCCGAAGTGCGGGGATAGGAGTGGGGGACAACAGGTGATCAGGTGAGCGGGAGGCGTGCGCACATGGGCATGAGCGTGATCATCTCGGCGGCGACCGAGCAGGACGCGGAACAGGTCTTCAAGCTCCAGTACCTGTGCTTCCAGAGCGAGGCCGCACTGTACGGCAACTACCGCATCGCCCCGCTCGTGCAGACCCTCGACTCGGTCCGCCAGGAGGTCGCCGCGGACTGTGTCTTCGTCGCCCGGCTCGGTGACGAGGTCGTCGGCTCCGTGCGCGGCCGGCTCACCGAGGACGGCGCGGCCGCCATCGGGCGGCTCTGCGTCCACCCCCGCCTCCAGGGCCACGGTATCGGAGCCCGGCTGCTGCGCGCGGTCGAGACGGCCCTGTCCGACCAGCGCGGCGCCACCCGCTTCCGCCTCCACGCCGGCCACCGCAGCGAGGGCAACCTCCGCCTCTACCGCCGAGTCGGCTACGAAACGGTGGGCCGCGCCAAGGGATCCGACGGGGTGGAAATGATCGTGCTGGAGAAGCAGTCGAGCACCTACGCGGCGACGGCCCGAAGAGGACGGCCCACGGGGGCGCCCCAAAGGGGCGCGGGGAACTGCGCGAACAACCACAACGCACCCGCACCCGCCAGTGCTCCTCAGTCACCCCGCCCGGAACGCGCCCTCCGCAGCCAATACATCGCCGACAAAGGCAACAGCACCGGAATGAAGACGTACCCCATCCCGTAGTCCGACCACACGGTCGCGTCCGGGAACGCCGACGGCTCCACCAGCGTCCACGTCCCCACGACCAGCACTCCCGCCAGTTCGGCGGCACAGCACACCAGTGCCGCCCGGCGCGCCCGCTCGCCGCCCCGGATCAGCGTGTAGGTGATGAACCCGTACACGACTCCGGCCACGGCCGACAGGGAGTAGGCGAGCGGCGCCCGCTGGAAGTCCGTCCCGATCTGGTAGGCGGACCGCGACACGGCGCCGACCACCATCACGCCGTAGAACCAGACGAGCAGCATGCCCGGCCCGCTGATCAAACGGGCCGGCTTCTCCGGTACCGCAGTCACCTCAGCCTCCCCAGATGTCGAAGAGCCGTACTTCCAGCACGGCCAGCACCACGCCGCCGGCGGCGGCCGTCACCGAACCCCACCGGGTCCGCTCGGCCAGCGACATGAACCCCGCCGCCGGAACACACGCGAACGCGCCCAGCAGATACGCCACGAAGATCGTGGTGCCCTGATCCGGCTTCTCGCCCCGCGCCAGCTGCACGATCCCGACCCCGAGCTGGACCAGGGCCAGTACGGACACCACGGCCATGCCGATGAGGTGCCAGTCCTTCGTCGGCTGGTCACGGTAGGCCGCCCAGCCGCACCAGGCGGCGAGCAGCAGCGCGGCGACACCGGTCACCAGCGTCAGGGCATTGAGCATGCGGTGACCTTATTACGGCCGAAATGGGCCGACGCCGCCGCCCCCGTCGTACCCCGCCGTGGCGTTGACCACAACCAACGGGCCACGGAGCCGGGCGCCGACCTGGTGGCGCACGACCTGCCGGCCCTGTCCGCACTGGTCACTGAAGGGGGAGAGGAGATCTCCGCGCGCGCCTGACGGGTGTCCGCCGCTGTCCAGCATGCGGACGGGAGCGCCGGGTCAGGACCGTACGTCTGCTTTACTGATCGCATGACCACGACGAGCTGCCGCATCCCTGCGACCGAGGCGACCATGACGCCCGGTGCTCGTTGTACGTGTCGAATGTGCGCCTTCTAGAGGGCCCCCGCACCACCCCTGAGCCTCGCGCCCCGAAGCGAGAGCCGTGGCCTGTCCCCGCCGCCCCAGCGGCGTCTCGGACCTACGCCGCCCCCACCGCCTGATGCAGGTCGATACCGCCTGATCCGGCCGGGGAACCCCGCCGCGCACACGATGTCCTCCCGGCTCCGCCGGTCCCCTCGTGCGGCGAGAAGCGGCACGTCCCGGACATCACGCCATGAACGCCACGAACCCAAAGAACGCACCCGTGCCCGGGCACACCCACGCCCGCGCACTCGACAGTGACGGAAATCCTGTGATCACCACCTCGGGCCTGACCAAGGTCTACCGCTCGCGCGGCCGTGAGGTCACCGCCCTGGACGGCGTCGACCTGCACGTCCGCGAGGGCGAGGTCTACGGCGTCATCGGCCAGTCCGGCGCCGGCAAGTCCTCGCTCATCCGCTGCGTCAACCTGCTGGAACGCCCCACCTCCGGCACCGTGACCGTCGCCGGACAGGACCTCACCTCCCTCACCGGACGCGGACCGCGCGCCGGGAAGGAACTGCGCCGGGCGCGCAGCCGGATCGGCATGGTCTTCCAGCACTTCAACCTGCTGTCCTCGCGGACCGTGCAGGACAACGTCGAGCTGCCGCTGGAGATCCTCGGGCACTCGGGGCGGGAACGCTCCCGCAAGGCCCTGGAACTGCTCGACCTGGTCGGCCTCGGCGGCCAGGCCAAGGCGTATCCGGCCCAGCTCTCCGGCGGCCAGAAGCAGCGCGTCGGCATCGCCCGCGCCCTCGCCGGTGACCCCAAGGTGCTGCTCTCCGACGAGGCCACCAGCGCCCTCGACCCCGAGACCACCCGCTCCGTCCTCCAATTGCTGCGCGACCTCAACCGGCAGCTCGGCCTCACCGTCCTGCTCATCACCCATGAGATGGACGTGGTCAAGTCGGTGTGCGACTCGGCCGCGCTGATGCGCGACGGCAGGATCGTGGAGTCCGGCACGGTCAGCGAACTGCTGGCCACGCCGGGCTCCGAACTGGCCGGGGCGCTGTTCCCGGTGGGCGGCGAGGCCTCCGGCGCCGACCGCACCGTCGTCGACATCACCTTCCACGGCGAGGCGGCGACCCAGCCGGTCATCTCCCAGCTCTCCCGCACCTACAACATCGACATATCGATTCTCGGCGCCGCGATCGACACCGTCGGCGGCCTCCAGGTCGGCCGGATGCGCATCGAACTGCCCGGACGCTACGAGGACAACGTGGTGCCCGTCGGCTTCCTGCGCGAACAGGGCCTGCAGATCGACGTCGTCGGCCCCGAGGGCCAGGAGTCCGCGCTGGTGAAGGAAGGTGCCAAGTGAGCTGGTCCGAGATGTGGGCGCTGCTGGAACCCGAGTGCTGGAACACCCTCTACATGGTCGGCTGGTCCACGGTCGTCGCCATCCTCGCCGGACTGCCGCTCGGCATCCTGCTCGTGCTCACCGAGCGCGGCGGCCTGTTGCAGAACATCGTGGTGAACAAGGTCATCGGGCAGGTCGTGAACATCACCCGCTCGATGCCGTTCATCATCCTCATGGTCGCGCTGATGACCTTCACCCGCTGGGTCACCGGGACGAGCATCGGCCGTGACGCCGCCATCGTGCCGCTCGCCATCGGCGCCATCCCCTTCTTCGCCCGGCTCGTCGAGACCGCCGTCCGGGAAGTGGACGGCGGGCTCGTGGAGGCCGTGCAGTCGATGGGCGGGAGCACCCTCACCATCGTCCGCAAGGTCCTGGTGCCCGAGGCCCTGCCCTCGCTGATCTCCTCCGCGACCACCACCCTGGTCGCCCTCATCGGCTACTCGGCGATGGCCGGCACCGTCGGCGCCGGCGGCCTCGGCGACCTCGCCGTCCGCTACGGCTACCTGCGCTTCGAGACCGAGCTGATGTGGGTGATCGTCGCGATCCTCGCCGTCGTCATCTCCCTCGTCCAGTTCGCCGGCGACCTCACCGCCCGCGCCCTGCACAGCCGGGGCGCGCGGACCGGCCCCGTGCCCAGGCTCCGGCTGCTCAAGGCCAAGGAGCCGGACACGGCCCACGTCGGCAAGGCCGTCTGACCGGCCCGCACCCCAGAACTCCCCGTCACCCACACGGGGTCGCACCACCCTTAAGGAAAGGCACTTTTCGTGCGTAACACCGCCAAGATCACCGCCGCCGTCCTCGCCGCCGGAGCCCTCACCGCCGGGCTGACCGCCTGCGGCTCCGGCAAGGACTCCACCTCACACGACTACAGCGGACCGCTTGTCGTCGCCGCCAGCCCCACCCCGCACGCCGACATCCTGAACTTCGTCAAGAAGAACCTGGCGAAGAAGGCGGGCCTCGACCTCGAGGTCAAGGAGTTCACCGACTACGTCACGCCCAACACGGCGACCGAGGACGGCTCGGTGGACGCCAACTACTTCCAGAACCAGCCGTACCTCGACGACTTCAACAGCAAGCGCGGCACCCACATCGTGCCTGTCGTCACCGTGCACCTGGAGCCGCTCGGCCTGTACTCCCACAAGGTCAAGAGCCTCGACGCCCTCAAGAGCGGCGCGACCGTCGCCGTCCCCAACGACACGGTGAACGAGGCCCGCGCGCTCAAGCTCCTCGCCGACAACAAGCTCATCACCCTCAAGAAGGGCGCCGGCGCCGAGGCCACCCCGCAGGACATCGACGCCAACCCCCGGCACCTCACCTTCAAGGAGGTCGAGGCCGCCCAGACCGCGCGCTCCCTGGACGACGTGGACGCCGCCGTCGTCAACGGCAACTACGCCATCTCCGCCGGCCTGAAGCCCGCCAAGGACGCCCTCGTCCTGGAGTCCGCGAAGAACAACCCCTACGGCAACTTCCTCGCCGTGAAGAAGGGCAACGAGAACGACCCGCGCGTGAAGAAGCTGGCCAAGCTCCTCACCTCGCCCGCGGTCAGGAAGTTCATCGAGGACAAGTACCAGGGTTCGGTCATTCCGTCCTTCTGATCCCGCACCCGGGCAACTCACCCGACACGCACGGGGTCCGCGCCCTCACCAGGTGTGGACCCCGTGATGCGGTTCAGTGCTTTCATGCTGCATGCTGGGCAGTTCAGCAGGCCCTGCGGGTTCCCGCAGGTTTCCCGAGCTTTACGGAGCGGCGCATGACTAGCACCTTCCCCAACGTCTCCATCAGCACGGAGCGGTTGGTGCTGCGCCCCCTCGACGAGGACGACGTGCCCGCCCTGGCCGAGATGATGAACGACGAGCAGATCGCCGCCTGGACCGACATCCCCCAGCCCTTCACCGAAGCCGGCGCCCGGCACTGGATCGGCCAGTACGCGCCCGCCGAACGCGCCGCCGGCCGTGGCCTGGACCTCGCCGTCACCGAGTTCCTCACCCAGCGCCTCGTCGGTGTCGTCCAGCTCACCAAGACCAACTGGCACATCCGCTCCACCGAGTTGTCGTACATCGTCGCCCCCTGGGCGCGCGGCGAGGGCTACGCCTCCGAGGCCTCCCTCGCCACCGCCCAGTGGGTCCTCGGCGACCAGAAGTTCGAGCGCATCGAGATCCGCACCGCCGCCGACAACACCGCCTCCCAGCAGGTCGCCCAGAAGATCGGCTGCATCAGCGAGGGCGTGCTCCGCAACGCGTGCATAGTCCACTCGCGCACCGACGACGGCACCTGGACCGACGTGCGCACCGACTTCATCGTCTGGAGTCTCCTCCCCGAGGACCTGGAAGGCGCCGACGAGCAGCTCGCCGACACCGCCGGCTTCACCTCGTACGCCGAGTACTCCGAGTGGAACTGACCTCGGGGCGCGCCCGCCCCACCGCGCGCAACGCCGGGTGAACCGGTACCCTCACGGTGCCCCCACCCGGGCACCGCACCCCTGACGACCTGCGAAAACCAGGAGACTGACGACGATGGCCGACCGGGTCACCGTGATCGGCTGGGACGGCTCGCCGCTGACCGACACGGCACGCGCCGCCCTCGGCGCCGCCACCCTCGTGGCGGGCGCGGCCCACCACCTCGCGCTGCCCGAGGTCCCGCACGCCGCCGAACGCATCCGCCTGGGCAGCCTCACCCTGGCCGCCCGCCGCATCGCCGCCCACCGCGGCACCGCCGTCGTCCTCGCCGACGGCGACCCCGGCTTCTTCGGCGTCGTACGCACCCTGCGCGCACCGGAGTTCGGCCTGGAGGTGGAGGTCGTGCCCGCCGTCTCCGCGGTGGCCGCCGCCTTCGCCCGGGCCGGCATGCCCTGGGACGACGCCCAGGTCGTCGTCGCCCACCGGCGCACCCTGCGCCGCGCCGTGAACGTCTGCCGCGCCCACCCGAAGGTCGCCGTCCTGACCTCACCGGGGGCGGGCCCCGCCGAACTCGGCCTGCTGCTGGAGGGCGTCCACCGCACCTTCGTCATCTGCGAGGAACTCGGCACCGCCCGCGAACAGGTCACCGTCGTCACCTCCGACAAGGCCCCCGACCACACCTGGCGCGACCCCAACGTCGTCATCGTCATCGGCGGGCACACCGCCGCCGGGACCGCGCCCGAGGGCGGCGGCTGGATCGCCGGCCGCGACCCCGCCGCCGGACCGCGAGGCTGGGTCCAGCCGGACGAGCGGTACGCCGCGCCCGGCGACGCCGGTTCCGTAACCGGCACCGGTCATGGCACCGGCGCCGGCTCCGGCACGGGTCCCAGGCTCGGCGAAGGGGAGACGCAACTGCTGCGGGCCGCCCAACTCGCCCGGCTGGGGCCCCGCGTCGGTGACCTCGTCTGGGACATCGGGTGCGGCAGCGGCGCGTTCGCCACCGAGGCCGCGCGCGCCGGGGCCGCCGTCATCGCCGTCGACCACGACCCCGGGGCCTGCGCCCGCACCGAGTCCGCCGCGCGCCGCCACGGCGTCCTGCTCCAGGTCGTGCGCGGAGCCGCGCCCCACGTCCTGGAGAACCTGCCCGAACCGGACGTCGTACGCGTCGGCGGCGGGGGAGCGGCCGTGGTCTCGGCGGTCGCCGACCGGCGCCCGCAGCGCATCGTCACCCACGCCGCCACCCGCGACGCGGCCGAGCGCGTCGGCCGAGACCTGAGCGAGCACGGGTACCGCGTCGAGTGCGCCCTGCTGCAGTCCGTCGAACTCGACACCCGGGCCTGGACGGAGACCGAGCGGAACGTTGCGTTCCTGCTCACCGGGGTACTGGCCGACCGCGCCCCGTGATCGTGTTGTCGTACCGCGCGCGGTAGGCTGGCCGATCGTTGTGCCGCACCGGTGGCCCGGAACTTCGTTCGTCAATGTCCGGAAAACACGCCCGTTTTGGGTTGGGTGTGGTACGGCGAAACCCGAGGACGCGCAACGTGGCGCAGTCCACAGCGGCCTGTCGCGGATCATGCTGTCGCGACGGCGGAACGACCGGGACAATGCCACTGAATGGCTTTGTCGTCTTTTCCATGGGTCGTTCGTGCCGCTGGGCACGCACGCTCGTTCTTCACGGTGGGGCGGTCGGTGCGCCGTTCCGGGTGAGCTGTTTCAGGAGCACTAACCGATGGGCGAGGGGTACGCATGACGGACACCGGCCAGGTCCCGGGCGAGGGACTGCCGGAGAGCGCGGGCATGGTGGAGCAGCCGGGCGTCCCCGCGCACGGCGCGTACACCTACCTCTCCGACGCTCCGGCCGAGGACGAAGAGCTGCTGCTGCCGGGTGCCCAGGGAGCGTGGGGCAACGAGGTGCCGCCGCCCGCCCCGGAGCCCGTCGTCGAGGCCGTCCACGAGCCGGGGCCGCACGAGACGGCCGGCCGGGACAGCGGCTCCGTCGACCTCACCGGAGTCCGGCTGCCCGACTCCGGCCCCGTGTCCATGACGCCCTCGCCCATCCTCTCCGCGCCGCACGACCCGAGCGCGGCCGTGCAACAGCCGCGGCGGCCCCTGCACCTGGGCCCGCCGATCCCGGACGCCTCCGCCAGCCCGGTCCGCTCTCTCGCCGACCGGGGCCCGGCGGGCACGCCGGTGCGCCAGCCCGGGCTGCCGACGGGTCCTGAGTACGCCGAGGGCCGGCCCCCTCTGCACGACATGGCCCCGCAGAGCGCGGCACCTTGGGGTACGGCCCCGGACGCGACGGACCAGGCACCGGCGGAAGAGGCCGCGGCTCAGGTGCCGGTCGGGGTGGCGCAGGCCCAGGGGCAGGTTCCGGCCGCGGTGGCTCAGGTCGAGGCTCAGGCCCCGGCTGCGGAAACGGTTGCTCCGGCCGGACCCGCGGCGACCGAGACGCCCGGCGCCGCCCAGGCCGCGGTGGCCCGTCTCACCCACCAGGCGAGCGCGGCGACGGCACCGGGGCAGAACGTCGTGCACGGGCACGACGGAATGCAGCCCGCGAACGCTCATGACGGTGTGCAGTCGGTGGAGAGCACGCAGACCACCGCTCCCGAGGCTGTGACGGTGCCCCCGAGCCAGCCGGTCGTGGATCAGGCTCAGGCCGGGGAGGCCCCGACCGGGGCCACTGCGGGGGCGCCGGTCCCGGAGGCAGCCGCTACGAGCGGACCGGAGCAGGTGGCGCAGGGCACGGCGGACGAGCCGGCGCAGACCGCTCCGGACCAGACCGCGCAGGCGGAGGCCGAGGGCCAGGCTCAGGTCCCGGTGCCCGTGCCGGCCGAGGACGCCGGTATCACCGCGTCCGCGCCCGCCGCTCCGGGGCCGGCGGCGCCGGTCGCCCCCGCGCAGCCCGACGCCGAGCCGGCGCAGGCCGCTGAGGCGGCCGCAGGCACCGGCCGGGCGGATGCGGCCGAGCCGGTAGCCACCGCCTCCGGACCCGCCGAGCCGGTGGCCGAGGCAGCGGCGACCGACGGCGGTGCCGCCGCAGTCCAGCCTGCCGTTGCCACTGCCGATCAGCTGCCGGCGCCCACCGCCGAGGCCGGCACCGCAGCCGGCGTACCGGCAGGCGAGACGGCCGCCGCGGGCCAGCAGGCGCCGGCGCCCGAGCCCGCGGTCGCCGCCGAACCTACCCGGGCGCCCGATGTGGCCGCCGAAGCCGAACCCGTTTCCGTCAACCCCGTCCAGGAGGCACCGGTGACCGAGGCCGCCGACTCTCCGGCTCAGGGCGCCGTACCGGCCCAGCCCGCCGGTGATGCCACCGCGACGCCCGCCGACGGCACCCCCGAGGCGCACGCCCCGCACCAGGTCCAGGGCCCGCAGCTCGGCAACGCCGTCGCCGCCGACGCCGTACTCGCCCCGCTGCCTGAGCCGCAAGACGGCCAAGTCCCGCAGGCCGCCGCGCCCGCCGGGCCGCAGGGCGAATCGGCCGCCGCCGTCCCCGACCCCGCGGTGGCCGCGGACGGCTCTCAGGCCCCCGGTCCCGGGCAGCCGCTCGGGGAGTTCGTGCCCGTGGAGGGGTCCGTGCCGACCACTCCGCATCTGGCCCCCACCCCGCCGCACCCGATCGTGCTCCCCGCTCAGGAGGCCCCGGAGGCCCGGGAGACCCCGCAGGCCCCGGAGACAGCGGCGACAGCCGAGACACCGGAGGCGCCGCAGGGACCGGTCGCCACCGTTCCCGCGCCCCGCGAGGCGGAAGCCCCCGGCAGCCCGACCCCCGCCCCGGCCCCGACTCCGGCGGCCCCGGAGACCGAGCCGGCCATCGACGTCGTACAGCAGGCGGAGGACCTGGACACCCGGGGTGCCGAGCCCGAGGAAGGCGCTGCGGTGGTGGCCGAAGCACAGCAGCCCGCCGGCCCCGCCGCCCCCGCCTACGGCGACGCCGAGCGTGAGGCGGTGCTGAAGGTCATGCGCGAGCGGCGCGACATCCGCAACGGCTTCCGCGGCGACCCCATCCCGCACGACGTGCTGCTCCGCGTCCTGGAGGCCGCCCACACCGCCCCCAGCGTCGGCCACTCGCAGCCCTGGGACTTCGTCGTCATCCGCTCCGCCGACACCCGGCGCACCATGCACGAACTGGCCACGCGTCAGCGCGAGGCGTACGCCAAGTCGCTGCCCAAGGGCCGGGCCAAGCAGTTCAAGGAACTGAAGATCGAGGCCATCCTCGACACCCCCGTGAACATCGTCGTCACCGCCGACCCGACCCGCGGCGGCCGGCACACGCTGGGCCGGCACACCCAGCCGCAGATGGCGCCCTACTCCTCCGCGCTCGCCGTCGAGAACCTCTGGCTCGCCGCCCGCGCGGAGGGACTCGGCGTGGGCTGGGTCAGCTTCTTCGACGAGCGCGAGATGGTCCGCGCCCTCGGCCTCCCCGAGCACCTGGAGGTCGTCGCCTACCTGTGCGTCGGCTACGTCGACGAGTTCCCGGACGAGCCCGAGCTGATGCAGGCCGGCTGGTCCAAGCGGCGCCCGCTGTCGTGGGTGGTGCACGAGGAGACGTACGGCCGCAGAGCCCTGCCCGGTGAGGACCCGCACGACCTGCTCGCCGAGACCGTCGCGCAGATCCGCCCGCTGGACGCCAAGGCACTGGGCGAGGCGTGGGAGCGGCAGAAGCGGATGACCAAGCCGGCGGGCGCGCTCGGCATGCTGGAGATCATCTCCGCGCAGTTGTCCGGGCTGTCCCGGCAGTGCCCGCCGCCGATCCCGGAGCCCGCCGCCGTGGCGATCTTCGCCGGCGACCACGGTGTGCACGCCCAGGGCGTCACCCCGTGGCCGCAGGAGGTCACCTCGCAGATGGTGGCCAACTTCCTCGGCGGGGGAGCGGTCTGCAACGCCTTCGCGAACCAGGTCGGCGCCGAGGTGTGCGTCGTCGACGTCGGTGTCGCCGGCGACCTTCCGGCCACGCCCGGACTGCTGCCCCGCAAGATCCGCGGCGGCACCTCCGACATGACCACCGGTCCCGCGATGAGCCGCGAGGAGGTCAAGCAGGCCATCGAGGTCGGCATCGAGACCGCCCGCGACCTGGTGGCGGCCGGCAACAAGGCCCTGCTCACCGGTGAGATGGGCATCGCCAACACCACCGCGTCGGCGGCGCTCATCTCCGTCTTCACCGGCGCCGACCCGGCCGAGGTCACCGGCCGCGGCACCGGCATCAACGACGAGACCCTGGCCCGCAAGACCGAGGTCGTCCGGCGCGCGCTGGAACTGCACCAGCCGGACCCCGCCGACCCGATCGGCGTCCTCGCGGCCGTCGGCGGCTTCGAACACGCGGCCATCGTGGGCCTGCTGCTCGGCGGCGCGTCGCTGCGTACGCCGGTGATCCTGGACGGCGTCAGCGCCGGTGCCGCCGCGCTGGTCGCCCGCGCGATCGCCCCCGAGGTCCTCGCGGCCTGCATCGCCGGCCACCGCAGCGCCGAACCCGGGCACGTCGCCGCCCTCAACAAGCTCGGCCTGCGCCCCCTGGTCGACCTCGACCTCCGCCTCGGTGAGGGCACCGGCGCCCTCCTCGCCCTCCCGCTGGTCCAGAGCACGGCCCGGGCGATGCACGAGGTGGCGACGTTCGACTCGGCCGGCGTGACAGAGAAGTAGGCGCCACGGCGAAGTGGGCGCCACGGCGAAGTGGGCGCCACGGCGAAGTGGGCGCCACGGCGCGTGGTGGTCCGGCGTCCAGCTGCCGGGCTACCCGTGCCCTCTGCCCTGCCCACAGCTAAAATCCGCACGTCAGGGCCGCTCCGAAGGTGCAGCGCGCCCCCATCGCAGAGCTGCACGAGGAGCCGTCCCTCATGGCCGAACACCCCGCCTACCCCGTAGGCCTCCGCCTCACCGGCCGCCGCGTGGTCGTCCTCGGCGGCGGCCAGGTCGCCCAGCGCCGCCTCCCCGCCCTCATCGCGGCCGGCGCCGACATCCTCCTCGTCTCCCCCGAGGCCACGCCCTCCGTCGAGGCCATGGCCGACGCCGGCGAGCTGACCTGGCACCGGCGGCCGTACGCCGAAGGCGACCTCGCCGACGCCTGGTACGCCCTGATCGCCACCAGCGACCCCGAGGCCAACACGGCCGCCTCCGCCGAGGCCGAGAGCCACCGCGTCTGGTGCGTCCGCTCCGACGACGCCGACCGGGCCACCGCCTGGACCCCCGCGACCGGCCACAGCGAGGGCGTCACCGTCGCCGTCCTGACCACGGACGCCCGCGGCCGCGACCCCCGGCACACCGCCGCCGTCCGGGACGCGGTCGTCGAGGGCCTGCGCGACGGCACCCTCGTCGCCCCGCACCACCGCACCCGCACCCCCGGCGTCGCCCTGGTCGGCGGCGGCCCCGGTGACCCGGACCTGATCACCGTGCGCGGCCGCCGCCTGCTCGCCGAGGCCGACGTCGTCATCGCCGACCGCCTCGGCCCGCGCGACCTGCTCGCCGAACTCCCGCCGCACGTCGAGGTGATCGACGCGGCGAAGATCCCCTACGGCCGGTACATGGCCCAGGAAGCCATCAACAACGCGCTCATCGAGCACGCCAAGCAGGGCAAGTCCGTCGTACGTCTCAAGGGCGGCGACCCCTTCGTCTTCGGCCGGGGCATGGAGGAGGTCCAGGCGCTCGCCGAGGCCGGGATCGCCTGCACGGTCGTCCCCGGCATCTCCAGCTCGATCTCCGTGCCGGGCGCGGCCGGCATCCCGGTCACCCACCGCGGTGTCGCCCACGAGTTCACGGTCGTCAGCGGTCACGTCGCCCCCGACGACGAGCGCTCCCTGGTCGACTGGCCGTCCCTGGCCAAGCTGACCGGCACGCTCGTCGTCCTCATGGGCGTCGACAAGATCGGCAAGATCGCGGACACGCTCGTCGCCCACGGCAAGCCCGCCGACACGCCGGTCGCGCTGGTCCAGGAGGGGACGACGGCCGCGCAGCGCCGGGTCGACGCCACCCTCGCGACGGTCGCCGAGACCGTCCGGGCCGAAGAGGTGAAGCCCCCCGCGGTGATCGTCATCGGCGCGGTGGTGGACGCCGGACCGGCCAATCTGGCTTGATCACGCGTAACCCCGAGTAACCCAGTCGTTCCGAGCCGTTGGCACCACACCCAGGACAAGGCAGTATCACCCTGTGGCCGATCTCATCACCGTTGAGGATCCAGAGGACCCCCGCCTCTCCGACTACACGGGCCTGACCGACGTCGAGCTGCGCCGCAAGCGCGAGCCGGCCGAGGGCCTCTTCATCGCCGAGGGCGAGAAAGTCATCAGACGGGCCAAGGACGCGGGCTACGAGATGCGCTCCATGCTGCTCTCGGCCAAGTGGATCGACGTCATGCGCGACGTCATCGACGAGCTGCCGGCCCCCGTGTACGCGGTCAGCCCGGACCTCGCCGAACGGGTCACCGGCTACCACGTGCACCGCGGCGCACTCGCCTCCATGCAGCGCAAGCCGCTGCCGACGGCGGCCGAACTGCTCCGCTCGGCCCGCCGGGTGGTGGTCATGGAGGCCGTCAACGACCACACCAACATCGGCGCGATCTTCCGTTCGGCCGCCGCGCTCGGCATGGACGCCGTGCTGCTCTCGCCCGACTGCGCCGACCCGCTGTACCGGCGCAGCGTCAAGGTCTCCATGGGCGCCGTGTTCTCGGTGCCGTACGCCCGCCTGGAGACCTGGCCGAAGGGGCTCGAACAGGTCAGGGAGGCCGGCTTCCCGCTGCTGGCCCTCACCCCGGACGACAAGGCCCGCACCCTCGACGAGGCCGCCCCGCACCGCATGGACAGGGTGGCTCTGATGCTGGGCGCCGAGGGGGACGGTCTGTCCACCCAGGCCCTGGTCGCCGCCGACGAATGGGTCCGCATCCCCATGTCCCACGGTGTCGACTCGCTGAACGTGGGTGCGGCGGCGGCGGTCGCGTTCTACGCGGTCGCCACGGGCCGCCCGGAGGCCTGACCCGCGCCGCCGTTCGGCCACCGGACCCCCGGCCTCGCCGTCAAGTCCTCGGACCGCGGCCCTGCCGTCGAGCCGTCGTAGCCCGGCCCGGCCGTCCGGTCGTCGGACCCCGGCCTCGCCGTCAAGTCCTCGGACCGCGGCCCTGGCGTCACCCGTGCCGCAGGGTCGAGTGGTAGCGCTCGGACACCGGGACTGCCTCGTCCGCCGGGGCGAAAGCCGTGGCCGCGTGCTGCTGGTGCCGGCGTACGCCGCCGTGCTGGTCGCCGAGGCCGCGGGCCGGCCCCTGGCAGCCCTGGGCGACGGCGATGCCCAGCGCCACCAGCAGCGTCACCACCACGAACACGAACAACCGCTGCCGCAGCAGGCGCGGATTGGCCGGGCGCCGTCCGGTGCCCGTCGGCCGCGGCGCCGGCCGGCCGCCGGCACCGCGCGGCGCGGGACGGCTGCCGCCGCCGGACCGCGGGCCACCGCCACGCGGGGCCGGGGTCGGACGCGGTCCGCCCGGCCGCGACCCGGCGCCACCGGCGCGCGTGGAACCGCCGCCCCGGGGTGCCACCCCGCCCCGGGCGGGCGCGCCGCCGCGCGGCACCGGGGTGCCCGGGGACGTACGCCGCTGGGCGCCGCGCTGCGGTTCCGGGTAGGTGTCGACGAGCGGGCCCGTGGGCCGGTCCGCCTCGGCGGCGCGTGGCGCGGGCGGCCGTACGTCGGTCAGGCCCTGTGCCTCCCGGGCCGCGATCTCCTTCAGCCGCAGCGACAGCTGAAGCGTGCTGGGCCGGTCCTCGGGGTCCTTCGCCAGGCAGGCCCGCACCAGCGGGGCGAGCGCGTCCGGCACTCCGCTCAGCTGGGGCTCCTCGTGCACCACCCGGTACAGCATCACCTCGGAACTGCCGTGGCCGAACGGCGAGTCGCCGGCCGAGGCGTAGGCGAGGGTCGCGCCGAGCGAGAAGACGTCGGTGGCCGGGGTGACGGCGGCGCCGCGCACCTGCTCGGGCGCGAGGAAGCCGGGGGAGCCGACCGCCGTACCGACATGGGTGAGGGTGGAGGCGCCGGTCGCCCAGGCGATGCCGAAGTCGATGATCCTCGGTCCCTTGGGGGACAGCAGGATGTTGGAGGGCTTCAGGTCCCGGTGCACCACGCCGGCCTCGTGCACGGCGACGAGCCCCTCGGACAGGGCGGCGCCGATCGCCGCCGCGTCGGCCGTGCCGAGCGGCCCCTCGTCGGCGACCTTGTCGTGCAGGGACGGCCCGGGAACGTACTGCGTGGCGAACCACGGGCGGTCGGCCTCCAGGTCCGCCGCGACCAGCCGGGCCGTGCATCCGCCCCGGATGCGCCGGGCCGCCGAGACCTCGCGGGCGAACCGGGAGCGGAACTCCTGGTCCTCCGCGAGATCGGGCCGGATCACCTTCAGCGCGACCCGCTGTCCCTTCTTGTCGGAACCGAGATAGACCACGCCCATCCCGCCCGCGCCGAGCCGTCGGTGAAGCCTGAACGAGCCGACGGCACGCGGGTCCTCGCGCCTCAGGCGCATCATCGCCATGTTCATCCCCGCTGCCCGGTCCCTGTGACGTGGCACAGCTTACGTTTCCCCGGCCGCCCGCGCGCAGAGGCCGCGCCCTCTCACGCGGATGGATTGTGCGTGCCGGGTGCGCGAAGTGAGACGGGGTCAGGAAGCCGTACGGCTCGGAGCCCTTGGGGCGGGTAGGCCGTCAATCCCCCGTAGGGGCAGTGTTGTTGAACGCTCGAACAGTGGCCGGGGCGGCGGTGCGGCGCCTGTTGCGGACTGGCCGTGGGCGGACGCGGGCACATCGGGAGCGCCGGATCACCCCTCGCGCGGGACCCCGCTTCCGGACGACGGACAAGTGATCGAACTCACTCGAAGCGGCGCGAAGTGGCACACCGCCGGTCCGGACATGGCGGGACACGGCGGGCGCCCCCTCCGGGAAGACCCCGAGACCGGTGACCGGGTCTCCACCCAGGGGAGTAGAGCCCAGGTCACACCTCATCCTCCGGGAGGCCCGTCATTCGGTACGAGGGCATGACGCCCGCCGGGCGCCCCGCGCCTAGATTTGAGGTCAAGCGGCGGGTGCAGCACTCGTCCCCCGAGGTCAGGCACCCGCCGCTGCCAGGACAACAAGACGGTCAGGAGAGGGACCATGGCCCACACGGCACCGCGACGCACCGCGTTCGCTCCACGCCGGACGGGACGCCGCCACCCCCTGGTGGCGACGCTCATGGCCCTTCCCCTGGCGGCCCTGCTCCTCCTCGTCTTCGACGGCTGGGAGACAGTGGCCACACAGGCGTCGTCCGTGGGTGTGATGCTGGGGCGCTGAGCGGCGACCCCAGGCCCGGAAGAGCGGTCCGGGCGGGGACATCCACCCATGAAACCCCGTGGGGACGGGGGTACGGCGGACGGCACAAATGCCGGCGCAGCTGGGGAGCTGCGCCGGCATTGGCCGTTTCCTCCCGCCCCTCACGACCTGGGCCCGCCCCAACCCACCGCGCAGTTCCCCGCGCCCCTTACGGGGCGCGTCGCAGCCAGTCGTATGTAACTGCGAGCCTGCTACCCAGCTGCGGGCATGCGTGCCGCTAGGGGCGGCACGGGTGGGCGCAGCGGCACCCTGGCAGCGCCGGTGAGCGAACCGACCCCCGGCCCGCGCCAGTGCCCGCGCTGTGCAGCCGGCCTCGTGGAGCGGCCTGTGCCAGTACGCTCGCCCTACAGTCCACCCCCCGAGGCCCCCGTGACGTCTGACACCTCCGCTCTGCTCCCCGCCCTCGCGGCGCGCGCCGCGCACCCGGAAGGCGGCGGGGTCTGCCGGTGCGGCCCCGTCCAGACCCTCGCCGACAGGCCCGACGCCACAGTCGTCCGGCATGCCGGCACCGTCGCGAAGGCGCACGCCCCGGAGACGGAGGAGGCCGAGCTCGGTCGGCGCCTGGCCACCGCCGCGGCGCTGCCGGACGTCCTCCTCGCCCCCCTCGCGCCGACCGCCACCCCCCTGCACGGCCGACTGGTGACCTTCTGGCCCTACGGCGCCCCCGTGGACCCGGACGACCCCGAGGCGGCCCCCTGGGAAGCCGCCGCCACCCTCCTCGCCCGGCTGCACCGCACGGCCCCGCCCATCGGCCTGCCCCCGATGCGCGGCCCCGCCAAGGCCGCCCGCGCCGTCGCTCGCCTCCGCGCGGCCGCGACCGATGGCGAGGATCCGGCCATGGCCCCGATACTTCGGGCCTGGGCCGCCCTGCCCGCCTGGGCCCGCGCCGAGGCCCCCATGCCCTGTACCCCGTCCCTCTGCCACGGCGACCTGCACCTCGGCCAGCTCGTCCGCCACCCCGCGCCCGACGGCCCCTGGCGGCTGATCGACGTGGACGACCTCGGCGTCGGCGTTCCCGCCTGGGACCTGGCCCGCCCCGCCGCCTGGTTCGCCTGCGGGCTCCTCCCGCCCGACGAGTGGACCCGTTTCCTCACCGCCTACCGGAACGCCGGCGGGCCCGCCGTACCCCCGGACGGCGACCCGTGGCCCGCCCTGGACGTCGCGGCCCGCGCCCTGACCGTACAGACGGCGGCCACCGCGCTCGCCAAGGCGCTCACCGCCGGCCGCCCGCTGGACGAGGTCGAGCAGGACGTCGTGGACGCCTGCGCGCGGATGACTTCCGTCCCCGCGCAGTTGACGCACTGATTCCCGAAGTAAGGTGCAACCGACCAGGCGCGGACGGAGTCTGTCCTGGGGAAACACGAAGCAGGACCAACCGGCGAGGAGTTGAGCCGACCATGCAGTGTCCGAAGTGCCATGCGCCGATGCACACCTACAACCGCAGCGGCGTCCAGATCGAGCAGTGCAGCGGCTGTCGCGGCATCTTCCTCGACTACGGCGAGCTGGAGTCGCTGACCCAGCTGGAGTCCCAGTGGACCAAGCCCGCCCCGCCGGCGCCGCCCGCCCCGCAGGCGTACCCGGCCCCGCCCGCGCCCGCCTGGGGCGCCCCGCACGGCGGCGGCCACGGCGGCGGTCACTACGGCGGCCACGGTCACCACCACCGCCACAAGAGCTTCGGCCACATGCTGTTCTCCAGCTGACAGCGGACCCGACGCGAGGAGCCCCCGGCCGTACGAGACGGCCGGGGGCTCCTGGGTGTGTGGACGATACTGGGATTGAACCAGTGCCGGCACGGCCACCAGGTCAGCGCTCGCGGGGGAG
>NZ_JBEYVS010000031.1:0-107601 GCF_040644095.1 Streptomyces sp. NPDC047028
GTTCCCGGGGCGGCACGGCTGGGGGTACGACGGGGTGTCGCCGTGGGCGGTGCACGAGCCGTACGGCGGACCCGAGGCACTGAAACGGTTCGTCGCCCCTATAGGGGCGCGGGGAACTGCGCGAGCAACCCACCACGACCGCAAGCCGACGACGTACCGGAGTAACCCCGGCCGTGAACGCCCGCTAACCTGCGGAGCATGACCGTGAATCTCGAAGTCGCCGAAGGTGTCGGAACCCTGCGCCTGGACCGCCCGCCGATGAACGCGCTGGACATCGCCACGCAGGACCGGCTGAAGGAACTCGCCGAGGAGGCCACCCGCCGCGACGACGTGCGCGCCGTGGTGATCTACGGCGGCGAGCGGGTGTTCGCGGCGGGTGCGGACATCAAGGAGATGCAGGAGATGGACCACGCCGCGATGGTCCTGCGCGCCCGCGCCCTCCAGGACTCCTTCACCGCCGTGGCCCGCATCCCCAAGCCCGTCGTCGCGGCCGTCACCGGCTACGCCCTCGGCGGCGGCTGCGAACTCGCCCTGTGCGCCGACTACCGCATCGCCGCCGAGAACGCCAAGCTCGGCCAGCCCGAGATCCTGCTCGGCCTGATCCCGGGCGCCGGCGGCACCCAGCGCCTGCCCCGCCTGGTCGGCCCCTCCAAGGCCAAGGACCTCATCTTCACCGGCCGTATGGTCAAGGCCGACGAGGCCCTCGCCATTGGCCTGGTGGACCGGGTCGTACCGGCCGACGAGGTGTACACGCAGGCGCACGCCTGGGCCGCGAGGCTCGCGCAGGGACCGGCGATCGCCCTGCGCGCGGCGAAGGAGTCCGTGGACACCGGTCTGGAGACCGACATCGACACCGGTCTCGCCGTAGAGCGGAACTGGTTCGCGGGCCTGTTCGCCACCGAGGACCGCGAGCGGGGCATGCGCAGCTTCGTGGAGGAGGGCCCGGGCAAGGCCAAGTTCCTCTGACTCCTTCGGCCGAACTTGGGCCAAGTCCCGCCGAGTTGACGCGTCGTCCGATATGGGTCCCCCGATGGGGCGGTTTATGGCAGCCTTAACGCAGCCTTAAGTCTGCCTCGTCGAGGGAGTCGGACGATTGCCCCGTGATGAGTCGTCCCCGCAGGTCAGCCGGGTTCTCGCCGAGCCTCTCCTGCCGTCGGCATATGCCGAGCGAATGGGGCGCATCAGGGGCGTGCGGGGGGCGTATTCCTCCGGAACGGCCACGGAGACGGCTCCGGACCGCCATCATGGGGGCATGGCGGGGCTGGAGGGTATCGAACAGCCGCGGGGACACAGCCGTGCGGCCGCGGCGCGCTGGTCGCCCGCGGTCGAGGACGAGCGAGGACTGAAGGCGCTCGAACTCTTCGGCAATCCCGCGCAGTCGGAGGTGCCGCTGCCGTCCCGCCCCGAGTCCGCGGCCACCGCGCGCCGCCTCGCCCAGGTCGTCGTCCTGCGCAACTGGGGGCTCACCCCCAAGATGACCGAAGAAGTCGTCTTACTCGTCTCCGAACTCGTCGGCAACGCCGTACGGCACACCGGCGCCCGGGTGTTCGGGCTCCGGATGCGCCGCCGCACCGGCTGGCTCCGCGTCGAGGTCCGCGACCCGTCCCGCGGGCTGCCCTGTCTGATGCCGGTTCAGGAGACCGACGTCAGCGGCCGGGGACTCTTCCTGGTCGACGAACTGGCCGACCGGTGGGGCGTCGACCTGCTGCCGCGCGGCAAGACGACCTGGTTCGAGATGCGCGTCACCGAACGCGACCCGAAAATTCCCTAAAATGGGGTAATCGGCGGTTTTCTTACCCAGTCCCCCTTAAATGGTCGGGTGACCACGACCAACCGACGCGAGGTGCTGCGCGCGGGCGCCGGGCTCGTCGCCGGGGGCGCCCTCGCCGCCGGGTGCGGCAGCGCCCCGGACCATCCGTCAGCCGCGGCCTCACCGGCCGCGAACGCCCCCACGTCCTCCACCGCCCCGTCCTCCCGCGCGTCCGGCCACCCCGCGGCCACCCCCCGCACCGCCCCCGCCCCCCGCGCCTACCCCGGCGAACCCGCCCAGATCACCCACGGACCGCGCACCCGCCCCCAGGTCGCCCTCACCTTCCACGGCCAGGGGGACCCCGCCCTCGCACACTCCCTGCTCACCGCGGCCGAACAGCAGGGCGCCCACCTGACCGTCCTCGCCGTCGGCACCTGGCTGGACGACCACCCCGACATGGCCCGCCGCATCCTCGACGGCGGCCACGACCTCGGCAACCACACCCAGCGGCACGTCGCCATCAACGCCATGTCCGAGGCCGACGCCCGCGCCGAGATCACCGGCTGCGCCGACCGGCTCAAGCGGCTCACCGGCTCCATCGGCAGCTGGTTCCGCCCCTCCCGTGCCCCCACCGCCTCCCCGCTCGTCGCCCGGCTGGCCCGCGCGGCCGGCTACCCGCACGTGCTGTCGTACGACGTCGACTCGCTGGACTACACCCGTCCAGGCGCCGACGCCGTCACCCGCAAGGTCCTCGCCGAGGTGCGCGGCGGCTCCGTCGTGAGCATGCACTTCGGATATCCGGACACGGTCGCCGCCCTCCCCGCCGTACTCCACGAACTCGACCGCCGCGGCCTGCGCGCGGTCACCACCACGGAGCTGCTGAGCTGATGCAACCCACCAAAGCCGCCCGCCTGCTGGCCGCCGGAGCCGCCCTCACCGTCCTGTCCCTGCTCTCCGCGTGCGGCACCCAGCAGCACGCGGACGAGGCCCTCGGCAGCAAGGCACCCGCCGCGCCCCGGCCGAAGCCGAAGAAACCCCAGGTCAACGTGTTGCCCGGGATGCCCCCGGTCACCGACCCCAGCGACGTCTACGCCGCCGACCGGCCGAACCACCTCTCCCCGGTCGTCAAGGACTTCCCGCCCCGGGTGTACGTGCCCAACACCGAGTCCGACACGGTGACCGTCATCGACCCGAAGACGTACAAGGTCATCGACACCATCCCGGTCGGCCGGCAGCCCCAGCACGTCGTGCCGTCCTGGGACCTGAAGACGCTGTGGGTCAACAACGACCTCGGCAACAGCCTCACCCCCATCGACCCGCGGACCGGCAAGGCGGGCGACCCCGTCCCCGTGCACGACCCGTACAACCTGTACTTCACGCCCGACGGCAAGTACGCCATCGTCATGGCCTCCATGGACCGCCAGCTCGTCTTCCGCGACGCGCACACCATGAAGACCGTCAAGGCGCTGCCGGTCAGCTGCTACGGCGTCAACCACGCCGACTTCTCCGTCGACGGCCGCTACTTCATCGTCTCCTGCGAGTTCAGCGGCGAGCTGCTGAAGGTGGACACGGTGAAGATGAAGGTCGTCGGACAGCAGAAGCTGCCCTACGACGACGCCCAGCCGCAGGACGTCAAGATCTCCCCGGACGGCAAGCGGTTCTACATCGCCGACATGAAGGCCGACGGGGTGTGGATCCTGAACGGCGACACCTTCGCCAAGCCCACGTTCCTGCCCACCGGCAAGGGCGCCCACGGGCTGTACATCAGCCGGGACTCCCGCGAGATGTACATCTCCAACCGGGGCGAGGGCTCCATCTCCGTCTTCGACTTCACCCAGAACCGGCTCACGAAGAAGTGGCACCTGCCCGGCGGCGGCAGCCCCGACATGGGCGGCGTCTCCGCCGACGGCAAGGTGCTGTGGCTGTCCGGCCGCTACAACGCCGAGGTGTACGCCATCGACACCCGCACCGGCGACGAACTGGCCCGCATCAAGGTCGGCAGCGGCCCGCACGGCCTCGCCGTCTACCCCCAGCCGGGCCGCTACTCGCTCGGACACACCGGGATCTTCCGCTGACCGAGAGTCAGTTGACGCGCCGACGGACGGGTGACGGTCCCGCCCGAGGCGCGCGCGAGCGGCCATCGTGCTCCGTATGACCAGCACCACTCGCTCGCGCCGCCGCCGCGGCACCGCCGCCGTCCTGTCCCTCGGCGCCGTCCTCGCCACCACGGCCGCCACCGCGCCCACCGCGGCCCCGGCCAGGACGGTCCACGCGGCCCCCGCCGCGAAGGCCGCGGCCTCCTGCCCCCAGTTCGACGACAAGCTCCGGGCCGCCGCCGACCGGCGCGCCGACCTCGACCGGATCACCCCGAAGCCGGCGTGGCGCACCACCTGCGGCACCCTGTGGCGCAGCGACAACCGTGACCCGGAGACCGTCTTCGAGGAGGGCTTCCAGCCGAAGGACGTCATCAACGGGCAGTACGACATCGAGAAGTACGTCCTCGTCAACCAGCCCTCGCCGTACGTCTCGACGACCTACGACCACGACCTCTTCAAGGCCTGGAAGTCGAAGTACAACTACTACGTCGACGCGCCCGGCGGCATCGACGTCAACAAGACCATCGGCACCGCCCACAAGTACGCCGACCAGGTCGAGGTCGCCTTCCCCGGCGGCATCGCCCGGCAGTACATCGTCGGCGCCTGCCCGGTCGACAAGGCGACCAAGACGGAGATCCTCAGCGGCTGCGAGAGCAATCCGTTCTACGCCCCGTGGCACTGAGCAACGCCTCCGAGCCCACCGGACGGTAGCCGGCCGCCTGGAACGCCCGCAGACTGCGGGCGTTCCCCGCCGCGACCTGCGCCCACACCGGCTCCCCGGCCAGCCGCCGCGCCGCCGTCACCAGCGCCCGCCCCAGCCCCCGGTGCCGTACCCCCTCGTCGACCTCGACGGCGACCTCCAGCCGCCCCGCGACCCCACGCCCCAGGACGAGCAGCCCGCCGTCCGCCGCCCACACCCGCACGTCGTCCCGCCGCTCGCGCGCGGCCACCACCCGGGGATGCCCGGGGTCGCCGATCTCCCGCAGGGCCGGACCGCCATCCCCGGCCGGCAGCGGCGGGGCGACCAGCAGCACGTCGATCGTGTCGGTACGGCGGCCGGTCCGCTCCATCACCGCGGCGAGGAACCGCGCGTTCATGGGCGCGGCCAGGGCGTCGCACTCGCCGGCGACCGCGTCCAGCGTCTCGCGCACCCACTCCGGGTCCTCGTCCGTGAAGACCACCGAGTGCGCGGTGAGGGCGAGGACGCCGGCGTCGCGCGGCGAGGGCTGCGGCACGACCGTCGTGGTGCCGTCGGCCGGCGGGAAGACACCCCGCGCCGCCCCGTCGAGAATGTCCCGCAGACTCCGCACACCGCTCCCCTTGAGTCTCCACCCGCTGGAAGGCACAGACTCGCAGACGTGAACGACGACGGCACCGCACTTCTCACCATCGGCGCGCTGGCGCGGGCCACCGGCCTGACCGTGCGCACCATCCGCTACTGGTCCGACGAGGGCGCCCTGCCCGTGGTGGCCCGTTCGGCGGGCGGCTACCGGCTCTACGACGCGGGCTCCGTGGCCCGCCTCGAACTGATCCGCACCCTGCGCGAGCTGGGTCTCGGCCTGGACGACGTACGCCGGGTGCTGGCCGGTGAGCGGACGGTGGCCGAGGTCGCGGCCGCACACGTGGCGGCGCTGGACACCCAGATCCAGTCGCTGCGGGTGACGCGCGCGGTGCTGTCGACGGTGGCACGGCGTGGTTCTACGGCGGAGGAGATGACCCTGATGAACAAATTGGCGAGGCTGTCGGCGGCCGAGCGTCGGCGGATCATGGAGGAGTTCGTGGAGGAGTTGTTCCACGGGCTCGACAGCGTGGACTCCGACATCCACGAGAGGATGCGGCAGACCGCGGTGAACCTGCCGGACGACCCGACGCCCGAGCAGGTCGACGCGTGGGTGGAACTGGCGGAGATGGTGCAGGACCCCGGGTTCCGGGCGCAGATGCGCGGGGCCGCCGAGTTCAACGCGGCCGACCGGCGCCACGACACGCCTCCCGGTGCGTCGACGTGGTTCGCCAAGCGGCTCGTCGAGCTGGCCGGGCGGGCCCGGGAGCAGGGCGTCGACCCGGCGGCGCCGGAGGCGGAGAAGGTGCTGCGCGACCTGATCGGCACGGCGGACCGGGCCACCGTGCTGGACCGCATGAGACGCGTCCACCATCCCCGGCTCGCCCGCTACCGCGAACTCGTCGGCGTTCTGAAGGGAACACCCGTCTCCGCCCACGAGGAGGACTTCGCCTGGGTGGTCGCCGCACTGGAGTTTCGGGCGGGCCGTTAATCTGACCTGCGTCAGTAGGCCTGCACGGCATGAGAAACACGAACAAAAGGGGCGGATCGGTGGCGGACATCGAGGAAGCACGCAAGGAATTCCAGCGGATCGACGCGGACGGTGACGGATTCATCACCGCCGCGGAGTTCAAGTCCGCCCTGGCTCAGGGCGGTGACTGGAACGTCACCGACACGGTGGCGGAGGCCATCATCAAGACCCGCGACCTCAACGGCGACAAGGTCCTCTCCTTCGAGGAGTTCTGGGCCCACCTGAGCAAGTGACCCACCTGGGGGTGCCCGTCCCGCGAGGGAGGGGCACCCCTTTGCCGTAGCAGCGGAATAGGCCCGTGGGTGCCGGGGTTGAGGCCCGTGTCGGAAGCATGCATGTGCATTGATCCTGGAAGGGTCTGTCATGAAGATCGGCATCATCGGCGCGGGCAACATCGGCGGCAACCTCACCCGGCGGCTCACCGCGCTCGGTCACGCCGTGTCCGTCGCCAACTCCCGCGGCCCCCACACCCTGACCGCACTGGCCGAGGAGACCGGGGCGACGCCCGTACCGGTGGCGGAGGCCGCCAAGGGCGCCGAGGTCGTGATCGTCACCGTGCCGCTGAAGGCCGTGCCCGACCTGCCCGCGGGGCTGCTCGACGGGGCGGCGGAGGGCGTCGCCGTGATCGACACCGGCAACTACTACCCGCAGCAGCGGGACGGCCGGATCGCCGCCATCGAGGACGAGGGGCAGGTCGAGAGCCGCTGGAGCGAGCGGCACATCGGGCACCCCGTGATCAAGGCCTTCAACGGCACCTACGCCCAGGACCTCCTGGACCGCCCGCGCCCGGCGGGCGACCCCGAGCGCATGGCGCTGCCGGTCGCCGGGGACGACACCGCCGCCAAGGAGAAGGTCCGGGCCCTGATCGAGGAACTCGGCTTCGACACCGTCGACGCGGGCGGCATCGACGACTCCTGGCGCCAGCAGCCGGGCACGCCGGTGTACGGACTGCAGGCCGGCGCGGAGGCCGTGCAGAAGGCGCTGGCCGAGGCGCCGAAGGAGCGGCCGACCGACTTCCGGGGCTAGGCGTGTGTGGGGGGGTGCGAGAGATGCGCCGAGTGGCCAGAGTTGGCAGGGTTGACGATCAACTCATCTCTCCAGCACGGAATATGACGCTTCGCCAGTTTCCGTGCGCGGGTTTCCGATAAACCTGAGCGGGGCATCGTACGCCTCCTGTGACGCGGTGTCGGAAACAGCGGTTCGCGCAAGAGGCCGCTGTGCGCCAGTTGGCGTAGACACCGCACACGGCGCGTTCTATCCAGTTGAGGGCGCGGGG
Source organism: Streptomyces sp. NPDC047028 (assembly GCF_040644095.1). Taxonomy (NCBI): domain Bacteria; kingdom Bacillati; phylum Actinomycetota; class Actinomycetes; order Kitasatosporales; family Streptomycetaceae; genus Streptomyces; species Streptomyces sp. NPDC047028. The sequence continues at coordinate 7,432 of NZ_JBEYVS010000031.1, forward strand.
CGCACGCGACCCTGCACCGGTACGGGAGGTCGCACATGGTGGTACAGGACGATCCGCAGGACTACTGGATCGCGCTCCTCGACATCGAGGACTTCAGCCTGCGCCCGGAGACCACCCAGGCCACACTGCACGACGGCCTGTACGACGCCGTCGAGTTCGCGCTGGCGCGCGCCGGCATCGGACCGGAGCAGTACACGGCGCAGGACCGCGGCGACGGCATGCTGCTGCTCCTGCCGCCCGAGACGCGCCCCACCCGGCTCCTGCGCGAACTGGTGCGCGGGCTGGACGACGCCCTGGCCCGGCACCGCGACACCTACAGCGAGGACCACCGGATGCGGCTGCGCCTCGGCCTCGGCCAGGGCCTGGTCCTGCGCAACGGGCAGCGGTGGACCGGCACCGGCATCAACGACGTGGCACGGCTCGTCGACGCGGCCCCCGTCAAGCGGGCGCTCGCGCGGGCCGGCCGCGCACACCTGGTGGTGGTCGTCTCCGACGCCGTGCACCGCAAGGTGGTGCGGGGCCGCTACCCGGGCATCGACGCGGCTGCGTACCTGCCCGCCGACTTCGTCACCAAGCACGGCGAGCAGTGCCGGGGCTGGGTCACCGTGCCCGGCTACCCGGCACCGCCCGGACTTCCCGCGGACTCGGGGGAGCCGCCACGCGCGAGAGCCGGCTCCGGGGGACCGGCCGGTGCGGGCGGTACCGCGGGAGCAGCGGGCGGCGGGACCGAACCGGGGAGCCCGGTCCCGCCGCCCGCCCAGCACGGCCGGCACGGCCGGCACGCCCAGCAGGCCTACGACGCCGGTGACGACGGCGCCACAACCGCAGGCCGCGACGCCGTCGACGCCTACATAGGGCGCGACCGCGTGGGCCAAGACCGGTTATCCGTCCAGGGCGACTACGCGGGCCGCGACCGGGTCACGGTCGACGGCGACTACGCGGGCCGCGACCGGGTCACGGTTCACGGCGACTACGCCGGCCGCGACCACATCACCATCCAGGGCGACCACGTGGACGGCGATCAGCTCACCGTCCACGGCGATTACGTGGGCGGCGACCGGATCACCGTTCACGGTGACTACTTCAGGGACGCGAGACCCGAGCCCCGGCCGGGTGCCCCGGGCGATCGGCGTGGCACGGGCGCCGGGGACGGCCGCTCATGACCACCCCCGCCGGGACCGGGCCGGCCGCCGCGCCGACGACGACGGCCGCACCGGCGGTCACCCCGACGGCGTCCCCCGGCCCGACCGGCCCGAACGGTCCCACCAGTCCGAACGGCCCCGTCGGCCCGCAGGTGCCGACCGCTCCCTCGCCGGGCAGCGGCGGCACCGCACCCGACCCCGGCGCCGGTGGCGCCCACGGCGCCGACCACCAGGCGGGCGCGCCGAACACCGCCCAGCCGGGCGGCCCGTCGGCCCCCGACAACACCGTCGGCAAGAGCGAGAGCGCCAGTCAGGCCACCGCCCGGGTCGGCGCCGGCAGCCTGCGGGCCGGACTGCTGCGCACCGCCTGGACCCGGATCGGCGGCGACCGGGTCGAGGGCGACAAGATCGTCATCCAGGCCGGCAGCGAACGCGGCGTCGTTCTGCGCGTCCTGGCCGCCGGCGTCGTGGAGACCGTCCGGCACACCTTCCAGCCCCCGCCCCGCTGGGACGACGTCGTCGCCGACGCCTGGCGGCGCCGCTCGGTCGTGCTGCGCGGCCCCCTCGGCGCCGGAAAGACCGCGGCCGCCGTACGCCTCCTCCTCGCCGCCCAGGCCAAGTCCTTCTACCTGCTGGACTCCGTCGCCGAACTGACCCGCCTCACCGAACTCTCCCGGCTCGGCACCGGCGCCGGACTCCTCGTCGACCGGCCCGTCGACCTGTCCGAACTGCGCGCCACCCAACTCGCCGGACTGGAAGACCTGTTGCTGCGCGCCGACGCCCACCTGGTGGTGACCGCCGGGCCCGAGGCCGAGCTGGGCCGGGACGTCACCGAGTACGTGCAGCGCATCACCCGCCCCCACGCCCTCGACGGCGTGCTGCGCGCCCACCTCACCCACCGGCTCGGCGAGCCGGACACCGACGGCGCGCTGACCTCCGCCGGTGTCCCCGGACTCGTCACCGAACTGCTCGACAGCGCCGCCGGCTGCCTGCACGCCGCCCGCCTCGCCGAGGTCCTCGCGCACGAGCACGGCACCGGCGCCATCGACCCCGAGCGGGTCCGCGCGCGGATGGACCACACCGGCGGGGAGACCCCCGAGGAGTGGTTCGAGTCGCTCGGCGACACCGCACTGCGCACCCAGGCCGTCGCCCTCGCCGTCCTCGGCGGACTCCCGCAGGAGCATGTGGCCATGGCCGCGAGCGCCCTCCTCGACCGGTTCCGCAGCGAACGGGGTGTCCTCGCCGACAGCGTGCGGGACGGGCCCGTACCCCTGAGCCAGGACCCGTTCAGCCAGTCCCGCCGGCTCCTCGCCGACCAGTTGCGCGCCCGTACCGTCTCCGCCGTCACCAAGGGCGACCTCGGCCTGCTGCCCTGCACGGTCGCCGAGTACCGCGACCCCGGCTACCCGGCCCGGATCATCCGGCACGTCTGGTCCGAGTACCGCATTCAGCGCGAACTCATCGCCTGGCTGGGCGAGTTGGTCGACAAGCCGTCGCTGTCCGTGCGCAGCTTCGCCGGGACCGCCCTCGGCCTGATCGCCACCGAGTCCTTCGACCACATCGCCACCCAGGTGTTCCCCGGCTGGCTGCACGCCGAGCACACCGGCGCGTTCCGCCGCGAGGCCATCGCCTACGCCCTGCGGATCTGCCTGCGCGACCCCCAGGTGCGCACCGGCGTGCGCGCCCTCGTCGACGGCTGGTACATGAGCGGCGCGTGGCAGTCCCAGGCCGCCGCCGCCCGCGCCTACGGCCTCTGCCTCGGCGGCGCCGACCTCGCCACCGCCGTGCAGCGGCTGACCCGGCTCGGCACCGTCGACCACATCGACGTGGCCATCGCCATCGGCGACGCCTTCTCCGACCTGCTCGAACAGGACGTCGCCGGGCACGCGCCACTGGTCCTGCGGGCCGTCGCCGAGATGGCGCACGAACCGTCCAGCAGGCCCTCCGGCCATCTCGCCTTCCTGATCCTCGCCAACGCCCTGCTCACCGAGGAACCCCCCGGCTCCACCCGGCAGCCCCGCCCCCGCCTGCTCACCCTGGCCGCCGAACAGCCGCCCGGCCACGAACTGCGCCGGCTGCTCGGCTACCTGTGGGCGGAGGTGATCAACGGCGAACTCTTCTCCGACGACGCCGGCAGCGTCCTGGAGGGCTGGTTCGCCCGCGCCGAGACCGATCCCCAGCTCCTCGACGACATGGTCCGGCACGTGGTGGAGGACGTGGCCCGCAGCAGCCCCCGTACGGCGATGCTGCTGGACCACCAGGCGGCCCGCTGGACCGACCCCGACCGCTTCCTGTCGCTGCCCCGCTCCTCGGCCGTCCTGCGCGCCGCCCTGCGCGCATCCGCCTCCACTCCGTCCGCCTCGTCGGCGGTGGGCGCCGCAGCCGGCCCCTCCGCCCCGTACGCCCGTCCCACACAGCCAGGAGGTGGCCGGTGAGCGACCCGGTCTCGTTGATCGTCAGCCGCGAGCCCGTGCCCCGGGTGGCCGTCGGGCCCACCAAGGCCAAGGACCCGCACCTCGCGGTCGTCTACGCCACCGCCTCCGGCGAGGTGGACTGCTTCGACGGCGGCCGCCCGATGACCGCCTCGCAGCAGGTGTTCTCCCGCTACCGCACCCGCTACGAGGTCGACCTGCGGCCCCGCAGCCGTACCGCGGTCCTCGGCCGCAACCCGGTCGTCTCCCAGGACGGGGTGCACGCCTTCGAGGTCAAGGTCGACTTCTCCTTCCGCGTCGACGGCTCCGAGGGCGCCAAGAACCTGGTGCGGGCCGGCATCGACGACGCCCTGCCCGTCGTCCACGGCTACCTGGTCCGCCGGTTCCACGGCGCCGGACAGCGCTTCGCCATCGAGCGCTCCTTCGAACTCCAGCACCACCTCAACCAGTTGTGTGCCCAGCCGATCGTGCTGGCGGAGGGCCTGGTCGTCTACGACTGCCAGGTGTCGGTACGGCCCGACGCGAAGTCCCTGACCTACCTGGAGTCCCTGATCGACGCGGGCCGGCGCGAGACGCTGGGCCAGGCCGACCACACACCCGACCTGGGGAACGTCGTACGGCAGGGCGAACTCGAGGCAAAGCAGCAGGAGTTGCGGATCGAGCAGGCCGCCCGGCAGGCCGAGGCGCTGCGCGGTGTGCCCATCGACAGCGAGAGCCTGATCCGGCAGTACATGAACACCCACCCCGAGGACGCGGCCGGCGCCTTCGAGATGCTCCGCAAGCTGGAGGAGGCCCGGTTCGCCACGGCCGAGCTGCAGAACCAGCGTGCGCTGGAACTGTTCCAGGCGATGGCCGACAAGAACCTCGTACAGGCCGGCGACCTGGAGGTCATGCGGCACCTGCTGAACGGCGTGGTGATGCGGGCCGCCGGCGGCGACGGGACAGCGGCCCTGCCGGCGGCCACCCCGCAGCTCCCGGGCGCCCGCCCCTGGGACGCCCCGGTCGGCCGGCTCGCCCCGGGTCCGGCGGCCGGCGCCCCGCCCCGCACCCCCTCGCCCCCGCCACCGTACGCGCCGGGACCGCCTGGGCCGGGTGCGGCGGCACCAGGCTCAACGGCCCCAGGCACGGGAGCCCCGGGTGCGACGGCCTACGCCCCGCCCTACGCCCCGCCCTACACCCCGACCCTGACCCAGCCCGTCCACCCCGGCCCCGCACCCGTCGGCACCTCGCCCACCCCCGCCTACACCGCGCTCATCTACCTCGCCCTCGACGAGTCCGCCAAGGACTGTCTCGCCGAGCTTAACCGCGGCCTGAGCGACCTGCACGCCGCGCTGTGCGCCGCCCCCGAGGTGTCCGCCGGGCTCCGGCTCTCCGTCCTCGGCATGGCCGCCACCAGCGAACCCCGGCTGCAGCTCGCCACGGTCACGCCGGCCGCCGCCACCCCCCTGCTCACCGCGCGCCCGGGACTGTCGTACACGCACGCCTTCCAGCAGCTGCGGACGGTCGTCGGACAGGACGTCGGCGTCGTCAAGGCACAGGGCGGGCAGGTGCTGCGCCCCATCGTGTACGTCGTCAGCGGCCGCGCCCCCGACGAGGGCGGCGGCTGGCGGGACGCCCACCGCGCGCTCACCGACGTCGAGACCAACCCGGCCGCGCCGCACGTCATCGCGCTGGGCCTCGGCCAGGCCGACCCGTTCGCGATCCGGGCCGTGGCCACCCGGCCCGAGTTCGGCTTCATGGCACCGCCGCACCAGGACGCCGTGTCCGCCGCCCACAGCTGCGCGGCGTTCCTGCGAGACGGCGTCGTCGGCTACGGCCGGCGCCTCGCCTCCGGGGACCCGCAGTTCTCCGTCGGCCCGCCCGACGGCTTCCGCCTCGCCGAGGACGCCTACTGACCTGACAGCACCGCACCAACCCACCACGCAGGGAACGGAACGACGATGATGGACAGCAACCGGGGGCACTTGCTCCCCATCTACGTCCTGGCCGACGAGTCGGGGTCGATGACCGAGCACATGGACGAGCTGAACGCCGGCCTGCGCTCACTCCACCAGGCACTGCTCGGCGAGCCGATGGCCGCCGCCAAGGTGCGCTTCTCCGTACTGGGCTTCTCGGACGACGTGATCGAACGCGTCCACCTCGTCGACCTGCGCAGCGCGGGCGAGTTCCCGCAGCTGCGCACCCGCGGCATGACCAGCTACGCGGCCGCCTTCGAGGACCTGATCCGCCGCATACCCGACGACGTGGCCGCCCTCAAGGGCGAGGGCTACCAGGTGCACCGGCCCGCCGTGTTCTTCCTCAGCGACGGACTGCCCAACCACGGCGAGGACTGGAAGTCCGCGCACCGCAGGCTCGTCGACCGGCAGGCCACGCTCGGCGCGCCGAACATCATCGCCTGCGGCATCGTCGACGCCGACGCGCAGACCATCAACCAGGTCGCCACCGAGGCGCAGTTCGGCTTCGTCGCCAACAAGGGCGTCGATGTGGGCGCGGCCATCGCCAAGTTCTGCACCGCGCTCACCAAGAGCGTGATCTCCTCGGGCCGTTCGCTCGGCTCGGCGGCCCCGCAACTCGTGGTGGACAAGCCGGAAGGCTTCACCGTCGCGATCGATGTGATCTGAGGTGGCCTTGTTCCACAACCGCCGCTCCGACGACGACCACCGGGGCGAGAAGCGACGCGAGCCCCCGCCCCCGCCCGGCCCCGCCCCGGCGCTCTACCCGCCGTCCGAGCCGGCGACCGGGCAGCCCGACCGGCCCGATCAGCCGGCCCAGCCCGCCCAGCCCGCGCAGATGTACGACTGGGAGCAGCCGGGCCCCTGGCCGCCCGTCGCCCCCGGCCCCGCCCCCGCGACGGCGCCGGGCGCCCGGCCGGGACCGCAGCAGCCCGGACCACAGCAGCCGGGGCCGTCGCAGGTCCGGCCCCAGCCCCCGGCGCAGCATGCCCAGCACGCCCCGCCGCCCCCGGCGCAGCACCCCGCGCTCCCTCTGGACGACTTCGGCCGGTACTGGCACCCGATGGTGATCGACGGCGTCGTCCCCGACTTCACGCCCAGGCCGCCCGGCCGCGTGCTGTCGTACCGGCCCGACACCGTCTGCGACGGCTGGTCCACGCCCGCCCTGGACCTGCGCCTGGCCTCCGTGCGCGGCTACGCGCACCGGGTCGAGGGCCGCCCCCGCGAGGACGACGCGGCCGCCTCCTGGGACGAGACCACCGGCACCGTGGTGTTCGCCGTCGCCGACGGCGTCTCGGACGCGAGCCAGCCGCACATCGGCTCCCAGCTCGCCTGCCGCAGTGCCGTCGACGAACTGCTCGCCCAGGTCCGGGCGAGCAACGGCCTGGTCACCGACTGGCCCAAACTGCTCGGCACCGTCCACTGGCAGCTGCGCGAACAGGCCACCCGGCTGCTGCGCGGCAAGGACGCCACCGTCGACGAGACGGCCGACCTGCTGGCCACCACCCTCGTCGCCGGTGCCGCCACCCCCACCCGGGACGGCGTCCACGTGGCGCTGATCTCGGTCGGCGACTCCGGCGCCTGGGCGATCAAGTACCAGGAGCTGTACCCGCTGCAGGGCGGCAAGCAGGCCGGCGCCGACGGGCTGATGTCCTCCGTCGTCCAGCCCATGCCGTACGTCCCCGCCGACGCGAGGCCCGCCGAGTTCCGCCTCGACCCGGGCACCGTGCTGCTCGTCGGCACGGACGGGTTCGGCGACCCCGTCGGTGACGGCCGCGGCAAGGTCGCCCGCCTCTTCGCCAACGAACTCGCCACCCCGGTGCCCCCGTTGGCCTTCGCCTACATGCTCGATTTCTACCGGGAGACCTTCGACGACGACCGCACCCTGCTGGCCCTGTGGCCGCGCGCCGCCGGGCCGGGAGGGCCGCGATGACCGCCGTACAGATGGCCTGGGTACTGCCCGACAAGCTCGGCCGGTACACCGACCACAGCCTCGGCAACGGCGGCCAGGGGATCGTCTACGGCGTCCCCGACCCGCCCGGCCGGTTCGCCGGGGAGTACCTGGCGTACAAGGAGTACCTGCCGGTCGTCTCGTACGACGCCGACGTCCTGCACGACATGGTCTGCTTCCGCCAGCTGCTCGGCCCGGCCGACCGCGCCTTCCTCGACGAGCGGACCACCTGGCCGCTCGCCCTGGTCTACCGGGGCGACACCCCCACCGACCCGCTGCCGTCCCGCAACCCGAGCACCAAGGTCACCGGCTTCCTGATGCACCGGGTGACACCGGCGTACGAACTGCACAGCCCGGTCCTGGGCGGGGCCCAGCTGCAGGCGCTGGAGTACCTGCTCAACGTGGACGACTACGGCCGGCGCATCGGCCTGGTCGTCGACGACACGCGCCGCGTGGAACTGCTGCTCGACCTCGCCCGCACCATCGCCTGGCTGCACAAGCACCGCATCGTGGTCGGCGACCTCTCACCGAAGAACGTGCTGTTCACCCTTCAGGGCGCGGCCCGCTGTCTGCTCATCGACTGCGACTCCATGCGCCATAAGGGCAAGGACGTGCTGGACCAGGTCGACACCCCCAGCTGGGAGGTGCCCGAGGCGCTGAAGGCCACGACCGCCGCCGACTCCTGGAAGTTCGGCCTGCTCGCCCTGCGGCTGTTCAACCGCGACCAGGACGACCGGGACCCCGGCCCGCTGCGTGCGCTGTCCACGGGGCTGGCCGGCCTCGCCAACCGGGCCCAGAACGCGGACCCGGGCCGCCGGCCGGCCCTCGCCGAATGGCTCCCCGAACTGGAACTCGCGCACGACCGTCTCCGCCGCCGCCCCACCCCGCCACCCGCGCCCAAGCCGACGCCCACGCCCCCGTCCCCGCAGCCCGTGCCGCCGAGGCCGGTGCCACCCCGTCCCACGCCCCCACGCCCCACGCCCCCGCGCCCCGCGCCCCCGAGGCCCGCCGCCGCCTCGACCGGCAAGCGGGTTGCCGGCTGGCTGCTGGCGGCGCTGCTGGTCGGCGCGATCGGCGGCTACACGGTCACCCACATGCGCAACACGGGCGACAGCCAGGCGACGCCGTCCTCCACGACCCCGACCGCCGACACCTACCGGGACGACGACTCGGGCTCCGGCTCCGGCCCCACCCCGTCGGACACCACCCCCACCCCCACGGAGTCGAAGGACCCCACCCTGGTCGTCGCGAAGGGCGCCTCCGTCGACTTCTCGGCGGTCGCCGACGACTCCCGGGCCCCGCACGTCGCGGGCATGTTCGCCGCGTTCTTCGGCGCGGTCAACCAGCACCGCTACGACACCGCGCTGAGGTACTACGACCCCGGCAGCGGCATCGTCGACCTCGGCTCCGACTCCAGCCGAGCCGACTGGAAGAAGGTCATGTCGACCACCCAGGACAGCGAGTTCGTCCTCAACAGCCTGCAGAGCGACAGCGGTTACACCCTGGCCACGCTCAGCTTCCGCAGCCACCAGGACGCAGGCTACGGCCCGGCGAGCAGCCCCGACGACACCTGCGACGACTGGACGATCACCTACCAGCTGACCCACTCCAAGGGCTACCGCATCTACAAGGCGCCGAGGGAGGGAGTGAGTTACACCCCCTGCTGACGGCTGTGCGTCGGCCCCTCACCCCCCGTGGGCCAGCCGCTTGAGCTGGTCCACGGCCCGCACGGTCACCGTCTGCCGTCCGGTCACGATCCAGCCCCGGGCCCGCCACTGCTCCAGCACCCGGCTCACCGTGCGCCGCGAGGTCAGCGCCAGACCCGCCAAGTCGTCCTGGGAGAGTGACAGTCCGATACGGCGCCCGGTGCCGTCGGCGTCCGGCAGCCCGCACCGCTCCACCAGGTCCAGCAGCAGCCCGGCGAGCCGGGCGGGCACCGGCTCGGTGATCCCGGCGCGCTGCACGTCGGCCTCCCGCAGCCGCTGCGACAGGGTCCGCTCCAGCGCGGCGGCTATCTGAGGCCGGGAGCGGGCCAGCACGTGGAAGCGCCCGGCAGGCAGGTTCAGCACCTCGGCCGGGGTGGCCGTCACCAGCGACGCCGAACGCCGCCGCCCCCGCTCCACCGAGGCCTGCTCGCCCAGCAGTTCACCGGGTCCGCGCAGCGCGAGCAGCGCCCGGTACCCGGCGTGCGACTGCGCGACCACCTTCACCCACCCGCCGACCAGCACGATCAGATGATCCGAACCCTCCCCCTGGGTGAGGAACTGCCGGTCCGCCTCCAGCACCATCCGCACACCGGCCCGCCGCAGAGCAGCCCGGTCCCCGGCATCAAGAGCCTCCCAGAAGGAGGCGGTACGGCTGGCCACGACCTCTCCCTCCTTCCTGGTCCTTCACATCAGGCTTGCATGAGTGTGGCCCTGCCTCACCGCTGCTGAAACCTCGCCCTGACGTTCGTGCCCGTTACGTGAGTTCGACTTCTTCGTTGATCAGGTGAAATCTTGAGTCGGCGGGTGTCAGGGGGCGCATGAGTGTGTGTGCAGCGAACGGTGATGGCCGGCAGTGCGACCGGTCCTCAGACAGGTATCCGTTGACCAAGGGGATGTGCAGGGCTCACTACGCGCAGTTCCTGAGGGGGAGAAGGCTTTCCCCCGTCGATGCCAAAAGGGCAGCGGCGATGAGCCGGAGTTGTGCGTTCTCCGACTGCGTGAGAGTCGCTTCTGCCAAAGGACTCTGCACTGCTCACTATCAACAGCAAGCCAAGGGGTATCCGCTCGCAACCGTACGCAAGAAGCGGGGCAACGGTGTCGTCCAGGAGATGGTGGCGAGGGGAGTCATCGAGTGTCGCGGGTGCGGGGAAGACAAGCCCATAACGGATTACTCGCCGCTGAACGCAACGGGTACGCCGCGCCCGTACTGCAAGCCGTGCAACGCCGAACTCGTACGCCTTGGGCACTACAACGTGACCAAGGAGTTCCTGCGCCTGTTGATCCTGTACCAGGAGGGGAGACGTGCGGTCTGCCGCGAAGTCGACAGAAGCAGCCGAGCCATGGACATCGACCACGATCACGCATGCTGCGCGGGGCGGCGGAGTTGCGGTGCATGCGTGCGTGGTCTGGTGTGTAACAGCTGTAATGTTCATGCGCTGGCCTGGTACGAGGCGCTTCGGCCCGAGCTTCGAACCTTCGACCTGCTGAACACCTATCTGGCGGATCCGCCCGCAGGGCGGCTGCAGGCGGAGCTTGCGGCGTCGGTCGGCGCTTGGCGGACTCAGGCGCCGGCGGCCCATTTTTTCAACTCGGCCTTGCTCTCGAACGCCGCCACATCCTTGTCGTGAGGCTCGCTGCTGTATTGGTGGAAACGCCACTTCGCCTTGATTCGGGGGTGCCCCGCCGTGACGTAGTCGGCGATCCACAAGCCGTCTCCGGCGTAGGAAGTAGTGTCGACCGACAGCCAGTAGTTCCGGTTCGTGTACAGGATCACCCGGTTGTGCGGCCGTAGTTCCTTCACCTTCCGGATGAAGGCGTCCTTCTCCTTGTTGCTCGCGTGGGTGCCGTCGCCGGTGGTCTCCCAGTCGACGGCCAGGATGTCGCCGGCCTTCTCGGGAGCGTGCCCCACGAAGTACTCGGCCTGGGTGGTGAGGTTGCCCGGCCACAGGAAGTGGTAGAAGCCGACGACCAGTCCGGCGTCACGGGCGGTCTTGGTCTGGGCGGTGAGCCGCGAGTTGACGTACGAGTGACCCTCCGTCGCCTTGATGAAGACGAAGGACAGCCCGTCCGTACCGTACGAGGACGACTGATACGCGCTTACGTCGATGCCGTGCAGCATGGCTGAGTTGTGCCCGCCGACGCCCCATCCGGAAACCAACGTTCCGCACCGAGCCCTTGGACAACCGCGAGACCCCGACAACAGCGCTGAAAGAAGGAAACGCTCCGGCCAGGGCCCACCGCTCAGCACTCGATGATGTTCACCGCCAGCCCGCCCCGGGCCGTCTCCTTGTACTTGACCGACATGTCCGCGCCGGTCTCCTTCATCGTCTTGATGACCTTGTCCAGGGACACCTTGTGGGAGCCGTCGCCGCGCATGGCCATCTTCGCGGCGGTGACCGCCTTCACCGCGGCCATGCCGTTGCGCTCGATGCAGGGGATCTGGACCAGCCCGCCGACGGGGTCGCAGGTGAGGCCGAGGTTGTGTTCCATGCCGATCTCGGCCGCGTTCTCGACCTGCTCGGGGGAGCCGCCCAGGACCTCGGCGAGGGCGCCTGCCGCCATGGAGCAGGCGGAGCCGACCTCGCCCTGGCAGCCGACCTCGGCGCCGGAGATGGAGGCGTTCTCCTTGAAGAGCATGCCGATCGCGCCGGCCGCGAGGAGGAAGCGGACCACGCCGTCCTCGTCGGCGCCGGGGACGAAGTTGATGTAGTAGTGCAGGACGGCCGGGATGATGCCCGCCGCGCCGTTCGTGGGGGCCGTCACCACGCGGCCGCCGGCCGCGTTCTCCTCGTTCACGGCCATCGCGTACAGGGTGATCCACTCCATGGCGAGGGCCTGCGGGTCGCCCTCGGAGCGCAGCTTGCGCGCGGTGTTCGCGGCCCGGCGGCGGACCTTCAGGCCGCCCGGCAGGATGCCCTCGCGGGTCATGCCGCGCTCGACGCACTCCCGCATCACCCGCCAGATCTCCAGCAGGCCCGCGCGGATCTCGTCCTCGGTGCGCCAGGCCCGCTCGTTCTCCAGCATCAGCGCGGAGATGGAGAGACCGGTCTCACGGGTGAGGCGGAGCAGCTCGTCGCCGGTGCGGAAGGGGTACTTCAGGACGGTGTCGTCCAGCTTGATGCGGTCCGCGCCGACCGCCTCCTCGTCCACGACGAAGCCGCCGCCGACCGAGTAGTAGGTCTTGGTCAGGAGCTCCGCGGCGGAGGTGTCGTACGCCCAGAGCGTCATGCCGTTGGCGTGGTAGGGGAGTGCCTTGCGGCGGTGCAGGACCAGGTCACGGTCGTAGTCGAAGGCGATCTCGTGCTCGCCGAGCAGTGCGAGGCGCCCTTCGGACTTGATCGTCTCCATGCGCTCGTCGGCCGTCTCCACGTCCACCGTGCGCGGCGAGTCACCGGCGAGGCCGAGCAGGACGGCCTTCGGGGTGCCGTGGCCGTGCCCGGTCGCGCCGAGGGAGCCGTACAGCTCCGTGCGGACGGCGGCGGTCCGCTCCAGCAGGCCCTCATTGCGGAGCCGGTGGGCGAACATGCGCGCCGCGCGCATCGGGCCCACCGTGTGGGAGCTGGACGGGCCGATGCCGATCGAGAACAGGTCGAAGACCGAGATGGCCACGGTCACTCCTCGGGACAAGGGCGGGGCACTCCTCGTCGAGTGCCCCACCGGGGACTTCACGTTCCGGATCTACTTGTTCAGACCCGGGTACAGCGGGTGCTTGGCGGCCAGGGCGGTGACCCGGGCCTTCAGCGCTTCGGCGTCGTACGACGGCTTCAGCGTCTCGGCGATCACGTCCGCGACCTCGGTGAAGTCCTCGGCCGTGAAGCCGCGGGTCGCCAGCGCGGGCGTGCCGATCCGCAGACCGGAGGTCACCATCGGCGGCCGCGGGTCGTTCGGGACGGCGTTGCGGTTGACCGTGATACCGACCTCGTGGAGGCGGTCCTCGGCCTGCTGCCCGTCCAGCTCGGACTCGCGCAGGTCGACCAGGATCAGGTGCACGTCCGTACCGCCGGACAGCACGTTGACCCCCACCTCGCGGGCGTCGGCGGCGGTCAGCCGCTCGGCGAGGATGCGCGCACCTTCCACGGTACGACGCTGGCGCTCCTTGAAGTCCTCCGAGGCGGCGACCTTGAAGGAGACCGCCTTGGCCGCGATCACGTGCTCCAGGGGGCCGCCCTGGAAGCCCGGGAAGACGGCGGAGTTCAGCTTCTTGGCGAAGTCCTTGCCGCGGGCCAGGATGATGCCGCCGCGCGGGCCGCCGAGCGTCTTGTGCGTGGTGGAGGTCACCACGTCGGCGTACGGCACCGGGTTCGCGTGCAGACCGGCCGCGACCAGGCCCGCGAAGTGCGCCATGTCGACCCACAGGTACGCCTCGACCTCGTCGGCGATCCGGCGGAACTCGGCGAAGTCCAGCTCGCGCGGGTACGCCGACCAGCCGGCGATGATCACCTTCGGGCGGTGCTCCTTGGCGAGCTTCTCCACCTCGGCCATGTCGACCAGGCCGGTCGCCGGGTCGACGTGGTAGGCGACGACGTCGAACTGCTTGCCGGAGAAGTTCAGGCGCATGCCGTGGGTGAGGTGGCCGCCGTGCGCCAGGTCCAGACCCAGGATGGTGTCCCCGGGCTTGGCCAGGGCGAACAGCGCCGCCTGGTTCGCGGAGGCGCCGGAGTGGGGCTGCACGTTGGCGTACTCGGCGCCGAACAGCTCCTTGACCCGGTCGATGGCGATCTGCTCGGCGACGTCGACGTGCTCGCAGCCGCCGTAGTAGCGGCGGCCCGGGTAGCCCTCGGCGTACTTGTTGGTCAGCACCGAGCCCTGCGCCTCCATCACCGCGAGCGGCGCGAAGTTCTCGGAGGCGATCATCTCCAGAGTGGACTGCTGGCGGACCAGCTCGGCGTCGACCGCGGCGGCGATCTCCGGGTCCAGCTCGTGCAGGGACGTGTTCAGGACAGTCATACGGCTACGACTCCTCAGCCGGCGATGAAGGTGTCGTACTCGGCGGCGGAGAGCAGCTCCGGCGCGTCGCCGACCTTGACCTTGAACAGCCAGCCGCCCTCGAAGGGGGCGGAGTTCACGAGCGAGGGGTCGCTGACGACGTCCTCGTTGACCTCGGTGACCTCGCCGGTCACCGGGGAGTACAGGTCGGAGACCGACTTGGTCGACTCCAGCTCGCCGCAGGTCTCGCCCGCGGACACGGTGTCACCGACCTCCGGGAGCTGGACGAAGACGACGTCGCCGAGCGCGTTGGCGGCGTGCTCGGTGATGCCGACCGTCGAGACGCCGTCCGCGGCGGCCGACAGCCACTCGTGCTCCTTGCTGTACCGCAGTTCCTTGGGGTTGCTCATGGCCTGAATTCTCCTGTACGCGCGGGAGTGCTGGTGAAAGGGGGACCGCAGGCGCCGCTGCCGGGGCAGGCGGGATGTGCGCGGGGTCACACGGGGGTGACGGGCCGCGCCCCGGTGCCCGGCCGTGACGCCGGTAGAAGTGTCTACTTCTGGCGCTTGTAGAACGGCAGCGCCACGACGTCGTACGGCTCGTGGCTGCCCCGGATGTCGACGCCGACACCCTCGGTGCCGGGCGCCGCGTGCGCCGCGTCGACGTACGCCATGGCGATCGGCTTGCCCAGGGTGGGGGAGGGGGCGCCGGAGGTGACCTCGCCGATCACCTGGCCGCCGGCGACGACCTGGTACCCGGCGCGCGGCACGCGGCGGCCTTCGGCGATGAGGCCGACCAGCACGCGCGGGGGGTTCGCCTCGGCGCGGGAGGCGGCTTCGGTGAGCGCCTCGCGGCCCACGAAGTCGCCCTCCTTCTCGAACTTCACGACCCGGCCGAGGCCGGCGTCGAAGGGGGTGAGCGCGGTGGTCAGCTCGTGCCCGTAGAGCGGCATGCCCGCCTCCAGGCGCAGCGTGTCGCGGCAGGACAGGCCGCAGGGGACCAGTCCGGCGGCCTCGCCGGCCTTGGTCAGCGCCTGCCACAGCTCGACGGCGTGCTCGGGCTTCACGAACAGCTCGAAGCCGTCCTCGCCGGTGTAGCCGGTGCGGGCGATCAGCGCGGGGACGCCGGCGACGGTGCCGGGCAGGCCGGCGTAGTACTTGAGGCCGTCGAGGTCGGCGTCGGTCAGCGACTTCAGGATGCCGGGGGACTCGGGGCCCTGGACGGCGAGGAGCGCGTAGGCGTCCCGGTCGTCGCGGACCTCGGCGTCGAAGCCGGCGGCGCGCTCGGTCAGCGCGTCCAGCACGACCTGGGCGTTGGAGGCGTTGGCCACCACCATGTACTCGGTGTCGGCCAGGCGGTAGACGATCAGGTCGTCCAGGATGCCGCCGTCGGCCTGGCAGATCATGGTGTAGCGGGCGCGGCCGACGCCTACGGAGGCGATGTTGCCGACCAGCGCGAAGTTGAGCAGTTGGGCCGCCTGCGGGCCGGTGACGGTGATCTCGCCCATGTGGGAGAGGTCGAACAGGCCGGCCTTGGTGCGCACGGCGAGGTGCTCGTCGCGCTCGGAGCCGTAGCGCAGCGGCATGTCCCAGCCGGCGAAGTCGGTCATCGTCGCACCGAGCGAGCGATGCAGGGCATCGAGCGCGGTGCGGCGCGGCTCAGTGGGTTCGGTACTGCTCATCGGTCGGTCGTCTCCCGGGTCGGCTGTGACAGGCGAGGAACGTTCCTCCCCATCTGTCATCGGAACCTGAGAGGTTCGCCACGACCGCCACAGGGACGATCAAGGGCTTGCACCTTGGGTGGGGCCACTGCCGGCAGCGGCCCGCTTTTCAGATGTGCCTCGCCCGCGCGGTAACGGGGCCTGAGAGATTCAAGGGAGGGACTTGCTCCTTCGGCGCCCCAGCGGCGATGGCTGAGGACTCTCCCGCGCGGATTCAAGCGGCCGGTATGCAGTTGGCGCGCACATCATTGCACGCCGGACGCGCACCCGTCAGGACCGGTATCTGTAACCGACCTGTGGCCGTACGCGCACGCCGCCGTCGGACACCGCGCATTACCTTCTCTTTACATTCGATGGGCATGGATATTACCGAGCCCAAGGGGAGGACGATCACGGTGAACAGGACCACGGCGTACGCCGCCGCGACCGGCATCGCGGTGCCGAAGCAGCCCTCCGCCCCCGCCCGCGAGCGCACCGCGGACCGACCCGCCCCGGTCGTCCGCGACCTGCGCGACCGGGCCGGCCGCAGCCCGCACGCCCTGCTCTTCGGCCCGGACGACCTGGTGGTGATCACCGGCCTGCCCGGCAGCGGCAAGTCCACGCTGATGCACCGCGCGGTCCCCGGCCCCCGCGTCGACTCCCAGGACACCCGCGACCGCTGGGCCGCCCGGCTGCCCCGCCGCCTGCCCTACGCCCTGTACCGCCCCCTGGTCCGCCTCGCCCACTACGCGGGACTGCGCCGCGCCCTGCGCTCCGGCGAGGGCATCGTCGTGCACGACTGCGGCACCCAGACCTGGGTGCGCGGCTGGCTGGCCCGCGAGGCCCGCCGCCGCGGCGCCCGCCTCCACCTGCTCCTGCTCGACGTGGCGCCCGAGGCGGCCCGCGCGGGCCAGCGCGAGCGCGGCCGCGGCGTCTCCCGCTACGCCTTCGGCCGCCACCGCCGTACGACGGCCCGGCTGCTGCGCGCGGTGGAGCGCGGCGACCTCCCCGCCGGCTCGGCCTCCGCCGTCCTCCTGGACCGCCCCGCGGCCGACGTCCTGCGCTGCATAGCCTTCGCACAGCGCGCGGACTGACCAGCCACTAATCTGATCGCCGCATCAGTGGTTTCGATGGTTTCCAGCAGGCGGTAGGCACATGGACTTCCCGGCGGACGTTCCCGCGGACTTCCCGGCACAGGCGCACCCCCACCCGCACGGCGGTTGGCCCGGCAACGAACTGGAGGAGGTGCTCTCGGCCTCCCTCGGCGTGCCCGGCGCGGCCGGGCGGATCATCGAGGTGCTGGGCCGCAGCTTCCTGTGGATACCCCTGCCGGGCGGCGGCGGCCCGGACAGCGGCCCCCTCGACCTGCCCAGCATGGAGATCGACGGCCAGGTCTACGTCCCGGTGTTCAGCTCCGAGGAACAGTTCCGGCAGGCCGCCGGCGCCCACCTGTCGTACACCATCGCCCCGGCCGTGGAGTTCGCCCGCGGTCTGCCCCCGCAGGCGGGCCTGGCCGTCAACCCCGGCGGCGTGGTCGGCGTTCCCCTCCCGCCGGACGCGGTGGCCGAGCTGTGCCGGGCCGGCCGCACCCCGCTGGACGGCCCCAACACCGGCGGCCGGGTCCGCCTCTTCGAGCCCGACTGGCAGGACGACCCGGTCGACTTCCTCGCCGCCGCCTCCGCCGAGTTCGCCGCCACCGGCGTGGTCCGCACGGCCCGCCGCTGCCTCGCCGCCATCGAGGCGGCCGACCCGGTCATGTTCATCGGCGTCGAACTCACCCAGTGGGAGGGCGACCTGCGCGACCTCCCCCTCCAGGCCCTCGGCCGAGCCCTCACCACCACCCCCGCCCCCTGCCCCGTCAACCTCCTCCTCATGGACGCAACAGACGACCCGGTAGCCACCTGGCTCAGAACAAACGTCCGACCCTTCTACGAGCACGGCCACTGAGGCGCCCCGCAGGGGCGCCCCAAAGGGGCGCGGGGCTGTGTCCGATACGCGGCTCCGCCGCGTGGGCGCGACAAGCCACAGACGACCCCCACCCGCGACCGACCCCCGGACCCCGCCCAGCAGGGGCGCCCCCAAAGGGGCGCGGGGAACTGCGCGATCAACCACCACGCACCCGCACCCGCGACCGAACCCATGGCCCCGCCCCCCTGGGCGCTTAAGCTGTCACCAAACGCGGGGCAACTGCCAGAAGGGCCGGTACAACAGGTGAGCGCGAGCCACAGCGGCAGCGTCGAGCACATGCTGCGCCAAGTAACCCCCGGGCGCTACGACGCCTACGAGGCCCTGCTGCGCGCCCTCGCCACCCCCTCCGCCGGCCAGATCTGGATGCTCCTGTGGCACGGCCAGGCCGGCTCCCCGGACGCCCAGTACGGCACGATGGACGTCGACGGCTCCCACTACGCCCCCTGCGTCACCTCCGCTCAGGAACTCTCCGCGAGCGGCTGGAACCGGTCGTACGAGGTCGTCGACGGAGTCGACGTGGCCCGCACCCTCTACCCCGACCACCACGGCCTCTGGCTCAACCCGCATGCCCCCGGCGGCGGCGTCGGCATCCCCTGGCTGGACCTGCGCCGCATCGCCACCGGACTGGACCGCCAGCCGGCCGGCCCGCTGCGCCTGTCGGAACCCGGCATCGAGATCCCGCAGTTCTACGCCCTGCTCGCGCAGAACGCCCACCGCACCCCGGCCCTGCGCTCCCTGCGCCGAGCCTGGGTGCAGCCCGCGCTCGGGGCGCCGTACCTCGCGATCGGGCTGGACGTGTACGACACCTCGCCGGCCGCCGTGGACTCGGTGCGCGCGATGATGCAGCAGTCGGTCGGCGCGGTCCCGGAGGGGCTGCCGGTCTCGACGGTGGCGATGACCGACGACTACGACCCGGTCGTGATGTGGATGCGGGTGAACGGCCGTCCGTTCTACGACCGCGACGCCCACGCGCCGGCCCCGCAGTCACCGCTGCCGTCGCCGCCTCCGGACCGAGCCCCCGCCGCCGGATACGGTTACCCACCGGTGCACGGCGGTTACTGATCAACAACCCCGTAGTGCCCGCTTGTTGACCCGGGCAACGAAATCTGCGGTGCGACCCCGACTCTGCGCGCGTAGAAGCCCGTGAGGGGCGCCGAATCGCGCAAAATCGGCGTTCCCGCCCAAGTTCCCCCCGTCCGACGTGCGTTACCCAAAGTTCGGATAACGGAATCCTCCGCACTGCATCACGGTTGCGCATATATTCCCCGTCACATCTGGCGGGTGATCGCGAACACGCTGAAGACTCCCGAGTCACGGACACGCGGTCGACGACCACGTGTCCGGGAGCAAGTCGACAAAGCCGCAATCCGCGGCAGGCGCAGGCCGGTCACCACCGGCGAGAGGGGTCGCTCACCGTGACCGCACCGATCGAGACCACCGGGGCGGCAGCCGAGGCGCAGCCGGAAGCCGTGCTGGAGGGTGCAGGAAAGGGGCAGATCGAGGGTCGTTCCCTGGGCCAGATCGCCTGGACCCGGTTCAAGAAGGACCGCGTCGCCGTCGCCGGCGGCGTCATCGTGCTCCTGCTGATCCTCGTCGCCGTCCTGTCGCGTCCGATCCAGGCCATGTTCGGCCTCGACCCCAACGCCTTCCACCAGGACCTGATCGACGCCAACACCTCGCTGCCCAAGGGCGGCATGGGCGGCATGAGCCTCGATCACCCGCTGGGCGTGGACCCGAAGTTCGGGCGTGACATCGCCACCCGCGTCCTGGAGGGCTCCTGGGTGTCGCTGGTCGTCGCCTTCGGCGCCACGATCCTGTCGAACGTCATCGGCGCGATCATGGGCGTCGTCGCCGGCTACTACGGCGGCCGGGTCGACGCGATCATCAGCCGGCTGATGGACACGTTCCTCGCCTTCCCCCTCCTGCTCTTCGCCATCGCGATCTCGGCCACCCTCCAGGGCGGCGCGTTCGGCCTCAACGGCCTGCCGCTGCACCTGAGCGTGCTGATCTTCGTCATCGGCTTCTTCAACTGGCCCTACCTCGGCCGGATCGTCCGCGGCCAGACCCTCGCCCTGCGCGAGCGCGAGTTCGTGGACGCCGCCCGGGGACTGGGCGCCAAGGGCCCGTACATCCTGTTCCGCGAGCTGATGCCCAACCTGGTCGGCCCGATCATCGTCTACTCGACGCTGCTCATCCCGACCAACATCCTCTTCGAGGCGTCCCTGAGCTTCCTCGGCGTCGGCATCCAGCCCCCGCAGGCCTCCTGGGGCGGCATGCTCCGCGAAGCGGTGACCTTCTACCAGGTCGATCCCCAGTACATGATCGTGCCCGGCCTCGCCATCTTCGTGACCGTCCTGGCGTTCAACCTGCTCGGCGACGGTCTCCGCGATGCTCTCGACCCGCGCAGCCGCTGACAGCCTGCCACCGAGAGCCCAACAAGTTTCCGACTATGGAGGGGAAAGCACCCATCATGCGAAGGTCAGCGCTGGCCGCGATCGCGGCCATCGGAAGTGCGAGCCTGCTGCTCGCCGGCTGCAGCAAGGCCGATGACAACTCGAGCGGCAACGGCAACGGCAGCGGCAAGTCCGCCGGGGCCAACGCCGCGACCAAGGGTGTCGTCAACGCCTCCTCGAAGAAGGGCGGGACGCTCACCTACGAGCTGTCCGACGTCCCGGACTCCTTCGACCCGGGCAACACGTACTACGCCTACATGTACAACTTCAGCCGGCTGTACGCCCGCCCGCTGATGACGTTCCAGCCCGGCGCCGGACAGAAGGGCAACACCCTCGTCCCGGACCTCGCCGCGGGCAAGGGCGTCCCCAGCGACGGCGGCAAGACCTGGACGTACAAGCTCCGTTCCGGCCTGAAGTACGAGGACGGCTCGGCGATCACCTCGAAGGACGTCAAGTACGCCGTCGAGCGCTCCAACTTCGCGCGTGACGTGCTCTCCCTCGGCCCGAACTACTTCCAGCAGTTCCTGGTCGGCGGCGACAAGTACAAGGGCCCCTACAAGGACAAGAGCGCCAAGGGCCTGTCGTCCATCGAGACGCCGGACGCCACCACGATCGTCTTCCACCTGAAGCAGGCCTTCCAGGAGTTCGACTACCTGGTCGCGGCCCCGCAGACGGCCCCGGTGCCCCAGGCCAAGGACAAGGGCGTCGACTACGTCAAGCACATCGTGTCCTCGGGCCCGTACAAGTTCCAGAGCTACGACGAGGGCAAGCAGGCCGTCCTCGTGCGCAACTCCAACTGGGACGCGAAGACGGACCCGCTGCGCAAGGCGCTCCCGGACAAGATCGTCGTGAACCTGAAGGTCAACGCGGAGACGATCGACAAGGACGTCCTCGCGGGCACCGCGATCGACCTCGGCGGCACGGGCGTCCAGGCCCAGACGCAGGCGCAGCTGCTCAGCGACGCCTCGAAGAAGGCCAACACGGACAACACCTACGGTGGCCGCCTGGTCTACATGGCGATCAACACCAAGGTGGCGCCGTTCACCAACGTGGCCTGCCGCAAGGCCGTCGAGTACGCGGTGGACAAGGTCTCGGTGCAGACCGCCGAGGGCGGCCCGATCCGCGGCGACATCGCCTCCACCGTGCTCCCGCCGGACATCCCGGGCTACCAGAAGGCCGACGTCTACGCGACCCCCGGCAACAAGGGTGACGTCGCCAAGGCCAAGGCGCAGCTGAAGGCCTGCGGCAAGAAGTCGATCACGACGAACATCACCGCGCGCACCGACCGCCAGCCGGAGATCGACGCCGCCACGGCGATCATCAGCTCGCTGAAGAAGGTCGGCATCAACGCCACCCTGAAGACGTACCCGTCGGGCAAGTACTTCACCGACTACGCCGGCGTGCCGAAGTTCACCGAGAAGAACAACGTCGGCCTGATGATGATGCAGTGGGGCGCCGACTGGCCGTCCGGCTACGGCTTCCTGCAGCAGATCCTGAACGGCAAGGCCATCAGCCAGTCCGGTAACACGAACCTGTCGTCGTACGACAACAAGAGCGTCAACGACATGCTGGCCAAGGCGATCGGGACGCAGGACACCAACGAGCGCAACAGCGTCTACACGCAGATCGACAAGCAGGCCATGGACGACGCCGCGATCGTTCCGCTGGCCTACTTCAAGGTCCTGTTGGCCCGGCCGAAGGCCACCAACCTGGTGTCGTCGGCCGCCTGGAGCGGTCAGTACGACTACCTCAACATCGGCACCTCGAAGTAGCAGCCCCGGAAGGCAGGTGAAGGCATTGGTGCCCGCGGGTTCCTGACCCGCGGGCACCGGCGCCGGCCCCCGTGATCTCGTACATCCTCCGCCGGACGTTCGCGGCAGTGATCCTGCTGCTGGTCGTCTCCGCGGTCACCTTCGCCATCTTCTTCCTGCTGCCACGGCTGGCCGGCCAGACCGCCGACCAGTTGGCGACGCAGTACCTCGGCAAGAGCCCGTCGAAGGCCGACATCCTCGTGGTCAAGCACAACCTGGGTCTTGACCAGCCCCTGTACCTCCAGTACTGGCACTTCATCAAGGGCATCGTGGCCGGCGCCACCTACGACCTGGGACCCACCACGGCGCACTGCAACGCGCCGTGCTTCGGATACTCGTTCAAGACGCACCAGGCGGTCTGGCCGCAGCTCACCTCGCGGCTGCCCGTGACGCTCTCGCTGGCCTCCGGCGCCGCCGTGCTGTGGCTGCTGTCCGGTGTCACCATCGGTGTCATCTCCGCGCTCAAGCCGCGCTCGGTCTTCGACCGCACCTTCATGGGCGTCGCGCTCACCGGCGTCTCGCTGCCCATGTTCTTCACCGGCAACCTGGCGATCCTCCTCTTCACGTACCAGTGGCCGATCTTCGGCCGCACCTACGTACCGCTCACCGAGAACCCGGCGCAGTGGGCCAACACCCTCTTCCCCGCCTGGTGCTCCCTCGCGCTGCTCTACTCCGCGATCTACGCCCGGCTCACCCGCTCGGGCATGCTGGAGACGATGAACGAAGACTTCATCCGCACGGCCCGCGCCAAGGGCCTGCGTGAGCGCAAGGTCGTCGTCCGGCACGGCCTCAGGGCCGCGCTCACCCCGATCATCACCGTCTTCGGCATGGACCTCGGTCTGCTGCTCGGCGGCGCGGTGATCACCGAGACGGTGTTCTCGCTGCACGGCATCGGCGAGTACGCGGTGCAGGGCATCACCGACAACGACCTGCCGCCCATCCTCGGCGTGACCCTGCTCGCCGCCTTCTTCGTCGTGATCGCAAATCTCCTGGTGGACCTGCTCTACGCCGCCGCCGACCCGCGGGTGAGGCTCTCGTGACCGAACTGTCCAAGACCGGCGCCGCCGTCGGCGAACCCACGCCCGACCGCACGCCGGACGCCTTCCTCGAAGTCCGCGACCTCAAGGTGCACTTCCCGACCGACGACGGCCTGGTCAAGTCCGTCGACGGGCTCAGCTTCTCGCTGGAGAAGGGCCGCACCCTCGCCATCGTCGGCGAGTCCGGCTCCGGCAAGTCCGTCACCTCGCTGGCCGTCATGGGCCTGCACCGGCTCGGCGCGCGCGGCAAGAACGTCCAGATGTCCGGCGAGATCTGGCTGGACGGCAGGGAACTGGTCTCCGCCGCCCCGGACGAGGTGCGCAAGCTCCGCGGCCGCGAGATGGCGATGATCTTCCAGGACCCGCTGTCCGCGATGCACCCCTACTACAAGGTCGGCGCCCAGATAGTCGAGGCCTACCGGGTGCACAACAACGTCAGCAAGAAGGTGGCCCGCGCCCGGGCCATCGAGATGCTCGACCGCGTCGGCATCCCCGAACCGCACAAGCGCGTCGACGGCTACCCGCACGAGTTCTCCGGCGGTATGCGCCAGCGCGCCATGATCGCCATGGCCCTGGTCAACAACCCCGAACTGCTCATCGCGGACGAGCCGACGACCGCCCTCGACGTCACCGTCCAGGCGCAGATCCTCGACCTCATCCGGGACCTGCAGAAGGAGTTCGGCTCCGCCGTCATCATGATCACCCACGATCTCGGTGTGGTCGCCGAGATCGCGGACGACGTCCTGGTCATGTACGGCGGCCGGTGCATCGAGCGCGGACCGGCCGGCGAGGTCTTCGAACAGCCGCAGCACCCCTACACCTGGGGCCTGCTCGGCTCGATGCCCCGCATCGACCGCGAGACCTCCGAGCGGCTCATCCCGGTCAAGGGCCAGCCGCCGAGCCTCATCAACGTCCCCTCGGGCTGCGCCTTCCACCCGCGCTGCCCGTACGCGGACCTGCCCAAGGGGAACGTCACCCGCACGGTGCGTCCCGAGCTGGAGCTGGTGAGCACCGGACACTGGTCCGCCTGCCACCTCTCGGCCGAGGACCGTACGCGGATCTGGACCGAAGAGATTGCGCCGAAGCTGTGAGTGAGACGAAGAAGACCAAGTCCGCCGATGGCGAGGCGCTGCTCAAGGTCGAGGGACTGACCAAGCACTTCCCCATCCGCAAGGGCATCCTGCGGCGGCAGGTCGGCGCCGTGAAGGCCGTCGACGGCATCGACTTCGAGGTGCGCAAGGGCGAGACCCTGGGCGTGGTCGGCGAGTCGGGCTGCGGCAAGTCGACCATGGGCCGGGTCATCACGCGCCTCCAGGACCCGACCGGCGGCACGATCCACTTCGAGGGCCAGGACATCACGACGCTGAAGGCCGGGCAGATGCGCCCGCTGCGCCGTGACATCCAGATGATCTTCCAGGACCCGTACGGCTCCCTGAACCCCCGCCACACCATCGGCTCGATCGTCTCGGCGCCCTTCCGGCTGCAGAACGTGGAGCCCGAGGGCGGGGTGAAGAAGGAGGTCCAGCGGCTGCTGTCGCTGGTCGGCCTGAGCCCCGAGCACTACAACCGGTACCCGCACGAGTTCTCCGGCGGCCAGCGCCAGCGCATCGGCATCGCCCGCGCGCTCGCGCTGAAGCCGAAGCTGGTCGTCGCCGACGAGCCGGTGTCCGCGCTGGACGTGTCGATCCAGGCCCAGGTCGTCAACCTCATGGACGACCTCCAGGAGGAGCTGGGCCTGACGTACGTGATCATCGCGCACGACCTGTCCGTCGTCCGGCACGTCTCGGACCGGGTCGCGGTGATGTACCTCGGCAAGGTCGTCGAACTCGCCGACAGCACCAAGCTGTACGAGTCCCCGATGCACCCGTACACCAAGGCGCTGATGTCGGCCGTGCCGGTGCCCGACCCCACGCGCCGGGGCGTCAAGAGCGAGCGCATCCTGCTGCGCGGTGACGTGCCCTCGCCGATCGCCCCGCCGAGCGGCTGCCGCTTCCACACCCGCTGCTGGAAGGCGACGCAGATCTGCAGGACGACCGAGCCGCAGCTCGTGGAGCTGAGGCCGGGTCAGCAGGTCGCCTGCCACCACCCCGAGAACTTCGCCGACCAGGCCCCGCAGGACACGGTCCTGCTGTCGGCGGCGAAGGAGGCCTCGGAGCTGGTGGCCTCCGGCGGTACGGCGGAGGAGACGGCGGCGGCCGCCGGCACGGCGGAGAAGACCGCCGAGGGCGCCAAGACCTCGACGGGCACGCCGGCGAAGACGGCCGACAGCCCGGTGGAGGAGCCGGCCGGCGGCACCGCCGCCGAGGCGGACGCGGAACCGGCCCCAGAGGCGGAAGCGGCTGCCGAGACGGAAGCCGAGCCTGAGACGCCCGCCGAAGCGGATGCCGAGCCTGAGCCGGAGGCCGACGCCGGCACCAAGCCGGAGGCCGACGCCAAGCCCGCCGCGGCCGATTCCCAGGAGTCAACCGGCAAGTAGCACATGACGACTCGGCAAAGTCATGTACATGCCTGAACGGGAGAGCGCACAGTCGTCCGTGTCCGTCCACCGCAACGGAACACGCTCGAAAGGGACGACTCATGGCACTCTCCCGTTCGGCACGTTTAGCGGCCCTCGCCACCGCGGCGGCCTCCGTCCTGGCCATCGGCGCCACCCGCGCCCCCACACCCGGCGCCCCCGGCATCGGTGACTCCTACTTCCCGAAGCTCGGCAACGGCGGCTTCGACGCCCGCCACTACGACCTCTCCGTCGCCTACGACCCCGGCACCGGCCGTATGGACGGCCGTACCACCCTCACCGCCCGCGCCACCCAGAACCTCTCCTCCTTCGACCTGGACCTGCAGAAACTCGACGTCTCCAGGGTCGAGGTCGACGGCAGACGCGCCCACTTCACCCGCGACGGGGACGAGATCACCATCACCCCGCGCCACACACTGCGCAAAGGCCGGCACTTCACGGTCACCGTCACCTACG
This sequence comes from Streptomyces sp. NPDC047028, assembly GCF_040644095.1. NCBI lineage: Bacteria > Bacillati > Actinomycetota > Actinomycetes > Kitasatosporales > Streptomycetaceae > Streptomyces > Streptomyces sp. NPDC047028. The sequence goes on from NZ_JBEYVS010000031.1 coordinate 33,480, forward strand.
GCGGCGTACCCGAGCCCCTGACCGGCCCCATCGTCTTCGGCTCGAAGTACGGCTGGATGAAGACCCCCGACGGCGTCTTCGTCGCCTGCGAACCCAACGCCGCCTCCACCTGGTTCCCGTCCAGCGACCACCCCTCCGACAAGGCCACCTACGACATCCGGATCAAGGCCCCCCGCGGCCTGACCGCCGTCTCCAACGGCCGGCTCGTCTCCACGCGCAGCAGGGGCGGCTCGACGTACACCCACTGGCGGGAGAGCAGGCCCATGGCCACCTACCTGGCCACCGCCACCATCGGGAAGTTCGACGTGCGGACCGGACGTACCCCCGGCGGCATCCCGGTCTACGTCGCCATCGACCCGGTGCTGAAGAACAGCAACAGCGTCGACGTCTACGCCGTCACGGCCGCCGCCACCGACTATTGGTCGAAGATCTTCGGCCCGTACCCGTTCGAGGAGACCGGCGCCATCGTCGACGACATGCCCGAGGCCGGGTTCTCCCTGGAGGTGCAGAGCAAGCCCGCCTACTCGGCCGTCCGCAACGAGACCACCATCGTCCACGAACTGGCCCACCAGTGGTTCGGCGACTCCGTCAGCGTGCGCCGGTGGCAGGACGTCTGGCTCAACGAGGGATTCGCCACCTACGCCCAGTGGCTGTGGGCCGAGCACCAGGGCACCCGCTCGGCACACGACTCCTTCCTGGCCGGCTACGACTCCCGACCCGCCGACTCCTCCTTCTGGCAGACCGAGGTCGCCGACCCGCAGCGCGACACCATGTTCGCCTCCGCCGTCTACCAGCGCGGCGCGATGACCCTCCAGGCCCTCAGGGAACGCATCGGCGACACCGCGTTCTTCCGCCTGCTGCCAGCCTGGACCAGGCTCCACCGCTACGGCAACGCCGACACCGCAGACTTCGTCCGCCTCGCGGAACGGATCAGCGGACAGCGGCTCGACGGCTTCTTCCACACCTGGCTCTACACGACCGGAAAGCCCGCTCTGTAGGCCGCCGCGCGTCGGTCCGGCCCGGCCGGGTGAGAATGGCCGGGTGCAGTACCAGCAACTCTTCAGTCCCTCCGTCCAGCACACGCTCGATGTCATCGGCATCTTCGTGTTCGCGATCTCCGGCGCGCTGCTGGCCGTCCGGAAGAACTTCGACGTCTTCGGCATCGCCGTGCTCGCCGAGGTCACCGCACTGGGCGGAGGGATGTTCCGCGACCTGGTCATCGGGGCCGTACCGCCGTCCGCGTTCACGGACCTCGGGTACTTCCTCACCCCGCTGCTCGCCACGCTCGTGGTCTTCTTCCTGCACCCGCACGTCGAGCGCATCCAGGCGGCCGTCCTCGTCTTCGACGCCGCGGGCCTGGGCCTGTTCTGCGTCAGCGGGACGACCAAGGCGTACGCCTACGGCCTCGGCCTGACCTCCTCCGCCACCCTCGGCCTGGCCACGGCCGTCGGTGGCGGTGTGCTGCGGGACGTGCTCGCCAACGAGGTGCCCTCGCTGCTGCGCTGGGACCGCGACCTGTACGCGGTCCCAGCGATCGTCGGCGCCACCATGGTCGCGCTGTGCATCCGCTACGACGTGCTGAACCCGCTGACCACCGGGCTCGCGGTCGTCACCGCCTTCGTCCTGCGCCTGCTCGCGATGCGGTTCCACTGGCGAGCGCCGCGTGCGTGGAACCGGCGGACGAACGTCGCGGAAGAATAGACCGGTCCACACCCCTGGGACGGTTCTGGCCCATCTGCATGGTCAGCCAGCGGAAGACCGTGGTGACCTGGGGCCGCCACAGCGCCATCGTGTGCCCGCCCGCACTGCGCGGCAGGAACGCCACGTGCACGGTCGTCGGGGCCTTGGCGATCGACCGCAGCGCCATCCCCGACTCGTAGCCGTCGCCGGACTCCCCGGAGAGGTAGAGCGCGATCTGCGGCGGCTCCGGCTTCTTCCTGAGGAGCAGGTAGGGGTTGTTCGCGGCGCGCAGGGCAGGGCTCTGCGCGGCCAGCGAGTTGCGCTCGCCGATCGGGTCGTTGTAGCCGGACATGCTCACCGCGGCCCGGTACCGGTCCGGGTGGGCGACGGCCAGCTTGACCGCGCAGTGCGCGCCCGCCGAGTAGCCGGCCACCGCCCAGCCGCGCGGACCCGCCTGGGCGCGGAAGTTGTCCGTGACCATCTTCGGCACGTCGATGCTGAGCCAGGTGTCCGCGTTCACCGTGCCCGCGATGTTGGCGCAGCCGGTGTCGACGCCGGCCAGCAGGTTGGTGCGCGGTGAGACCAGGATGAAGGGCGCCACCTGCCCGCTCCTCATCAGCGGCAGCAACTGCTCGTGCGCCTTCAGCGAGCCGAACCAGGCCTTCGCCGAGCCGGGGTAGCCGGGTAGCAGCTCCACCACCGGGAAGGTGCGGTGCCGGTAGGCGGGCTCGTTGTACTGCGGGGGCAGCCAGACGTAGACCTCGGCGTTCACTCCGGAGACCCGGCCCTTGAGCTGGGTGACCCGGACCCCGCCGGCCGCGCGCATCCCGGGGCCGGTGGCCGGTTCGAACTCCTGCCTCATCTTGGGCAGCCGCTTCAGCGAGATGCCGCCCGTGCCGTCCTGTCCCAGGTCGGCCGCCCGCTGGACGTGGTTGCCGGTGCCGAGCAGGTCGGCCCAGTTGTCGTACAGGTTGTTCTGGTTGTTGACGAGGACGAACACCAGGGTGACGGCCGTACCCTGGGCGAACAGCAGCATCAGCACCCGGGCCGCGGTGCGCAGGAACCTCGGCCCCCGCATCCTCGACCACAGGGCGAGCGGCAGTATGAGGGCGACCACGGACAGCACCATGGTCGTGTAGAGGAACGAAGTCCCGGTGAGGCTCATGTCCCCATAGAGGCGAATCGGAAGCACGGGGTTGTGGACGTGTCCGGACACTTACCGAGAAATTGCCGGGATCTCACCCGGGAGCGGGAGTGGATCATGCACCCAGGGGACAAAAAGCTACCGCTTAGTAATTACCTGTTGTACGGTTCACCCATGCCCGAAGCAGCTTCCGCACCGGCCGCACCGGCCCGGACCGGCGACAGTGAGTTCGACCGCGACACCGCGGTCATCCGGCGCGAGCCCGGTGTCTACGACATCGACCTCTCGGCCGGCTGGACCATCATCAGCGCCGTCAACGGAGGCTATCTGCTGGCCGTCCTCGGGCGGGCCCTCGCGGACACCCTCCCGCACCCGGACCCGTTCACCGTCTCCGCGCACTACCTGACCGCCTCCCGGCCCGGCCGGGCGGTCGTCCGCACCGAGACCGTCCGCACCGGCCGCACCCTCTCCACCGGCCAGGCGTCCCTCTTCCAGTACGACGACGACGGCAACGAGGTCGAACGCATCCGCGTCCTCGCCTCCTACGGCGACCTCTCCACCCTCCCGGACGACGTCCGTACGACCGCCGAGCCGCCCGCCATCCCGCCGATGGAGCAGTGCTTCGGCCCCGAGGACGGTCCGGCGCCGGTTGAGGGCAGCTCCGCCATCGCCGACCGGCTGATGCTCAAGCTCGACCCCTCCACCCTCGGCTGGGCCCTCGGCGCGCCCTCCGGCAAGGGCGAGATGCGGGCCTGGTTCGGGCTGGCCGACGGCCGCGACCCCGACCCGCTGTCCCTGCTGCTGGCGGTGGACGCGCTGCCGCCGACGGCCTTCGAGATCGGCCTGAAGGGCTGGGTCCCCACGGTCGAACTCACCGTCCACGTCCGCCACCGCCCCGCCCCCGGCCCCCTCCGCGTCTCCATCACCACCCGCAACCTGGCGGGCGGCTTCCTGGAGGAGGACGCGGAGGTCTGGGACAGCGAGGGGCGACTGGTGGCGCAGTCGCGCCAACTGGCACGGGTACGACTGGGCTGACGACCGTCGTACGGGTGTCGCGCCGTCGTGGCTGGTCGCGCAGTTCCCCGCGCCCGTTCAGGGCGCCGTCGTCAAGGCCGGTCGAGGGGCTCACGGCCCATCCACGCGGCCAACTGGCCGTAGACATCCGCGCCCTCGGGCGCCTCGCGGCGCGTGTCGAAGGGGGTCTGCTCGTCGCGCGGGCGGGAGTCCGGGAGGAGCTGCCGGGCGGCGGCGAGAGCGAACGCCCCCACCTCGGGGTCGAGTTCGAGAGGCCGGCCGAGCCCCTCGGAGAGGTCCCACGTGTGGGTCACGATCTCCATGACGTAGCCGGACAGGGCCGCGTGCCCCGGCACCTCGCCCCACGGCACCGTGACCGCCGTCGTCATCCGCTCGTCGCTCTCCCAGGCCTTCAGCACCCGGACGCGCACCTCGTCGTAGGCCGCCGCCCAACCGTCGTCCGGCACCCCCTCGGTGGTCGGCTCGACGGCCATTCCGTCGCCGCCCTCGCCGACCACGGCGATCCGCCGGGTGCCGCCCACGACGTGGCCCAGCAGCGCGCGTACGTCGAACTCGGCACACGGCGTCGGCCCGGTGAGCTGCTCGGGGCGGACCGTCTTGATCAGCGCGGCCGCCTGCTCGGTGGCGCGGACGTAGACGGGACGCGGGTCGGTGAAACCGGTGCTGGTCATGGTGTACCTCTCCTCAGTCGGTAGGACGCAGCGTGCCCGGAAAACCTGACAGAACCCGTCAACATTTGCGTCGAGCGCTTCCCGGCGCGATTGTGGGCCGGTGAAGTCCGACCGGCTGCTGTCGATCCTGCTGCTCCTGCAGACCCGGGGCCGGGTCCCCGCGCACGAACTCGCCGACCGGCTCGAGGTGTCGGTCCGCACCATCTACCGGGACGTCGAGGCGCTGTCGGCCTCCGGTGTCCCCGTCTACGCCGAGCGCGGCCGGCACGGCGGCATCGAACTCCTCGCGGGATTCCGTACCGACGTCACCGGGCTGACCGCCGACGAGTCCCGCGCCCTGTTCATCCTCGCCGCCCAGGGCGCCCACGCCGCGCTCGGTCTGGACGCGGCACTCGGCTCGGCCCTGCGCAAGGTGATGGCCGCACTGCCCGCGCCGCACCGGCCCGCCGCCGAGGTCACCAGCCGGCGCGTCCTGGTCGACGCCACCCGGTGGAGAAGCGGACCCCAGCAGGCCGTCGACCTGGACGTCCTGCAGGACGCGGTGTTCTCCGACCGGCGCCTGAAGCTGCGCTACCGGCACAGCGGACAGCGCGAGCCGCGGACGTACACCGTCGATCCCTACGGCCTCGTCGCCAAGGCCGGGACCTGGTACCTGGTCGCCGACCGGCGCGGCCGGCCCCAGCTGTTCCGGGCCGACCGGGTGCACTCCGCCCGCCTGCTGGACGACCCGGTGCGGCGCCGGTCCGGGATCGAACTCGCCGACGCCTGGGAGGCGTTGCGCAGGCAGGTCGAGGAGCGGCCGGACGGGATCCAGGTCACGGTCCGGATCCGCCGCGAACACCTCGACATGTTCCGGCGCATCGCCGCCCAGCAGCTGACCGCGCCCCCCGAGGACGACGGTGAGGGCGACTGGGTCACCGTCCGGCTGTCCTACCCGGTGCTGCGCGCGGTCCGCCAACTCCTCGCGTTCTCCGACCGGGTGGAGGTCCTCGCCCCGCCCGAGGCGCGGGCGGAACTGGTGGCGGGCGCCCGTGCGGTGCTTGCGCGGTACGAGGGGGAGACCCCGGCCGACCGACGACGCCGCCGGTGAGGGGCGTGGCTCAGTCCAGCCAGTGCCGGCGGCCGATGCTGATGAGCCGCAACTGCCGGGTGGCGAGTCGGGTGACCCGCTCGCGCTCCTCGGCCGGACCCTCCAGCGCCTCCAGGAAGAGGGAGGCGGTGATCAGCATCTGGTCCACGTACAGGTGGGCCAGCATCAGCAGATCGTCGTCGCTCCAGCCCGCGGCCTGCGCGTCGCCCGCCAGTTCGGCCTTCACCTCCTCGGCGAACCGGGCCAGTTGGGCCTGGATGGCCTCCCGTACCGGCTGCACCCCGCCGTGCCGCTCACGCGCGATGAACCGCACGTGAGCCGGGTACGTGTCCACGTGGTGGCCGATCAACTCCACGGCGCGGGCGATGCGTTCCACGCTGCTGCCGGTGCCGGACACCGTCGTCCGCACCATCGGGTGCAGGCTGCCCAGCGCCTCGTCGACGAGCGCCACGCCGAGGTCGGCGGTGGACCGGAAGTGCCGGTAGAACGCGGTCGGGGCCACCCCGACGGCCCGGGTGACCTCGCGCAGGCCCAGGCTGCTCAGGCTCTGCTCCTCCAGCAGCGTGAGCGCCGCGTCCAGGAACGCCTGCCGCGTCTTCTGCTTCTGGGCCTGCCGGATGCCGAGGGTGTGACTCATGTCATCCAGTTAACAACTGTTCTCTGGAATTGCAAAGCCGTGGGAAGCGCTAGACTCGAAGTCAGTGAACAACTGTTACTACAATTGTTCACCGAAACTTCACACCGGCCTACACACACGAGGCATCTCGGAGGGGGATCCGATCCCATGCTGTTCCTCGTCGCCGCACTCATGCTGCTCGGCGTCGTCCTGGGCACCGTCGCTCACGCGCCGCTGACCGTCACCGCCGTCCTGGCCGCCGTCATCGCCGTCTGGCTCGGCGTCTTCGCGATCCGCGAGCGCCACGGCCGCCGCCGCCAGTCCTCGGCCAACTGACCGTCCGCACCGACTTCCTGGAGCTGAGCACCATGCGACTCACCGCACCGGCCGTCCCGCGCACCGACACCGCGCCCCGGACCCGCGACGCCGACGGCATGGCCGTCGCGTCCTTCATCCTCGGCCTTCTCGGCCTGCTCGTCCTCAACATCTTCCTCGGCCCGGTCGCCATCGTCCTGGCCGCCGTCTCCCTCTGGCGAGGCACCACCCGCCGAGGCCGCGCCTACCTCGGCCTCACGCTCGGCATTGCCGACCTCGCAGCCCTGGCCCTCTCCATGGAACTGACGAACACAATCTCCTGGAGCCTGTAGCCCCACCGGCCTCCGCCTCCCGCCGTGGGCAGCACCCGCTAGTGCCGTGGGCAGGCGTTCCGCAGGGCGATGGGGGTCACCCCCGCTCGAGCGGAGCCGAGAGTGGGGGAGGGTGGGCACGGCCTGCAGCGCCGGGCGCCACGCCACCAACCCCGGCGGCGGCCAACCAAGGGCGCACCGGCCCAAGCCAACCGCAGGGGAGCCGTAGAATCGCCTCACCATGGCTTACCTCGACCACGCCGCGACCACCCCGATGCTCCCGGAGGCGGCAGAGGCACTGACCGCGCACCTGAGCATCACCGGCAACGCGTCCTCCCTGCACGCCTCCGGCCGCCAGGCCCGCCGTACGGTCGAGGAGTCCCGCGAAACCCTCGCGGAAGCGATCGGCGCCCGCCCCAGCGAGGTCGTCCTCACCTCGGGCGGCACCGAGGCCGACAACCTCGCCGTCAAGGGCCTGTACTGGTCCCGCCGCGACACCGCCCCCGCAGGCACCCGCACCCGCGTCCTCGCCAGCCCCGTCGAGCACCACGCCGTCCTCGACGCCGTGCACTGGCTCGGCGAACACGAGGGCGCCACCGTGGAGTACCTCCCCGTCGACGCCCACGGCCGGGTGCACCCCGACGCGCTGCGCGAGGCCATCGCCCGTAACCCCGACGACGTCGCCCTGGCCACCGTGATGTGGGCCAACAACGAGATCGGCACGATCATGCCGGTCCGTGAACTCGCCGACGTGGCCGCCGAGTTCGGCGTCCCGCTGCACGCCGACGCCGTCCAGGCCCTCGGCCAGGTCCCCGTCGACTTCGGCGCCTCCAAACTCGCCGCCATGACCGTCTCCGGCCACAAGATCGGCGGCCCGTACGGCATCGGCGCCCTCGTCCTCGGCCGCGAGTACACCCCCGTACCCGTCCTGCACGGCGGCGGGCAGGAGCGCCACGTCCGTTCCGGCACCCTCGACGTGCCCGCCGTCGCCTCCTTCGCGGTGGCCGGCCGGCTCGCCGCCGAACAGCAGGAGCGGTTCGCCCGCGAGATCGGCGCCCTGCGCGACCAGCTCGTCGACGCCGTCCTGACGGCCGTCCCGGACGCGATCCTCGGCGGCGACCCCGCTTCCGGCGGCCGGCTCCCCGCCAACGCCCACTTCACCTTCCCCGGCTGCGAGGGCGACTCCCTGCTGCTCCTGCTGGACGCCCAGGGCATCGAGTGCTCCACCGGCTCCGCCTGCACCGCTGGCGTCGCCCAGCCCAGCCACGTCCTCCTCGCCACCGGCACCGCCCCCGACCTGGCCCGCGGCACCCTGCGCTTCTCCCTCGGCCACACCTCCACCGAGGCCGACGTCGAGGCCGTGGCCAAGGCGATCGGACCGGCGGTGGAACGGGCCCGCGCAGCGGGCCTGAGCTGAGCGGCACTCCCGGTCCCGCGGCCCCGTACCCTGAATGGGTTATGACTGAGACCCCGCAGCGCCCCCTCCGCGTCCTCGCCGCCATGTCCGGCGGTGTCGACTCCGCCGTCGCCGCCGCGCGTGCCGTGGACGCCGGGCACGACGTGACCGGCGTCCACCTCGCGCTCTCCGCGAACCCGCAGTCCTTCCGCACCGGTGCGCGGGGCTGCTGCACCATCGAGGACTCCCGCGACGCGCGCCGCGCCGCCGACGTCATCGGCATTCCCTTCTACGTCTGGGACCTCGCCGACCGCTTCCGCGAGGACGTCGTCGAGGACTTCATCGCCGAGTACGAGGCGGGGCGCACCCCCAACCCGTGCCTGCGCTGCAACGAGAAGATCAAGTTCGCCGCGCTGCTCGACAAGGCCCTCGCCCTCGGCTTCGACGCCGTCTGCACCGGCCACTACGCCCAGGTGATCGTCCGCGAGGACGGCACCCGCGAGCTGCACCGCGCCTCCGACATGGCCAAGGACCAGTCGTACGTCCTCGGCGTGCTGGACGACCGGCAGCTCGCGCACGCGCTGTTCCCCCTCGGCGACACCGTCACGACCAAGGACGAGATCCGCGCCGAGGCCGAGCGCCGGGGCCTCGCCGTCGCCAAGAAGCCCGACTCGCACGACATCTGCTTCATCGCCGACGGCGACACCCAGGGCTTCCTCGCCGGCCGGCTCGGCAAGGCGGAGGGCGACATCGTCGACGAGGCCGGCAACCGGCTCGGCACGCACGAGGGGGCGTACGGCTACACCATCGGCCAGCGCAAGGGCCTGCGCATCGGCACCCCCGCCCCCGACGGCAAGCCCCGCTACGTCCTCGACATCTCCCCGGTCACCAACACCGTGACCGTCGGCCCGGCCGCCGCCCTGGACGTCACGGCCCTCACCGCGATCAAGCCCCGCTGGTGCGGCGCCGCCCCGGCCGGCCCCGGCACCTACACCGCCCAGCTGCGCGCCCACGGCGGCGAGACCGAGGCGACGGCCGAACTGGTCGACGGCCGCCTGGAGGTCACGTTCACCGAGCCGGTCCGCGGTGTCGCCCCCGGCCAGGCGATCGTCCTCTACGACGGCACCCGAGTCGTCGGCTCGGCGACCATCACGACGACCACGCGCGCGACGGCGACGCTGTGACCCGAGCGGCCGCTCGGCCGCTCACCCGGTGACGAGGTCCCGCCGGCACCGGGCCCGCTCACCCGATGACGAAGTCCGCCAGCACCGGCCCCAGCACCCCCGGCTCCACCATGTGGGTCTGGCCCTCCAGGACGCGGTACGTGCCCTGCGGAACCGTCTCCGCGACGGCGCGGCCCGCCGTGCGCATCCACTCCGGGCTCGCCCCGCCGGCCACCGCCAGCACGGGCACGGGGATCGCGGCCAGCAGGTCGCGGGGGAGCAGGCCGTCGCCCATGACGGCGTTGTCGTACGCCAGGCTCGGCGCGACGGCCTCCATGCCCGCCCACATCGGGGACTGCCGGGCCCCCTGGATCATCTGCTCGCCGAGGCCGGTCAGCCGCAGGAACAGCTCCACCGCGTCCCCGCGCCGGCCGTCCGCGAGCGCCCGGTCCAGGTTCTCGGTGTACGCCGCCTGCTGTTCGGCGCCGCCCGCCAGAGTGTCGGCGAACGGCACCTCGTACACCGCCGCCCGGCGCACCGGAAGCCCGCTCGCCGCCGCGTGCAGGACCAGCGCGCCGCCCGAGGAGACCCCGAACAGGGCTGCCTCGCCGCCCACCGCCTCGACCAGCGCGGCCAGGTCCTCGACCTCGCGGGCCACCTCGTACGGCGTCGTGTCGCCGCTCTCGCCGCGGCCCCGGCGGTCGTACACCACGGCCGTGCAGCGGTCGGCGAGGCGTTCGGCCAGCGGCGCCATGGTGGCGCCGGTGGACATCGCGCCGCTCACCAGGATCACCGTCGGCCCCCGGCCCCTCATCTCGTAGGCGAGGGAGGTGCCGTCACGGGAAGTCGTCATGTTGTCCATGCCGGTGCAGACTGCCGCATGGCGCCCGGCTCATCGGTCAGGACACGTCGACGTCGTAGAAGCAGTAGTGATCCTTGATCCGGGCCACGTCCGGCTTCGGGTCCGGGTACGCCCACACCAGGTCGGGCGCGTCCGGCAGCGACCAGTAGGACGCCGTGCCCTTGAACGGGCAGAAGGTGTGGGTGTCTGAGGCGGCCAGGAGGTCGAGACGGACGTCCTCGGCGGGGATGTAGTACCGCACCGGACAGCCCGTCTCGCGCAGCTCCAGCGCGCGGTCGGTCTCCGCGAGCACCTGCCCGTCGCGCACCACGCGCACGTGCCGCTCGCCCTGCTCGATCGTGATCGTGTGTCCATCAGCCATACCGGGACAGCACCCGCGGGCGGGCGGTTTCTTCCCGGATCCGCCCGCGTACGGTGGACGCCATGAACATCTGCGTCTTCCTCTCCGCCGCCGACCTCGACGAGCGCTACACGCGCCCCGCGCGCGAGTTCGCGGAACTGATCGGCAAGGGCGGCCACACCCTGGTGTGGGGCGGCTCCGACGTCGGCCTGATGAAGGTCGTCGCCGACGGGGTGCACGAGGCGGGCGGCAGGCTGCTGGGCGTCTCCGTCGACTTCCTCGCGTCGCGGGCCCGGCCGGGCACCGACGAGATGGTCATCGCCGCCGACCTCGCCGAACGCAAGAAGCTGTTGCTGGAGAAGGCCGACGCGGTGGTCATCATGGTGGGCGGCACCGGCACCCTCGACGAGGCCACCGAGATCCTGGAGCTGAAGAAGCACAGGCGGACCGAGAAGCCCGTGGTGCTGCTGAACACGGCCGGCTTCTACGACGGCCTGCGCGAGCAGTTCCAGCGCATGGAGGACGAGGGCTTCCTGCCACGCCCCCTCGCCGAGCTGGTGTTCTTCGCCGAGGAGCCGGTCGGCGCGCTCGCCTACCTGGAGGAGTCGCTCGGTACCCGGTGATGCGAGCATGGCGGGCATGGCTACTCATGTGATCACCGGGGCCGGATCCGGCATCGGCGCGGCCGTCGCCCGCCGCCTGCACGCGCGCGGGGACGAACTCGTCCTCCACGCGCGCGACGCGGGCCGCGCGAAGGAACTGGCCGCCGAGTTCCCCGGCGCGCGCACCCTCGTCGGCGACCTCGACGAACCCGACCGGCTGTCCTGGGCGTTCTCCCACCAGACGCTCCCGGACCGCGTGGACTCCCTGCTGCACATCGCCGGCGTGGTCGACCTCGGCGGCGTCGGCGACCTGACCCCCAAGTCCTGGCGCCACCAGCTCAACGTCAACCTGATCGCGCCGGCCGAGCTGACCCGGCACTTCCTGCCGCAGCTGCGGACCACGCGCGGCCACGTCGTCTTCGTCAACTCCGGCTCCGGTCTGAACGCCCACGCCGGCTGGTCCGCGTACGCCGCCTCCAAGCACGGCCTCAAGGCGCTCGCCGACTCCCTGCGCCAGGAGGAGCACGCGGCCGGCGTCCGCGTCACCTCCGTCTACCCCGGCCGCACCGCCAGCCCCATGCAGGCCAAGGTCCACCAGCAGGAGGGCAAGGACTACGACCCGGAGAAGTGGATCGACCCCGAGTCGGTGGCCACCACCATCCTGATGGCCATCGACCTCCCCGCCGACGCGGAGGTCAACGACCTTGCGGTCCGGCCGGGCCGTTGATCCGGCCGGGGGAGTTCCGCGGGGCTGTGGTTCCGTAGGCTTCCCGGGTGAGCGAAAACAGCGTGTTCAGGTTCCCGGGGGCCACCGGGGTGGGGTCCATGCCCGGCGGGGACGCCCGGGAGGCGGCCAAGACGGTCGCCGGCAGCTTCGAGGACTTCCCGTACCTCCCCGAGTTGCCCGCGCGCGGGCCCGGCGCCGACATGATCGGCCGTACGGCGGGGATGCTCGTCGAGCTGTACGCGCGCGTGGAGCCCAGCGGCTGGCGGATCGGCGACCGGCCGGGCCGGGACACCAAGCGGGCCCGCTCCTGGCTCGGCGAGGACCTCGACGCCCTGGAGGAGTTCACCCAGGGCTACGAGGGCGACCTCAAGGTGCAGGCGGTCGGCCCCTGGACCCTCGCCGCCGCCCTGGAGCTGAGGAACGGCGAGGCCGCCCTCTCCGACCCCGGTGCCTGCCGCGACCTCGCCGCCTCACTCACCGACGGACTGCGCCAGCACCTCGCCGAGGTCGCCCGCCGCGTCCCCGGCGCCCGGCTCGTCCTCCAGCTCGACGAGCCCTCCCTGACGGCCGTCCTGCGCGGCCAGGTCCGCACGGCCAGCGGCTACCGCACCCACCGTGCCGTGGACCGCCAGCTCGTCGAGTCCACCCTGCGGGACGTCATCGCGGCCCACGGGGACGGGCCCGTCGTCGTCCACTCCTGTGCCCCCGACGTGCCCTTCGCGCTGCTGCGCCGCTCCGGAGCGGCCGCCGTCTCCTTCGACTTCTCCCTCCTCACCGAACGTGACGACGACACGATCGGCGAGGCCGTGGAAGCCGGGACCCGCCTGTTCGCCGGTGTCGCGGCGGGCACGGACGGCCCATTGTCAGACCCTGCCGGTAGCGTCATGGGTGTCAGGACGCTGTGGCGCAGGCTGGGCCTGCAACCGGGGCTGCTCGCCGAGGCGGTCACGGTGACCCCGGCGTGCGGTCTGGCGGGGGCTTCTCCCGCCTACGCGCGCCAGGTGCTCGCCCACTGCGTCCAGGCGGCGAGATCCCTCGCGGACAACCCTGAGTAACGGGAGGACCACACGGTGGCCGGCGACAAGCAGCAGGCGGAGACGGCAGTGCCCGCCGAGGCACGTGAGAAGCACGCGCAGCTCGCTGAGCAGATCGAGGAGCACCGCTTCCGGTACTACGTGAAGGACGCCCCGGTCGTCAGCGACGCCGAGTTCGACCAGCTCCTGAAGTCCCTGGAGGCCCTGGAGGAGCAGTACCCCGAGCTGCGCACCCCCGACTCGCCCACCCAGAAGGTATCCGGGTCGTACGCCACGGAGTTCACGGCGGTCGAGCACCGCCAGCGGATGCTGTCCCTGGACAACACGTTCAACGACGACGACCTGGCCGCCTGGGTCGACCGCATCGCCAAGGAGCTGGGCGAGCAGGAGTACCACTTCCTGTGCGAGCTGAAGGTCGACGGCCTCGCCGTCAACCTCACCTACGAGCGCGGCCGCCTCACACGCGCGGCGACCCGAGGCGACGGCCGCACCGGCGAGGACATCACGCCGAACGTGCGCACGATCGCGGAGATCCCCGACGGCCTCCAGGGCGAGGACGTCCCCGACCTGGTGGAGATCCGCGGCGAGGTCTACTTCCCGATGGAGAAGTTCCTCGAACTGAACGAGCGGCTCGTCGCCGCCGGTGACAAACCGTTCGCCAACCCGCGCAACGCCGCCGCGGGTTCGCTGCGCCAGAAGGACCCGCGCGTCACCGCGACCCGCCCGCTGCACATGGTCGTCCACGGAATCGGCGCGCTGGAGGGCTTCACGGGCATGACCCGCCTCTCCCAGGCCTACGGCCTCCTGAAGACCTGGGGCCTGCCCACCTCCCCGCACAACCGGGTGGTCGACGGACTGGACGGCATCCGGGAGTTCATCGCGTACTACGGCGAGAACCGGCACTCCGTGGAGCACGAGATCGACGGTGCGGTCGTCAAGCTCGACGAGATCCGACTCCAGGGCCGCCTCGGCTCCACCGCGCGCGCACCCCGCTGGGCCATCGCCTACAAGTACGCGCCGGAGGAGGTCAACACCAAGCTCATCGACATCAAGGTGGGCGTCGGCCGCACCGGGCGGGTCACGCCGTACGCGCAGGTGGAGCCGGTCACCGTGGCCGGCAGCGAGGTCGAGTTCGCCACCCTGCACAACCAGGAGGTCGTGAAGGCCAAGGGTGTCCTCATCGGGGACACGGTCGTCATCCGCAAGGCCGGTGACGTCATCCCGGAGATCCTCGGCGCGGTCGTCGACCTGCGGGACGGCAGCGAGCGGGAGTTCGTGATGCCGGGCGAGTGCCCCGAGTGCGGTACAGCGCTGCGGCCCATGAAGGAGGGCGACATCGACCTCCGCTGCCCCAACGCCCGTACCTGCCCGGCCCAGTTGCGCGAGCGGGTGTCCTACCTGGCGGGCCGGGAGTGCCTGGACATCGAGCACTTCGGCGGGGTGGCCGCCGCCGCGCTCACCCGCCCGCTGGAACCGGCCGACCCGCCGCTGGTGGACGAGGGCGACCTGTTCGACCTGACGGTGGAGAAGCTGCTCCCCATCAAGGCCTACGTCCTCGACCCCGACAGCGGCCTGCCCAAGCGGGACCCGAAGACGGGCGAGGAGAAGGTCGTCACGGTGTTCGCCAACCAGAAGGGCGAGCCGAAGAAGAACACCCTGGCCCTGCTGGAGAACATCGAGGCGGCCAAGCAGCGCCCGCTGGCCCGGTTCCTCAACGGCCTGTCCATCCGGCACGTCGGCCCGGTCGCCGCACAGGCCCTCGCCCGTGAGTTCCGCTCCCTCGAGCGCATCGAGCAGGCGACCGAAGAGGAGCTGGCGGCCACCGACGGCGTGGGGTCCATCATCGCCGCCGCGCTGAAGGAGTGGTTCGCCGAGGACTGGCACCGCGAGATCGTGCGCAAGTGGAAGGGCGCCGGGGTGCCGCTGGAGGACCAGTCGTCCGGCGAGGACGAGGGCCCGCGCCCGCTGGAAGGGCTTACCGTCGTCGTCACCGGCACCCTGGAGAACTTCACGCGGGACGGCGCCAAGGAGGCGCTGCAGAACGGGGGCGCGAAGGTGACCGGTTCGGTTTCGAAAAAGACCTCGTTTGTGGTGGTTGGTGACAGTCCTGGATCGAAGTACGACAAGGCGATGCAGCTGAAGGTTCCCGTTCTGAACGAGGCCGGTTTCACCGTCCTGTTGGAGCAGGGACCCGAGGCGGCGGCCGAGGTCGCGCTTCCGACCGAGGAGTAGCGGTTGAAGGCCACCCGATCGGTGCATATCAGTTGCATACGGGTGGCCCGGGCGCATTCGGGCAACCGTCGACGACCGCTGCCCCTGGCAGCGTTCCGCGGCCTACTGTTGTCGGGTGCGCCTGCCGTGCCCAGCTGCGGTCGGGGCATTCCCCGTGCCCGCCGAGGGCCCGGGGAAGGGTTTTCCAACGCGGATCCGCTGATGGTTGTCGGGCATCGGGCCGCGTGGCGTGGGCACCGCCGGCTGTGAGAGGGACGGGAATGGAACCGACCGAGAGCGCCGCCCCGGACTCCTCGCTGCCCCCGCGCCGCCGCGTCGGCGCGTGGCGGGGAAGCCGACGGACGGCACGCGCGAGCACGCGCACCGGCACCTCCGGGACGTCGGGCACGTCCGGCACGGACGGGAACCCGTCCATACCCGTCCAGGCGCCGAAAGCGCATTCCCCGGCCCCTCTCGCCATCGAACCGCCGCCCCCCCTGACCGGCCCCGGCACCGGGCCGCAGCGCCGGCTGCCCCGGCCCGCGCTCCCCGCGGCGGTCGTGGCCGGCGCCGCGTGCGCCCTCGGCGCCGGCTTCTACCGGGCCGTCGCAGGCGACCACGCCCTCTTCCCGTGCGGCACCGCCGGCTGGTCGCTGGCCCTGCTCACCGGCATCATCGTCGGCCACCTCGTGCTGCTCGGCCGCGCCCGCTGGTGGGGCGGCACCGGCTCCGGCGCCGCCCTCACCCTCGCCGTCCTGCTCCTCTACGGCTGGGTCGCCGCCGGACTGGTCAGCCTCACCGTCGTCGTCCTGGTCGGCATCGCCCGGCGGCACCGCTGGCGGCAGGGGGTCCTGCACGGCGCCGTGGACATCCTCGGCATTGGCGCCGGCGCCCTGGTCCTCGGCGCCTTCGGCCGCGTGCCGACCGTCGAGAAGCCCTGGCACCCGCACACCTGGACCCTCGCCACGGCCCCCGAGTTCGTCCTCGTCGCCCTCGCCTACCTCGCCGTCAGCCGCGGCCTGCTGTGGTACCTCCAGGCCCCGCCCGGCGGCGGACTGCCCACCGTGGCCCGCACCGCCCTGGTCCGGCAGGGCCTGATCGCCGCCGCCCTGCTCGGCATCGCGCCCCTCGTCTGCGTGGTCGCCATCGCCAGGCCCGTCCTGCTGCCGCTGTTCGCGATCCCGCTGATCGCCCTCGACTCCACCCTGTGGATGGCCCGGGCCCGCGCCGAGGAGCAACTGCGCGACCCGCTGACCGGACTGCCCAACCGGCAGTGGCTCCAGGAACGCATCTGGACCGCCCTCGACGACGCCGAACGCATCGACGCCCGCGCCGCCCTCATGCTGATCGACCTCGACCGGTTCCGGTCGGTCAACGACACACTCGGTCACCTCGCCGGTGACCGGCTGCTGCTCCAGATCGCCGACCGGCTCCGGCTCGCCCTGCCGCGAGGAGCGGAGGCCGCCCGGCTCGGCGGTGACGAGTTCGCCGTCTTACTGCCCGTCGCCGACTCCACCACCTCCGCCACCCGCGTCGCCCGCGGCATCGTCGCCGCGCTCAGCTCACCGCTCGACCTCGACGGACTCACCCTCGTCCTGGAGGCCAGCGCGGGCGTCGCCGTCTTCCCCGACCACGCGCTCGACGCCGAGGGCCTGCTGCGCCGCGCGGACGTCGCGATGTACCAGGCGAAGAAGGGCCGTACCGGCGTGGAGGTCTACGAGTCCAAGCGGGACTCCAACACCCCCGACCGGCTGGGCCTGCTCGGCGATCTGCGCCGGGCCCTGGACGCGCGCGAGGTGCAGCTGCACTACCAGCCGAAGGTCCGCTTCGACGGCCAGGTCGCCGGACTGGAGGCCCTGGTCCGCTGGGTGCACCCCGAGCGCGGCAAGGTCCCGCCGGACGAGTTCATCGCGATCGCCGAGTCCTCCGGGCTGATGCCCCACCTCACCGAGTACGTGCTGGAGACCGCGCTCGCCCAGGTCGCCCGCTGGCGCGCCCAGGGGCTGCGGGTGCCGGTGGCGGTCAACGTCTCCCCGCGGGACGTCCACACCCCCGGCTTCGCCGGGTCCGTCGCCGCCCGGCTGGCCCGGCACGGCGTCCCGGCGGGCGCGCTCCAGCTGGAGATCACCGAGCACGTCCTGCTGGAGGACCCGCAGCGGGCCGCGGACACCCTCGCGGCGCTGACCGGGCACGGCGTGAAGATGTCCCTGGACGACTTCGGCACCGGCTACTCCTCCCTGGTGCACCTGCGGCGGCTGCCCGTCAGCGAACTGAAGATCGACCGCTCCTTCGTGGCCCGGCTGGCCGTGGACACCGAGGACGCGGAGATCGTGCGCTGCACCGTCGACCTCGCCCATTCGCTCGGCCTCCTCGTCGTCGCGGAGGGCGTCGAGGACGACGAGACGTGGGAGCGGCTGCGCGACCTCGGCTGCGACGCCGTACAGGGCTGGCTGGTCGCCGCGGCGATGCCGGCCGACGAGACCACGGCATGGCTCCTCGCCCGCGGCTCCCGGGGCTGGCAGCGACCACGTGCCGCGCTCCCGGCCGCCGAGTAGCTCTGCGGCCGGAGTACTTTCCCGACCCGCCCGCCTGTGCGGCCCGGCCGGGTGGCGGGCCTTTGCCGTGGGGGCTGAGCGCCGTCCGCGGCCGCGGCTCGTGTGCGGGGCCCTGCGCCGTCGGCGGCTGCCGCGGCGCTCGGCTCAGGTCGTCCCCGCCGTGAAATGGCCGATCAGCAGGGCCAGCCGGGCTTCGTGGGCGCGTTCCGGCAGGCGGCCGCTGCGCATCAGGATGACCAGGCCGTGCAGGCCGGCCCAGACTGTCACCGCGTACACGCTCGCCGGCCGGCTCGACTTGTTCTGCGTGTTCCTCGGCTACCGGTTCTGGTTCCGGCCCGGCCCCGCCGCGGCCGGCTACGGCGTCCCCGCCGATCCCCGCGGTGACGCCGGCGCCTATCTGTCCGTCAAGGGGCTGCGGGACGGCGCCTACGGCCTGACGGGCCTGGCGCTGCTGGCCTTCGCCGAGGCGCGGGCCGAGGCCTGGTTCATGGTCTGCGTGGCGCTCGTCCCGCTCGTCGACACGCTGATAGTTCTGCGTAACGGCGGCCCGAAGGACACCGCGTTCGGGATCCATTTGGCCACCGCGATCGTCGTACTGATCAGTGCCGGACTGCTGTTCGCCGTCTGATCGCCACAGGCCGATCACCCAGAGGGGGAGAACCGTGTCGCTCTTCGTACCGAAGTTCGATGAGACCGTGATTGTTCGTGACGCCGACGCCGAGGTGCTCGGCGGAGATCCCACAGGCGTCAAGCTGCTCGCCGACAGCAGCGCGAGCGGAGGCGCGCTGTCCACCGTCCGCGTCACCCTCGCGGAGGGTGCCGACGGTGCCCGCCCGCACGTGCACCACAACTCCGCCGAGATGTTCTACCTGCTCGACGGCGCGGCCGAGGTCCTCTCAGGTGACGACGTCGTCACCGCCGAGCGCGGCGACCTGATCATCGTCCCGCCGGACCGGCCGCACGCCTTCGCCGCCGCCCCCGGCGCCACGGCCGACCTCCTGATCGTCATCGCCCCGGGCGTGGAGCGTTTCGAGTACTTCCGGCACCTCCAGCGGATCCGCCTCGGCGAGCTCACCCCGGAGAGCCTGCTGGAGGTCCAGGAGCGTTACGACAACCACTTCCTGAAGAGCGAGGCCTGGGACACCCGCCGCGGCTGAGGGCGGCCCCGGGGCGGACCCGGACGGCGGGGCACCGGCGAACCGTTTCACGGTCACCGGGCCCCGCCCCATAGGATTGGGGTCAGTCGCACACCACACACTCACCCCAGAGGATCGCTGCATGCCTGGCATCACGCGCGAGGAGGTCGCCCACCTCGCCCGGCTGGCGCGTCTGGAGCTGAAGCCCGAAGAGCTCGAACACTTCGCGGGACAGCTGGACGACATCATCGGCGCGGTCGCCCGCGTCAGCGAGGTCGCCGACCAAGACGTACCGCCGACCTCGCACCCGCTCCCGCTGACCAACGTCATGCGGCCGGACGAGGTCCGACCCTCGCTCACCCCCGAGCAGGCGCTCTCCGGCGCCCCGGCCCAGGAGCAGCAGCGTTTCAAGGTGCCGCAGATCCTGGGGGAGGACTGAACCGCCATGACGGACAGCAACATCATCAAGCTCACGGCGGCCCAGATCGCCGAGAAGATCGCCTCCGGCGAGCTGACGGCCGTAGAGGTCACCGAAGCCCACCTCGCCCGGATCGAGGCCGTCGACGAGAAGGTGCACGCCTTCCTGCACGTCGACCGTGAGGGCGCCCTCGCCCAGGCCCGCGCCGTGGACGAGAAGCGGGCGCGCGGCGAGAAGCTCGGCCCGCTGGCCGGCGTCCCCCTCGCGCTGAAGGACATCTTCACCACCGAGGGCGTGCCCACGACCGTCGGCTCGAAGATCCTCGAAGGCTGGATCCCGCCGTACGACGCGACGCTCACCAAGCGGCTGAAGGCCGCCGACGTCGTCATCCTCGGCAAGACCAACATGGACGAGTTCGCCATGGGGTCCTCGACGGAGAACAGCGCCTACGGGCCGACCGGCAACCCCTGGGACCTCACCCGCATCCCCGGCGGCTCCGGCGGCGGCTCCTCCGCCGCGCTCGCCGCCTACCAGGCGCCGCTGGCCATCGGCACCGACACCGGCGGCTCCATCCGCCAGCCGGCCTCCGTCACCGGCACGGTCGGCGTGAAGCCGACGTACGGCGCGGTCTCCCGGTACGGCATGGTCGCCTTCTCCTCCTCCCTGGACCAGGGCGGCCCCTGCGCCCGTACGGTCCTGGACGCGGCTCTCCTCCACGAGGTGATCGCCGGACACGACCCGATGGACTCCACCTCCATCGACGCCCCGGTCCCGCCGGTCGTCGAGGCCGCCCGCAACGGCAGCGTCCAGGGCATGCGCGTCGGCGTCGTCAAGCAGTTCCGCGGCGAGGGCTACCAGGCCGGCGTCATCCAGCGCTTCGACGAGTCCGTCGAGCTGCTGAAGGAACTGGGCGCCGAGATCGTCGAGCTGGACTGCCCGTCCTTCGACCTCGCCCTGTCGGCGTACTACCTGATCGCGCCCTCCGAGTGCTCCTCCAACCTCGCCCGCTTCGACGGCCTGCGCTACGGCCTGCGGACCGGCGACGACGGCTCGCACTCCGCCGAGGAGGTCACCTCCCTCACCCGCGAGGCCGGCTTCGGCCCCGAGGTCAAGCGGCGCATCATGCTCGGCACGTACGCCCTCTCCAGCGGCTACTACGACGCCTACTACGGCTCCGCGCAGAAGGTCCGCACGCTCATCACGCGCGACTTCGAGAAGGCGTTCGAGCAGGTCGACGTGATCGTCTCGCCGACCACGCCGACCACCGCCTTCCCGATCGGCGAGCGCGCCGACGACCCGATGGCGATGTACCTCGCCGACCTGTGCACCATCCCGACCAACCTGGCGGGCAACGCGGCCATGTCCCTGCCCTGCGGCCTCGCCCCGGAGGACAACCTCCCGGTCGGCCTGCAGATCATCGCCCCGGCCCTCAAGGACGACCGGCTCTACCGGGTGGGCGCCGCCGTCGAGGCCGCCTTCGTGGAAAAGTGGGGCCACCCGCTGCTGGAGGAGGCACCGTCGCTGTGAGCAAGACACTGTCGAAGGCCAAGGGCTTCAAGAAGTCCAAGTCCGGCCTCTACCTGTCCATGGCCACCACCGCGTTCGGTGCGGTCAGCGTCGCCAAGCAGGCCAAGCTGGCCCGCACCGAGAGTGACACGCTGCGCCTGATCGACGCGGCCGTGTCCGCCGCCGCCATCGTCACCGGCCTCGCCATCCTCTACCGCGAGCTGAAGCGGCTGGGCGACGACGACGTCCTGCTGGGCTGAGAGGGAAGTTTCACCGTGACCACCACGACCGACCTGGTGTCGTACGAGGACGCGCTGGCGTCGTACGACCCCGTCATGGGCCTCGAGGTCCATGTCGAACTCGGCACCCGCACGAAGATGTTCTGCGGCTGTTCGACCGCGCTCGGCGCCGACCCGAACACCCAGACCTGCCCCGTCTGCCTCGGCATGCCCGGCGCGCTCCCGGTCGTCAACGCGACCGGCGTCGAGTCGGCGATCAAGATCGGTCTCGCGCTGAACTGCGAGATCGCCGAGTGGTGCCGCTTCGCCCGGAAGAACTACTTCTATCCGGACATGCCGAAGAACTTCCAGACCTCCCAGTACGACGAGCCGATCGCCTTCGACGGCTACCTCGACGTACAGCTGGAGGACGGCGAGACCTTCCGCGTCCAGATCGAGCGCGCCCACATGGAGGAGGACACCGGCAAGTCGACGCACGTCGGCGGCGCCACGGGCCGTATCCACGGCGCGTCCCACTCCCTGCTGGACTACAACCGCGCCGGCATCCCGCTCATCGAGATCGTCACCAAGCCGATCGAGGGCGCCGGCGAGCGCGCCCCCGAGGTCGCCAAGGCGTACGTCCGTGAGCTGCGCGAGGTCATCCGCGCCCTCGGCGTGTCCGAGGCCCGCATGGAGATGGGCCAGATGCGCTGCGACGTCAACCTGTCGCTGCGCCCGAACGGCACCGAGAAGTTCGGCACCCGCTCCGAGACGAAGAACGTCAACTCGCTGCGATCGGTGGAGCGGGCGGCCCGCTTCGAGATCCAGCGGCACGCGGCCGTGCTGTCCTCCGGCGGCACGATCATCCAGGAGACCCGCCACTTCCACGAGGACACCGGGTCGACGACCTCGGGCCGCGTGAAGGAGGAGGCCGAGGACTACCGGTACTTCCCGGAGCCCGACCTCGTCCCGGTGGCGCCGTCCCGCGCGTGGGTCGAGGAGATCCGCGCGGCCCTGCCGGAACCGCCGCTGGCCCGCCGTACCCGGCTGCTCGCCGAGTGGGGCATCTCCGCCACCGACATGCAGGCGATCCTGAACGCCGGCGCGCTGGACCCGATCGTCGCCACGATCGACGCCGGTGCCGACGCGGCCTCCGCCCGCAAGTGGTGGATGGGCGAACTGGCACGCAGCGCCAACGAGTCGGGCAAGGCCCTGGACGAGCTGGGGATCACCCCGGCCCAGGTCGCCCGGGTCACCGAGCTGGTCGTGAAGGGTGACCTGAACGACAAGCTGGCCCGTCAGGTCATCGAGGGCGTCCTCGCGGGCGAGGGCACCCCGGACGAGGTCGTCGACAAGCGCGGCCTGAAGGTCGTCTCCGACGAGGGTGCGCTCACCACCGCCGTCGAGGAGGCCATCGCCGGCAACCCGGGCATCGCCGACAAGATCCGCGGCGGCAAGGTCGCCGCCGCCGGCGCCCTGGTCGGCGCGGTCATGAAGGCGACCCGCGGCCAGGCCGACGCGGCCCGCGTGAAGGAACTCATCCTGGAGAAGCTGGGCGTCTCCGAGGGCTGAGCCCGCGAACGACCCACAGGGGGGATGTGCCGAGCCCGGCACATCCCCCCTCGGCGTTCCGTCCGGCATCCGACCCGCTACGCTCGCGCGCCATGAGTGGACGTACCCGTTCCGGCCCCGAACCCGCCATAGCCGAGCGGTCGGAGGATCCGGCCGAGGCGCACGACCCCGCCGACGACCCGGCCGCAGAGCCCAACGCCGACCACGAGGAAGAGGCCGCCGGCGAGATCGCCGACGCCCGCCGGGCCCGGTGGACCGCCGCCGGCGCCGGAGGCCTGCTCTGCCTCGCCGGACTGGCCGCCGCGCTGCTGCGGGCCACCGGCTCCGACCGCGCCCTCGTACCGGCCGCCTACGCCCTCGGAGCCGCCGTCTGCGCGTGCGCCGCGGTCCTCGGCGCCAGGGGCCGTACCCGCAGGGCGCTGTGGCTGCTGATCGCCGGGACCATGATCATGGCGCTCGGCGACCAGTTCGACTGAGGCGCCGGACACGCCGCAAGTGAGCCCCGGGGCGACAGAGTTCGGGGAACTGTCCTGTGACGTCCCTCGCACTCTTGTGAATAAGCCCACGAATACGGCAAACGATCACTTTCGCCTGCAAGAGTGTGTCTGCTTGCTCATGCGTTCTTTGCGGGTTGTTCAGTTTATGGGTGACTGTTCCCGGTCAAAGATCCACAAATCGGCCTTCTGGGAGCACGTCCGGTGGCAGCCCTTGCGCGTTGGTGTGTCCGGCATCGTCTGATGACGGTTCTGCTGTGGCTCGTCGCCTTCGGTGGCGTCACCGCGGCCGCCACGCTGGCAGGTTCGGCGTACTCGAACGACTACGGCGTCCCCGGCACCGAGTCCGGCCGGGCGAACCAGCTGCTCATGCAGGGCTTCCCCGACCTCGGCGGGGACGGCGACACCATCGTCTGGCACACCGACTCGGGCACCGTCCGCGCGGCCGACGTCGAGCAGACCATGACCCGCGCCCTGGACACCATCGCCGAACTGCCCGGCGTGGCCACCGTGTCCGGGCCGTACGGCAGCCAGGGCGCCCACCGGATCAGCCCCGACAGCCACACGGCGTACGCCACCGTCACCTTCACCCAGCAGGCAGAGGACATCCCCACGTCCGAGGCCGAGGCCGTCGTGCGCACCGCCAAGGCCGCCGAGGGCGACGGGCTGCGGGTGGAACTCGGCGGCACCGCCGTCGGATCCACCGAGTCCCCCCGCGGGCACACCGCCGAGGTGGTCGGCGTCGCGGTCGCCGCCCTCGTGCTGTTCCTCGCGTTCGGCTCGCTCGCCGCGTCCCTGCTGCCCATCGCCACCGCGCTGGTCGGCGTCGGCACCGCCTACGCCGGGATCGGCCTGCTCGGGCACGCCATGACGGTCGCCGACTTCGCGCCCATGCTCGGCATGCTGATCGGGCTCGGCGTGGGCATCGACTACGCGCTGTTCATAGTGACCAGACACCGGCGCGGGCTGAAACGCGGCCTGAGCGTCACCGAGGCCGCGACGAACGCCGTCGCCACCACCGGACGCGCCGTCGTCTTCGCGGGTGCGACCGTGTGCATCGCCCTGCTCGGGATGCTCATACTGCGCCTGAGCTTCCTCAACGGCGTCGCGGTCGCCGCCTGTCTGACGGTCGTCCTCACCGTCGCCGCCGCCGTGACCCTGCTGCCCGCGCTGCTGTCGTGGATCGGCCCGCGCGCCCTCAGCCGCCGCGAGCGGCGCCGGTTCGCCGAGCACGGCCCGCAGCCGGAACTGCCCACCGGTCTCGCCGCCCGCTGGTCGGCGTTCGTCGAGCGCCACCCCAAACTGCTCGGCTCCCTCGCCGTCGCGGTCATCGCGGTGCTGGCCCTGCCGACCTTCTCCCTCCATCTGGGCACCTCCGACCAGGGCAACGACCCGAAGACGTCCACCACCCGCCAGGCCTACGACCTCCTCGCACAGGGGTTCGGTCCGGGAGTGAACGGTCCGCTGACACTGGTGACGCGCGTAGACGGCGCGGGTGACAAGCTCGCCCTCGACAACCTGGACACCACCCTGCGCGACACCCGGGGCGTCTCCTCGGTCAGCCCCGTCGCCTACGACACCGGCGGCGACACCGCCTACCTCGTCGTCGTCCCGGACTCCGCCCCGCAGTCCCGGCAGACCAGCGACCTCGTCGACCGACTGCGCACCGAGGTCCTCCCGCGCGCCCAGCTGGGCACCTCCCTGGACGTGCACGTCGGAGGGGTCACCGCGAGCTACGACGACTTCGCGGGCGTGATCGTCGGCAAGCTGCCGCTCTTCGTCGGCGTGGTCATCGGCCTCGGCTGCGTGCTGCTGCTGATCGCCTTCCGGTCGCTCGGCATCCCGCTGAAGGCCGCCGTGATGAACATCGCCGCCGTCGCCGCCGCCTTCGGCATCGTCGTCGCCGTGTTCCAGTGGGGCTGGGGCAGCGAACTCCTCGGCCTCGGCCGCGCCGGCCCGATCGAGCCGTTCCTGCCCGTGATCATGGTCTCGGTGCTCTTCGGGCTCTCCATGGACTACCAGGTCTTCCTGGTCAGCCGGATGTACGAGGAGTGGCTGGAGACCGGTGACAACCGGCGCGCCGTGCGCGTGGGCCTCGCCGAGACCAGCCGCGTGATCAACTCCGCCGCGGTCATCATGATCTCCGTCTTCCTCGCCTTCGTGCTCAGCGGCGACCGGGTGATCGCCATGTTCGGCATCGCGCTGGCCTCCGCCGTGGCCCTCGACGCGTTCGTGCTGCGCACCCTGCTTGTGCCGGCCCTGATGCACCTGCTCGGCTCCGCCAACTGGTGGCTGCCCCGCTGGATGGAGCGCCGCCTGCCGCACATCAGCATCGAGCCGCCCGAGTGCCGTGCCGCCCATGAGAGGCTCGGCAAGGTCACGGTGGCGAGCATGCGGGAGGAGCAGCGGCACGATGTACGCGATATCCCTGGGTGACGACGGCGCGGAGCTACGGCCCCTGGAACCCTGGCACGCCGGGGAGTTCCTGGCGCACCTGGACCGGGGCCGGGAGTTCATCGGGCGGTTCATCCCGTTCGGCTCACAGGCCACGGACCTGGCCTCCGCCCGGGAGACGCTCCAGCGGTACGCCGGTCTGCGGGCCGCGGACAGCGCCTCCTACCACGGCATCTGGCTGGACGGAAAGCTCGTCGGCGGCGTCCTGACGCTGAACTTCGACGCCGAGCGCGGCAACTGCGAGGTCGGCTGCTGGCTGGAGCCCGCCGCGACCGGCCGCGGCCTGATCACCCGCGCCATGCGCGTCCTCATCGACTGGGCCGTGGAGGAACGCGGCATCCACCGCGTGGAGTGGCACGCCGCGTCCGGGAACCTGCCGAGCATCAACGTCGCCCGGCGCCTCGGCATGACCCGGGACGGCGTGATCCGTGAGAACCACCTCCACGGCGGTGTCCGGCACGACACCGAGATCTGGTCGGTGCTGGCGCGCGAGTGGCGTGCGGCACGCGCGCGTACCACGCGGAACACTCATTAGGGATCATTAAGGGAGCTCTCAGACCGGGTCCGTACCGTGCGCGGCATGGCAACGAAGACAGAGGACACCGGAGTGACCGGGACCGAGGAAGAGGCCGCGCGGGACGAGGTCGAGGGCGCGGGCACGGACGTGGGTGCGGCCGCCGGGGCCGAGGCGGCTCATACCCCCGACGCCAAGGGCCCCGCCGGGGTCGGCCAGGGCGCGGGTGCCGTCGTCTCCGCCGCGCTCGGACTCGTCTCGCTCACCGGTGGCTGGATCGGAACGGTCGCCGCCGCCCGGGAGACCCTGGCCGGCCAACTGCGGACCGCGTCGAACGCGAGCGTCGGCACGCAGGTCAAGGAGGTGTACGGCGACGCCTGGCACACCACCGCGCTGTGGGCCGGCCTGTTCGCGCTGGCCGCCCTGTTCACCGGCGTGGTCGTGCTCGCCCGCCCCGCGTTCGGGGCCCCCGGCGGGCCGCAGGCCCCCTGGATCAAGTCGGTCGCCTGGGCCGGCGTCTCGCTCGGCGTCATCGGGCTGGTCCTGGCCGTCCTGAAGTACTCCGACGCCCTCCTTGCCCTGCCCTCGACGGGCTGAACCTGGCGTCGGCGGGCCGAGGAACCGCAGGTCCCAGGGGCCTTAGGTGATCCGTGTGCGCCTTACGGATCACCTAAGGCCCCTTATCCGTCCCCGGAGCCGGGCCGGCCGCCCGAAGATGCGGAACTCTCCCGATGTGGCCGGCCCCCCTGGGAGACGAAGGTGGAGGCATCGCGAAGCCGAGGCGAACGAAGCCGGGGCGGACGCGGAAAGCGAAGCCCACCTCTTCCGAAGGACCTGACATGTTCGAGTTCGAACTGCACGAGATGCGTTCCGCCGAGCTGCGCCGCGCGGCGCGGGAGGAAAGCCTGGCCCGCGAGGCCGTACGGTCGCGGCGCGCCGCCCGCCGCGCCGAGGCGGCCGGCCGGGACGGGACGCACGCCGAGAGCCAAGGCGATACCGACCGGCCACGCCGGCTACGGCTCCCGCGCACCGCGTGAGCGCCGGACGGACGACGGGCGGCCGCACGGGGGTCGGTCGCCCGAGGTCCCGGGGTCGTACGACTCTCCCCGAGAGTCGTACGACCCTTCCGGCCGTTCGTACGACCATCGCACCGGACCTGTGGAAAACCGCTGCCACACCGGCCGGACCTCGTGCGATGCTCGTGCCCGTGGAAACCAGGTCCGTAAGTCCCGTGTTCGTCGGCCGCACCGGCGAACTGGGCACGCTGAACGACGCGCTCGCCCGTGCCGCCGTGGGGGAGCCGCAGGCGCTGCTGCTGGGCGGAGAGGCCGGCGTCGGCAAGACCCGCCTCGTGGAGGAGTTCGCCACGGCGGCCTGCCGCGCGAAGGCGGTCGTCGCCGTCGGCGGCTGCGTGGAGATCGGCGCCGACGGGCTGCCCTTCGCCCCCTTCTCCACCGCGCTGCGCGCCCTGCGGCACTCGCTGCCCGAGGAGTTCACCGCCGCCGCCACCGGCCAGGAGGAGGAACTCGCCCGGCTGCTGCCCGACCTGGGCGAGGCCACCTCCAGCCGGCACGACGAACAGGGCATGGCCCGCCTGTTCGAGCTCACCGCCCGGCTGCTGGAGCGGGTGGCCGCCGAGCGCACCGTCGTCCTCGCCCTGGAAGACCTGCACTGGGCCGACGCCTCCACCCGCCACCTCCTCGCCTACCTCTTCCGCACCCTGCGCACCGGCCGACTCCTCGTCCTCGCCACCTACCGCTCGGACGACATCCACCGCCGCCACCCCCTGCGACCCCTCCTCGCCGAACTCGACCGGCTGCGCACCGTCCGCCGCCTCGAACTGGAGCGCTTCACCCGCGACGAGGTCGGCCGGCAGATCGCCGGGATCCTCGCCGCCGAGCCCGACCCCGCCCAGGTCGACGACATCTTCGAACGCTCCGACGGCAACGCCTTCTTCGTCGAGGAACTCGCCGTAGCCGCCTGCGAGGGCTGCTGCACCGGCCTCACCGACTCCCTGCGCGACCTGCTCCTGGTCCGGGTCGAGGCACTCTCCGAGAGCGCCCAGCGGGTCGTCCGGATCGTCGCCGAGGGCGGCTCCACCGTGGAGTACCCGCTCATCGCCGCCGTCGCCGGACTCACCGAGGACGACCTCATCGAGGCGCTGCGGGCCGCCGTCGGAGCCAACATCCTCACCGTCGCCCCGGCCGGTGACGGCTACCGCTTCCGGCACTCCCTGGTCCGCGAGGCCGTCGCCGACGACCTGCTGCCCGGCGAACGCTCCCGCCTCAACCGCCGCTACGCCGAGGCCCTCCAGGCCGACCCGGCGCTCGTTTCGGCCGACGCGCGCGTGATGCGACTGGCCACCTACTGGTACCACGCGCACGACCCCGCCAAGGCCCTGCCCGCCGTGCTGGACGCCTCCGTCGTGGCCCGCCGCCGGCACGCCTACACCGAACAACTCCGGCTGCTGGAACGGGCGATGGAGCTGTGGGACAGCGCCCCCGACGAGGTCCGCTCCGCCCTGCGCCCCGTCGACTACACCGAGGTCTATCCTCCCTGCGGCTGCGACCCGGCCACCATGCCGCTGGACTACCTGGACATCATGGCGGAAGCCGCCGTCGCCGGGCGGCTCGGCGGCGAACGCGAACGCGCCCTGAAGATCACCAAGCGGGCCCTGCGGCTGCTGGAGGACGACGGCGACCCCCTGCGCGCCGCCTGGTTCGGCGTCCAGCGCTCCCGCCTTGTCCAGGCCCTGGCCCGCGGCGACGGCTGGCGGGAACTGGCCACCGCCCAGGACCTCGTGCGCGGCCTGCCGCCCTCCGAGGTGCACGCCGAGGTCCTCGCCAACGTCGCCAACTGGTCCATGCTGCGCCGCCCCGGTGCCGACGCCTTCGCCGCCGCTGAACGGGCCGTGCGGTACGCGCGCATGGTCGGCGCCCGCGCGACCGAGCTGAACGCCCGGCTCACCCTCGGCGGACTCACCGTCGAAGCGGGCGACATCGAGGCCGGCCTCGCCGAGCTGTCTCTGGTCAAGGAGCACGCGCTGGCGGAGGGCGTGGCCCATGTGGCCGGCCGCGCCTACGTCAACCTGCCCTCCGTGCTGCAGGGCCTCGGCCGTGACCGGGAGGCCGCGCCGATCCTGCGCGAGGGCCTCTCCTTCACACGCGCCCACGGCCTGCTGGCCGACGAGGCCTGGG
This sequence comes from Streptomyces sp. NPDC047028, assembly GCF_040644095.1. Classification (NCBI taxonomy): domain Bacteria; kingdom Bacillati; phylum Actinomycetota; class Actinomycetes; order Kitasatosporales; family Streptomycetaceae; genus Streptomyces; species Streptomyces sp. NPDC047028. Next base: position 62,741 of record NZ_JBEYVS010000031.1, read on the forward strand.
TGTGGGGCAATCTCTCCGAGGCGCTGTACTCGCTCGGCGAGTGGAAGGAGGCCGCCGAGGCCGCCGCCCACGCGATGCGGGTCGGCCACAGCGCCAAACCCCAGGGCGCCGGCGCGATGCGCCTGGCCCATCTCGCCCTGGCCCGCGGCGACATCGCCGAGTCCGCCCGCCAACTCGCCACCGCCCGCACCCACTACGGCACCCACGACCCGATGCCCCAGCAGGCGCTGCCGCTGGCCCGGCTCGCCGTCGGCGTCGCGGCCGCGGAAGGCCGGCTCCCCGACGCCCGCGCCGAACTGGCCGCCGCCCTGGAGGCCGGCTTCCCGCCCGGCACCCAGCGGTACGGCTGGCCGCTGCTGCTGGCCGCCGCCACCGCCGAGGCCGACGCCCGCGCCCTGCCCGCCGCCGACGTGGGTCGGGCGGAAACCCTGGAGCGCGTCGCCGAGGCCGCCCGGACCCTCACCACCGGCGTACCCCTCTGGCAGGCCTACGACCGCTGGACCCGCGCCGAACTCCTGCGGGCCGAGGCAGCCGACTCCGGCGACACCTGGTCACCCGTGGTCAGCGCCTTCGAGTGCCTGGACCGCCCCTACGACCTCGCCCGCGTCCGGCACCGCCTCGCCCAGGCCCTGCTCACCGAGGGCGGCGACGACGAGCGCGACCGCGCGGTGGAACTGCTCCGACTGGCCGGCGCGGTCGCCGGCCACCTCGGCGCCCGCCCCCTCGCCGAGGCGGTCACCCGTCTCGCCCAGCGGGCCCGCCTTCCCCTGACCCCGGCCCCGCGCCGGACCCCGGCGCCCGCCGACCCGGCCGAGGCGCTGGGCCTGACCAGCAGGGAACGCGACGTCCTCCGCCTGGTCTCGGTCGGCCGCACCAACCGCCAGATAGCCGAGGAACTCTTCATCTCCCCGAAGACGGCCAGCGTGCACGTCTCCAACATCCTCGCCAAGCTCGGCGTCTCCGGCCGCGGCGAGGCCGCGGCGACGGCCCACCGCCTGGGACTGTTCCCCGAGGAGGCCGAGGAGCGCATGGTCGCGGGATAATGACGCCGGAACCCGAGCCAGGGGAGGAGCCGTGTTGTACCAGATCGAGTTCACGGAGCGCGCCGCCGCCCAGCGGGACGCGCTCCCGGAGGACCGGCGCAAGCTGCTGGAGCGCGGGCTGCACAAGCTCGCCGAGGACCCGTTCACACCGGTGTCGCAGGCGATCAGCGGCGAGGACATCCGGGTCGTGTCCGTCGCACCCGGAATGACTGTCGACTACATGGTGCACCGAGCCTTCTTGATCCTGGTCTCCGTGGCGATTCTCGACCGGTCGCTGATAGACGAGGAGTGAGCCCCGGTGCACCACCCGGAGGGAGTGCGGTGTTCAACGTCTTCGAGGAACTGTTCGCGCCCGGCCGCAAGCACACGCGGGACGAGGAGAAACGCCTGGAGCTGACCCGGGAGGACATCGGCGACAACGACCCCGGCCGCGGCCCGATAGACCTCGCCTCCGGAAAGGTCGTCGTCCGCCCGCCCGCCCCGGAGCCCGCCGAGGAGTGAGCGGGCGGGGGCAGGGCCCAGCCGCGGGTCATGCGGCAGAAGCGGGGCGCTGCACGTCCATCTGCCGCCTGTCGACCCCCGGGTCCGCGCCCTCCTCCGACGTGATCCGCCGGACAGGGCTTACCGCACCCGCACCTCCAGGATGCGGTCGTCGCCCTTCTTCGGGGTGCCGCGGCCGTCCGTGTTGCTGGTGGTGAGCCAGATCGTGTCACCGCCCGCCGCGGCCACCGTGCGCAGCCGGCCGTACTTCCCGGTCAGGAACGCCTGCGGGGCCGCGGAGGCCTTCGTGCCGTTCAGGGGGATGCGCCACAGGCGCTCGCCCTTCAGGCCGGCCATCCAGATGACCCCGTCGACGTACGCGATGCCGCTGGGGGAGGCGTCGTCGGTGTGCCACTGGGCGATCGGGTTCTGGAACGCGGGGTCGCTCGACCTGCCCTCGGCGTCGGGCCACCCGTAGTTGCCGCCCGGCTTGATCGCGTTCAGCTCGTCCCAGGTGTCCTGCCCGAACTCCGAGGCGAACAGCCGCTGTTTGTCGTCCCAGGCCAGACCCTGCACGTTGCGGTGGCCGTAGGAGTACACGACCGACCCCGGGAACGGGTTGCCCGGTGCCGGCTCGCCCTCCGGGGTCATCCGGAGGATCTTGCCGCCCAGCGACTTCCTGTCCTGGGCCAGACCCCGCTCACCGCTCTCGCCGGTGCCCGCGTACAGCATCTTGTCGGGGCCGAACGCGATCCGCCCGCCGTTGTGGATGACGCCCTTGGGGATCCCCCGGAATATCGTGTCGGGGGCGCCCAGTTGCTCACCGGCCGGCTTCTTCTCGTCGTACAGCACCCGCACGATGCGGTTGTCCGAGGCCGACGTGAAGTAGGCGTAGATCATGTGGTCCGAGGCGTAGTCGGGGGAGAGGGCGATGCCCAGCAGGCCGCCCTCGCCCTCCGGGGACACCCCGGACACCTGGCCCAGCACGGTCTTCTTGCCGGTCTTCTCGTCGACCCGGACGATCGTCCCGTCGTCCCGTGAGGACACCAGCAGATCACCGCCCGGCAGCGGGGCCAGACCCCACGGCGTTGTCAGGCCCTCCGCGACCGTCCGCAGGACCTTCACCGACCCCTTGGCCGGCGGGGTCGACTCGCTCGGCGACGGGGAGGGGGACGCCGTGGACGCCGTACCTCCCGAAGCCGCACCCGAAGCCGTGCCCGCGCCGCCCGGCGGTCCTCCGCCGTCGGAGGAGCAGCCGGCCGTCAGCAGGAGCGCGGCAGCGGCCAGCACGGCCGACACAGCTCGACGTTGCACGATCATGGTCCCCTTCGCCCTCGGCACGAAAGCTCTGACGCAACAGGAGGGCCGCGAGGTTCGCCCCTCAGTCCCAGGATCCCCGTGCGACCGGCAACCCCGCCACCTCCGCCAGATCCTCCGGCGTCAGCCGCAGGGACGCCGCCGCCGCGTTCTCCATGGGCCGGTGCTCCCTCCTGGCGCCGGGCAGCGCGATCACCTGACGGCCCTGCGCGAGCACCCAGGCCAGGGCCACCTGCGCCGGCGTGACGTGCCCGCCGTGGCGGCGCGCGATCCGGCGCAGACCGGCCACGATCGGCTGGTTCGCCGCCATCATCTCCGCCGTGAACCGGGGATGCCGTGCGCGCAGGTCGTCCGGCTCGAAGCCCTCACCCGGGGTGAGCGTGCCGGTCAGGAAGCCGTTGCCCAGCGGCATCGCCGCCAGGAAGCCCACCCCGCGCGCCGCACACCACGGCAGCAGCACCTCCAGCGCCTGCGGCGACCACACCGACAGCTCCGCCTCCACCGCGCTCACCGGGAACACCTGCTGCACCCGCCGGAGCTGGTCCAGCGTGTGGTCGTACAGCCGCGCGCCCGGCCGGCGGGCTCCGCGCGCCCCCACCGCGCACAGGCCCAGCGCCCGCACCTTCCCGGCCCGCACCAGGTCCGCCATCGCGCCCCACGTCTCCTCGACGGGGACCTCGGGGTCCGCGCGGTGCAGCTGGTAGAGGTCGATCACATCCGTCTGCAGTCGCCGCAGCGAGGCGTCGCAGGCGCGTTTCACATAGCCGGGGCGGCCGTTGGCCACGATGTGCTGCTCGCCCACCAGCAGCCCCGCCTTCGTCGACACGAAGGCGTCCGCGCGCCGCTCCTTCAGCACCCGCCCCAGCAACAGCTCGTTGGTGAACGGGCCGTACATGTCGGCCGTGTCTAGAAGGTCCGAGCCCGCGTCCAGTGCCCGGTGCACGGTCCTGAGCGACTCCTCACCCCGCCGCCCCGACCCGCCGTACCCCCAGCTCATCGGCATGCACCCGAGTCCGACGGCCCCCACCGCGAGCGAACCCGCGCCGATCGTCCTGCGCTCCACCTGCTCGCGAACCTCCCTCAGACCCCAGCCCGGCCCCCAACCTAACCTCCGCACACCTGTGCGCCTGACATAGCCTCCACGCATGAGCGCAGACGTATGGCTTCCCTTTCCGCCGGAGGAGATCGAGGGGCTGCCCGAGGGGCCCCGCTACCTGTTCTGGGACGGCGGTGAGAACGGCGACCAGGAGTTCCCCGGCGACCCGGCGGACTGCGTCTACTACGTGGTCCCCTACCTGAAGCGGCAGGCGGTCAAGGTGCGACCGCTGGAGCGGCTGACCGACGTCAAGGTCATCCAGACGCTCAGCGCGGGCGTGGACGACATCACCGCCCGGCTGTCTTCCATCGTGCCCGGCGTCCGGCTGTGCAACGCGCGCGGCGTGCACGAGGCGAGCACCGCCGAGCTGACCCTGGCCCTGATCCTCGCCTCCCTCAGGGGCATCCCGCAGTTCGTCCGGAACCAGGACCAGGGGCACTGGGAGAGCGGCTTCCACCCCGCCCTCGCCGACAAGTCCGCCCTCATCGTCGGCTACGGCGCGATCGGCGCCGCCATCGAGGACCGGCTCGCGCCCTTCGAGCTCGCGCGGGTGGCGCGCGTTGCGCGCTCTGAGCGCACCACGGCGCGCGGTCCGGTGCATCCACTCACCGAATTGCCCGCCCTGCTTCCGCACGCCGACATCGTGATCCTTTCCACGCCCTTGACGGAGGCCACGAAAGGCCTGGTCGACGCGGACTTCCTGAGCCGGATGAAGGACGGCGCGCTGCTGGTGAACGTCGCCCGCGGGGCCGTCGTCGACACCAAGGCGCTGCTCCCGGAGCTGGAGAGCGGCCGGCTCACCGCGGCCCTCGACGTCGTGGACCCCGAACCGCTGCCGTCCGGGCACCCCCTGTGGCAGGCGCCGGGCGTGCTCATCACCCCCCACGTGGGCGGCCCCACCTCGGCGTTCCTGCCCCGCGCCAAGCGGCTGCTCGTCGACCAGCTGACCCGCTTCGTGAACGGGGAACCCGTGCGGAACGTGATCCTCACGACCGGCACCGCACCGGGAACCACCGGCGGCTGACCCCGCCCGCGCCCGCCGCGCCCACCCGCCGCCCACCTGTGCCGCACACCCTCCGCGACCCCCCGGACGCGGTCCGTACCGGCATCCCCGCTGGTCGTCACGGAGCGTAGAGAAGCTATGTCCCTGAGTGACGATCCTGGTGTATCGTCCCGACAAGGGCTGCGCCGCCCGACCTACGGCGCGGGGGATGGACATTTCAGATTTGTGAGGGGGGCGACGGACGATGCACGGCCTATGGACGAACGATCCGACGCGACGGAGCCGCCGACGGCGGCCCTGGCGCACGACGGCGCGCAAACGCGGTCACCACGCCGGCCACCACACACACACCCGGCACAGCCGGCACCGCAGGCACACCGGCCGCAGACGGCACGCCCACCGCGACCCACGGGGCCGGGCGGCACGGACCGGGAGGCCCCGGTGAGTTCGCCGACCTCCGTGACCCCCACCCTCGACGGACGGCTGCGCGCGCAGCGCCCGTCGAGGCCGTCGCTGCCCCGGCCGCCCGCCGCCCCCCGCGGCTCCCGGCTGGGCCGCCAGCTGGTCCTCGCCCTGGTCTGCGCGACCTACGCCGTCGGGGCCGCGCTCGACTGGGGTTCGGGCGGACTCGCCCTGATCATGGGCGACTTCGGGCTGAGCGCCGCCGCGGGCACCGCCGCCGTGTCCTGCTTCCTCTACGCCCGCAGCCCCCGGGTCCGCTTCCGGCCCGCCTGGCTCCTGTTCGCCCTCTCCTCGACGATGGCCTCCCTCGGCAACGGGATCTGGGGGTGGTACGAGGTGGTGCTGGGCCGCAGCGTGCCCAGCCCGAGCTACGCCGACCTGTTCTTCCTGTGCTTCGCCCCGCCCGCCATCGTGGGCCTGCTGGTCCTCGCCAAGCGGCCGGTGACGAAGGCCGGCTGGATCTGCCTGGGCCTGGACGCCTGGCTGATCGGCGGCTCGCTGCTCACCCTGTCCTGGAGCCTCGCGCTCGCCCAGGCCGCCCGCTTCGACGGGCCGAGCGTCGCGCACACCGCGCTGTCCCTCGCGTACCCCCTGATGGACATCGCGCTCGTCAGCATGGTGCTCGCGCTGCACTTCCGCCGCACACCGGGCAACCGCACGGCGGTGAACACCGCCATCGGCGCACTCGCCCTGACAGTGATGTGCGACGCCCTGTTCACCTCGCCCCTGCTGCACAGCAGTTACCACTCGGGCCAGCTCCTGGACGCCGGCTGGTTCGCCGGCTCGCTGCTGCTCGCCTACGCCCCCTGGGCCACTCCCCGGCCCCAGGGCACCGCGCGGGGCACCGAGCGGCACGTGCCGGACGGACACAGCCGCGTGGTCCACGAGCACGTGCCCGGGCAGCGGGGCGCGGCCGACCACCACCAGCCGCCCGCGCCCGGCCCCGCGCCCGCGCCGGGAAGCGACCACAGCCGGTACCCGGCCGGCCGGCCGCTCACCGGCTCCCTCGCCGCGCTCACGCCGTACCTCGCCGCGGCCGTGTGCACCCTGGGCATCCTGTACAACGTCCTCAACGGCCGGCGCCCCGACCACGTGGTGCTGATCACCGCCGGCGCCGTCGTCCTCGCGCTCGTCATGCGCCAGGGCATCATGCTGCTCGACAACATCACCCTGACCCAGGAACTGGCGCAGAAGGAGAACCACTTCCGCTCCCTGGTGCAGGGCTCCAGCGACGTCATCATGATCGCCGCGCCCAGCGGCATCCTGCGCTACGTCTCCCCGGCCGCCGCCGGCGTCTACGGCCGCCCGGCCGAGGAACTCGTGGGCACCGAACTGGCCGGCCTGATCCACCCGGAGGACCTGGGCTGCGTCGTGCACGAGGTGCGCCGCTTCCTCGCCGCCGGCCCCCAGGACGAGCCCACCACCCGGATCGAGTGCCGCTTCCGCTCCGGCCACGGCGGCTGGCTCAACGTCGAGTCCACCGTCAACCGCCACCACGGCGGCCTCATCTTCAACTGCCGGGACATCACCGAACGCGTGCGCCTGCAGGCCCAGTTGCAGCACAACGCCGAGCACGACCCGCTCACCGATCTGCCCAACCGCGCCCTGTTCACCCGGCGCGTGCAGCAGGCCCTGTCCGGCCGCCGTTCCACCGACCGCGGCGCCGCCCTGAGCGGCACGGCCGTCCTCTTCATCGACCTGGACGGCTTCAAGGCCGTCAACGACACGATCGGGCACCAGGCCGGGGACGAACTGCTCGTCCAGGCCGCCCGCAGACTCCAGGACGCGGTCCGGCACGGGGACACCGCGTCCCGCCTCGGCGGCGACGAGTTCGCTGCCCTGATCGCCGGGGACGGCACCCGTGACCGTGCCGCCCGGGAGCGGAACATCCTGGAGCTCGCCGACCGCCTCAGGACGACCCTCTCCCAGCCCTACGCCATCGACGGCAACGATGTCCGGGTCAACGCCTCCATCGGCGTCGCCTTCGCCGAGGCCGGCCTCGGCGCGGGGGAACTGCTGCGCAACGCCGACCTGGCGATGTACCGGGCCAAGTCGGCCGGAAAGGGCCGGGTCGAGCTGTACAGGCCGCAGATGCAGCAGGACGTCGTCCGCAAGGCGGAGCTGGCCGGACGCCTGCGCGCCGCCCTGCACGACGGCGAGTTCGCGCTGCTGCACCAGCCGGTGGTGAGCCTGGACGACGGCCGGATCGCGTCGGTCTCCGCCCAGGCGCGCTGGCGCTCCTCCCAGGGGGTGCTGTTCACCCCCGCCGAGTTCCTGCGGGTCGCCGAGGACACCGACAAGACGGCCGAGCTGGACCGGTGGATCGTCCAGGAGGCCGTGGAGCAGGCCGCGGAGCGGGCGGCGGGCGGGCTCGTCGTCCCCGTGGCCGTCCGGATGAGCGCACGGCGGCTGCTCGACCGCTCGATGCCGCTCGGCTCGGTGGAGGCGCTGCTGACCCGGCACGGCCTGCCGCCCGGCGCGCTCCTCGTCGAGCTGACCGACACCGACCCCAGAGTCTCCCTGGACGAGCTGGAGCGGCGCCTGACCGCGCTGAGCCGGCTCGGCGTCCGGATCGCGCTGGACGGCTTCGGCAGCGGCTACGCGGCCGTCACAGCCCTCAGACGGCTCCCCGTGGACGTCCTCAAGCTCGACCGGGGACTCGTCGAGGGCATCGTCGAGTCCGCGCGGCTGCACAAGATCACCAGTGGGCTGCTCCGCATCGCAGGCGACCTCGGGCTTCAGTCGGTCGCCGAGGGCGTCGACCTCCCGGAGCAGGTAGTCGCCCTGCGCGGCATGGGCTGCACGCACGGGCAGGGCACGGCCTTCTCCGGGCCGCTGGACGAGTACCGGCTGCGCCGGGCGCTCGCCTCCGGTCACTACCCCGTGCCGCACGCACCCGCCGAACCCGCGTTCGCCGGCGGGGGATACGGCCCGGGCGGGACCGGTGTCACCATGGGAAGCGCTGTGCCCGCGGCGCCCGCCGTCCTCGCCGGTGGAGCCTCCCTGCGCTCACATAATGAGACTCCCGTCCCACCTACTTGACACCGGGTGCGCGCCGGGGGGAGGGTCAGTGCCATGCGCACCCGAATTCTCGTACTTGGACAGCGCGTCGGCTGAGCTGGAACCCGCCGGAGGAGATCCGGAACTCCAGCGACCCTCACCGGCGCGCTCCCCTCGCTTGCCTCACGGCACGAGGGGTTTTTTGTTGCACCAGCGCCGGTGAACAGCAGACAGCACGCAGTCGCACACCGCACAAACCTCGCAAAAACCCTCAGCATCGAGAAGAGAATGCCGATGACCGAGCAGGCCCCCGGGGCCCATCCGCAGCCGCGGCCCCGTTCCGGAGGACAGTCCGCCCCCGTCGAGCACGTGACGGGCGCCCAGTCCCTCATCCGCTCCCTCGAAGAGGTCGGCGCTGACACGGTATTCGGCATTCCCGGCGGAGCCATCCTCCCGGCGTACGACCCGCTGATGGACTCGACCAGGGTCCGCCACGTCCTCGTCCGCCACGAGCAGGGCGCCGGCCACGCGGCCACCGGCTACGCGCAGGCCACCGGCAAGGTCGGCGTCTGCATGGCGACCTCCGGACCCGGCGCGACCAACCTGGTCACCCCGATCGCCGACGCCCAGATGGACTCCGTGCCCATGGTCGCGATCACCGGCCAGGTCTCCTCCAGGGCTATCGGCACGGACGCCTTCCAGGAGGCGGACATCGTCGGCATCACCATGCCGATCACCAAGCACAACTTCCTCGTGACCAAGGCCGCGGACATCCCCCGGGTGATCGCGCAGGCGTTCCACATCGCCTCCACCGGCCGCCCCGGCACCGTCCTCGTCGACATCGCCAAGGACGCCCTCCAGGCGAAGACCACCTTCTCCTGGCCCCCGGTCATGGACCTGCCCGGCTACCGGCCCGTCACCAAGCCGCACGCCAAGCAGATCCGCGAGGCCGCCAAGCTGATCACCGCCGCCAAGCGCCCCGTCCTCTACGTGGGCGGCGGCGTCCTCAAGGCCGAGGCCACCGCCGAGCTGAAGGTCCTCGCCGAACTCACCGGAGCGCCCGTCACCACCACCCTGATGGGCCTCGGCGCCTTCCCCGACAGCCACCCGCTGCACGTGGGAATGCCGGGCATGCACGGTGCGGTCACCGCCGTCACCGCGCTGCAGAAGGCCGACCTGATCGTCGCCCTCGGCGCCCGCTTCGACGACCGTGTCACCGGCAAGCTGGACAGCTTCGCGCCGTACGCCAAGATCGTCCACGCCGACATCGACCCCGCCGAGATCGGCAAGAACCGCGCCGCCGACGTGCCGATCGTCGGCGACGCCCGCGAGGTCATCGCCGACCTGGTCCAGGCCGTGCAGAAGGAGCACAGCGAGGGCCACAAGGGCGACTACACCGCCTGGTGGAGCGACCTCAGCCGCTGGCGCGACACCTACCCGCTCGGCTACGACAAGCCCGAGGACGGCTCCCTGTCCCCGCAGGCCGTCATCGAGCGGATCGGACAGCTCGCCCCCGAGGGCACGATCTTCGCGGCCGGCGTCGGCCAGCACCAGATGTGGGCCGCCCACTTCATCCAGTACGACAAGCCCGCCACCTGGCTGAACTCCGGCGGCCTCGGCACCATGGGCTACGCCGTCCCCGCCGCCATGGGCGCCAAGGCCGGACAGCCCGAGCGCACCGTCTGGGCGATCGACGGCGACGGCTGCTTCCAGATGACCAACCAGGAGCTCACCACCTGCGCCCTGAACAACATCCCGATCAAGGTCGCCGTCATCAACAACGGCGCCCTCGGAATGGTCCGCCAGTGGCAGACCCTGTTCTACAACCAGCGCTACTCCAACACCGTGCTGCACTCCGGCCCCGAGGACATCAACCCGGAGGCCAAGGGCACCCGCGTGCCGGACTTCGTGAAGCTGTCCGAGGCGATGGGCTGCGTCGGCCTGCGCTGCGAGCGCCCCGAGGACCTCGACAAGGTCATCGCGGAGGCCAACTCCATCAACGACCGCCCCGTCGTCGTCGACTTCATCGTCCACGAGGACGCGATGGTCTGGCCGATGGTCGCCGCCGGCACCTCCAACGACGAGATCATGGCCGCCCGGGACGTCCGCCCCGACTTCGGCGACAACGAAGACGACTGAGCGAGGAAGACTTCAAGCCCATGTCCAAGCACACGCTCTCCGTCCTGGTGGAGAACACCCCGGGCATCCTCGCCCGGATCGCCGCCCTGTTCTCCCGCCGCGGCTTCAACATCGACTCGCTCGCCGTCGGCGTCACCGAACACCCCGACATCTCCCGCATCACCATCGTGGTGAGCGTCGAGGAGTTCCCGCTGGAGCAGGTCACCAAGCAGCTCAACAAGCTCGTCAACGTCCTCAAGATCGTGGAGCTGGAGCCCAGCCAGGCCGTCCAGCGCGAACTCGTCCTGGTGAAGGTCCGCGCCGACAACGAGACCCGCTCCCAGATCGTCGAGATCGTCCAGCTGTTCCGCGCCAAGACCGTCGACGTCTCCCCGGACGCCGTCACGATCGAGGCGACCGGCGGCAGCGAGAAGCTCACCGCCATGCTCAAGATGCTGGAACCGTTCGGCATCAAGGAGCTGGTCCAGTCCGGCACGATCGCGATCGGCCGCGGCGGCCGGTCCATCACCGACCGCTCGCTGCGCGCCCTCGACCGATCGGCGTAAGGATGTGAACGGGCGGCCGTACGCGCGGCCGCCCGTATGCCGAGACCCGCAGTCTTCCGTCCCGCCCACCGTCATACGGTGGGACGCACCACCCGTACACAAGGAGAGAACCCAAAGTGGCCGAGCTGTTCTACGACGCTGACGCCGACCTGTCCATCATCCAGGGCCGCAAGGTCGCGGTCATCGGCTACGGCAGCCAGGGCCACGCCCACGCGCTGTCGCTGCGTGACTCGGGTGTCGACGTCCGGGTCGGTCTGCACGAGGGCTCCAAGTCGAAGGCCAAGGCCGAGGAGCAGGGCCTGCGCGTGGCGAGCCCCTCCGAGGCCGCCGCCGAGGCCGACGTCATCATGATCCTCGTCCCGGACCCGATCCAGGCCCAGGTCTACGAGGAGCACATCAAGGACAACCTGAAGGACGGCGACGCCCTGTTCTTCGGTCACGGCCTGAACATCCGCTACGGCTTCATCAAGCCCCCGGCCGGCGTGGACGTCTGCATGGTCGCCCCGAAGGGCCCGGGCCACCTGGTCCGCCGCCAGTACGAGGAGGGCCGCGGCGTTCCGTGCATCGCCGCCGTCGAGCAGGACGCCTCCGGCAACGCCTTCGCGTTGGCCCTGTCGTACGCCAAGGGCATCGGCGGCACCCGCGCCGGCGTCATCAAGACGACCTTCACCGAGGAGACCGAGACCGACCTGTTCGGCGAGCAGGCCGTCCTCTGCGGTGGTACGGCCGCGCTGGTCAAGGCGGGCTTCGAGACCCTGACCGAGGCCGGTTACCAGCCGGAGATCGCCTACTTCGAGTGCCTGCACGAGCTGAAGCTGATCGTGGACCTCATGTACGAGGGCGGCCTGGAGAAGATGCGCTGGTCCATCTCCGAGACCGCCGAGTGGGGCGACTACGTCACCGGCCCGCGCATCATCACCGACGCCACCAAGGCCGAGATGAAGAAGGTCCTCGCCGAGATCCAGGACGGCACGTTCGCCAAGAACTGGATGGACGAGTACCACGGCGGCCTGAAGAAGTACAACGAATACAAGCAGCAGGACTCCGAGCACCTGCTGGAGACCACCGGCAAGCAGCTCCGCAAGCTGATGAGCTGGGTCGACGAAGAGGCGTAAGCCCCACGTCAGGGGGCCGGGGCAGACTGCTCCGGCCCCCTTTTCCCACCTGTCGTCCACCTGTTGTCCACCTCGTCCAGCCACGGACGAGTGATCCTTCCGCAGCGGCGCAAACCGTCGGCCGCGGCGCTACTAGACTGCTGAACAACAAACGCGTCAGGCCCACAGCGTCGTGCGTCTTCCACGCGGCTAGCACCCTCCGCCAGCGGCCGTCGGGACGGCCGTCCGCATTGGACTTGTGAGGACTCACGTGAGCTCGAAACCCGTCGTACTCATTGCTGAAGAGCTGTCGCCCGCCACCGTCGACGCCCTGGGACCCGACTTCGAGATCCGGCACTGCAACGGTGCCGACCGGGCCGAGCTGCTCCCCGCCATCGCCGACGTCGACGCGATCCTGATCCGGTCCGCCACCAAGGTCGACGCCGAGGCCGTCGCCGCCGCGAAGAAGCTCAAGGTCGTCGCCCGCGCCGGTGTCGGCCTGGACAACGTGGACGTCTCCGCCTCCACCAAGGCCGGCGTGATGGTGGTCAACGCGCCCACCTCCAACATCGTCACCGCCGCCGAACTCGCCTGCGGCCTCCTGCTCGCCTCCGCCCGCAACATCCCGCAGGCCAACTCGGCCCTGAAGAACGGCGAGTGGAAGCGCAGCAAGTACACCGGCGTGGAGCTGGCCGAGAAGACCCTCGGCGTCGTCGGCCTCGGCCGCATCGGCGCGCTGGTCGCCCAGCGCATGTCCGCCTTCGGCATGAAGGTCGTCGCCTACGACCCCTACGTGCAGCCCGCGCGCGCCGCCCAGATGGGCGTCAAGGTCCTCTCGCTGGACGAGCTGCTGGAAGTCTCCGACTTCATCACCGTCCACCTGCCCAAGACCCCCGAGACCCTCGGCCTCATCGGCGACGAGGCGCTGCGCAAGGTCAAGCCGAGCGTCCGCATCGTCAACGCCGCGCGCGGCGGCATCGTCGACGAGGAGGCGCTGTACGCGGCGCTGAAGGAGGGCCGCGTCGCCGGCGCCGGCCTCGACGTGTACGCGAAGGAGCCCTGCACCGACTCCCCGCTGTTCGAGCTGGACCAGGTCGTGTGCACCCCGCACCTCGGCGCGTCCACCGACGAGGCCCAGGAGAAGGCCGGCATCGCCGTCGCCCGCTCGGTGCGCCTCGCTCTCGCCGGCGAGCTGGTCCCGGACGCGGTGAACGTGCAGGGCGGAGTCATCGCCGAGGACGTCAAGCCCGGCCTGCCGCTGGCCGAGCGCCTCGGCCGCATCTTCACCGCCCTCGCCGGCGAGGTCGCGGTCCGCCTCGACGTCGAGGTGTACGGCGAGATCACCCAGCACGACGTCAAGGTGCTCGAACTGTCCGCGCTCAAGGGTGTGTTCGAGGACGTCGTCGACGAGACGGTGTCGTACGTCAACGCCCCCCTGTTCGCCCAGGAGCGCGGCGTCGAGGTCCGGCTGACCACCAGCTCCGAGTCGGCCGACCACCGCAACGTCGTCACTGTGCGCGGCACGCTCGGCACCGGCGAGGAGATCTCGGTCTCCGGCACGCTGGCCGGCCCGAAGCACGTCCAGAAGATCGTCGCCGTCGGCGAGTACGACGTCGACCTCGCCCTCGCCGACCACATGGTCGTCCTGCGCTACGAGGACCGCCCCGGTGTCGTCGGCACCGTCGGCCGCATCCTCGGCGAGGCGGGCATCAACATCGCCGGCATGCAGGTCGCCCGCGCGACGGTCGGCGGGGAGGCGCTGGCCGTCCTGACGGTCGACGACACGGTCGCGTCGGGTGTGCTGGGCGAGCTGGCCGCCGAGATCGGGGCGACGTCGGCCCGGTCGGTCAACCTGGTCTGAGTCCGGGCCGAGGAACACCACGAAACGCCGGGCGGGCTGAGGGATCTCAGCCCGCCCGGCGTTCTTTCGTGCCCTACTTGTCGTCGGCGACCTCGATCCGGCGCAGGCTCGCCGCCGCTCCGGCCGCGGCCAGCGCCAGCAGCACCGCCCCCGCGATGGCCGCCCCCTGCATCCCGCTCGTGAACGCCTCCCGGGCCGTGGCGAGGAGGGACTCACCGGCCCGGCCGGGCAGGTGGGCCGCCGTCGCCAGGGCGCCGCCCAGTGTCTCCTGGGCCGGGGCGGGCGCCGAGGCCGGCATCCCGTGGCGGTAGAGCGCGGTGCCGACGGACCCCAGCACCGCCATGCCGAGCGCGCCGCCGAACTCCGTGGCGGTCTCCAGCAGGGAGGACGCCGTGCCCGCCCGCTCCACCGGGGCGGTACTCATGGCGAGGTCGGTCAGCTGGGACATCACCATCACCACGCCGCAGGCGAGGATGCCGGCCGCGGCCAGGACCAGCCAGAGCGAGTCGGTGCCCGCGAAGCCGAGCAGCACGTACCCGGCCGCGGTGACGGCGAAGCCGGCGGCCACCACATAGCCGCGGTTTGCGCCCCGCTGGACGAGGACGGTGGCGACCGGACCGGCGACGCCGATGAGCACCGACGGCAGCAGGCTCCACAGCGCCGCCTGCAGCGGGCTCTTGCCGAGGACCGACTGCAGGTACTGCGTGGTGAAGATCGCCGAGCCCATCATGCCGAACGCGGAGACCAGGGTCAGCACCAGCGCCGGGGTGAAGCCGCGGCCCTTCAGCAGGGCCGGCGGGATCAGCGGGGAGGCGGCCGTGCGCTGCCGGTGCACGAACAGCGCCGCGAACAGCAGGCCGACGGTCACCGAGACGACGTAGAGCGGGTGCCAGCCCTCGGACGGGATCTCCTTCAGGCCGTAGATCACGGGCAGTACGGCGGCCATCGACAGCGGCACGCTCACCCAGTCGAACCGGCCGGGGTCGGCGCTGCGGGACTCGGGCAGCAGGACCGGGCCGAGGACCAGCAGGAGCACCATCGCGGGCAGGTTGACCAGGAAGACCGAGCCCCACCAGAAGTGCTCGACCAGGACGCCGCTCATCACCGAGCCGAGCGCGATGCCGCCCGTCATCACCCCGGACCACAGCCCGATCGCCTTCGCGCGCTGGCCGGGGTCGGTGAACATCGTGCGCAGGAGGGCCATCGTCGACGGCATCAGCGTGGCACCGCCGATCCCGAGGACCGCGCGGGCCGCGATGAGGGTCCCGGCGCTGTCGGCGTAGGCCGCGAGCAGGGACGCCCCGCCGAAGGCCGCGGCGCCCATGAGGAGGAGCCTGCGGCGCCCGATCCGGTCGCCGAGCGAGCCCATCGTCATCAGCAGGCCGGCCAGGACGAAGCCGTAGATGTCGTAGATCCACAGCTGCTGGGTGCCGCTGGGCCGCAGGTCTGCGCTGATCGCCGGGGTCGCGAAGTACAGGACGGAGACGTCCATCGAGACCAGGAGGAGAGGAAGCATCAGCACACCGAGCGCGGTCCACTCACGCCGTCCGGCGCGGGCGGGGGTGGGAGTGGCGGGTGTGGTCGTGCTCGGGACGGTGCCCGTCGGGTTCGTCATGGCAAGGAATATACGGTCGTCTTAAACGCTTGTCTAGAACGAATGTATAGGCCAACTGTCTAAGACGTTCGTATGGATCGAGAGGTAGGCTGCGTGGCATGGGACACCGTGAGGATCTGCTCGAAGGCGCGAAGCGCTGCCTGCTGGAGAAGGGGTTCGCGCGGACGACGGCGCGCGACATCGTGAAGGAGTCCGGCACCAACCTGGCCTCCATCGGCTACCACTACGGCTCGAAGGACGCGCTGCTCGCGCAGGCGTACGTGGCGCTGGTGGAGGAGATGTCGGAGGCGTTCGCCGGCGGAACCGGCGCCGGGCTCACCGCCGCGCCCGGCTCACTGGAACGCTTCCGGCAGCTGTGGTCCAACGTCGTCGCCACCATGCGCGAGCCGCACTCGATGTGGCGGCTCAGCGCGGAGATCGCCGTGATGGGCGACCAGTTGCCCGAGGTGCGGGACCATCTCGCGCGGGCTCAGCGGGAGGGGTCCCGCGGCTTCGTCGCCCTCATGACGGACACGCCCGAGGAGGACATCCCCGAGGACGTCGTCGACTCGGTCGGCAGCTTCTACACGGTCCTGATGACCGGGCTGATCACCTTGTGGACCTTCGACCCCAAGACGGCGCCGGACGGCGAGGCCCTGACGGAGGGTCTGCGCCGGGTGATGGAGGGGGTGGGCCGGGCATGACCTCGATCGTCGGAGTCGGCGCCCTGCTGATCGGCCCGGACGGACGCATCCTGATCGGCAGGCGGGTCAAGCAGGGCGAGTCGCCCACCTGGTGCCTGCCGGGCGGTCACGTGGAGCCGGGGGAGACGTTCGAGGAGGCCGCGCTGCGCGAGGTCGAGGAGGAGACCGGTATTCCGGCCGACCGGTTGCCCGAGATCCGCGCCTTCGCCGTCACCCTGCGCACGGACCTCCCGGACACCTCGGTCACGGGCTGCGTCGTCGCCCACACCGACGGCCCCCTCGAACCGGCCCTCACCGAGCCGCACGTCTTCGCCGAGTGGCGCTGGGTGCATCCGGAGACTCCGCCGACCCCGCTCTTCCCGGCCACCGAGACGCTCCTGGCGACTTGGCTCGGCGAGACGGCACCGGCGGGCTGGACGGTCTACCCGGTACCGACGACGGTGCCCCGGCGGGTCGGCTGAGGCGACCGCGGAGGGACCTCGCCCCGGTGTCTCAGAGGCGGGTGCCCTTCAGTGCCATGTGCAGCAGCAGCCGGTCCTCGCCGTCGTCCAGGTCCAGGCCCGTCAGCTGCTCCACGCGGGAGAGGCGGTAGTAGAGGGTCTGCCGGTGGATGCCCAGCTCCGCCGCCGTGCGGCCTGCCTGGCCCGCGCAGTCCAGGTAGACCTCCGCCGTGCGGGCCAGCTCTCGGTGGGCGGGGGTGAGGAGGGGGGCGACCGCCGGGTCGTGGGCCGAGTCCGGGGGGAGGGCCGTCAGGAGTCGGTACGGGCCGATTCGGGACCACTCGGCGACCGGGCCCAGCCTCGGCTCGGCCAGGGCCGCCCGTGCCGCCGCCGACGCCTCCTGCCAGGTGGTCCCCAGGTCGGCCAGGCCGGTCCGGGGCTCGCCGACGCCTGCGGCCGGGGCCCGGTCCACCTCCCGCAGGAGGCGTGCGGCCGCCGTGAGGGCGGGGGTCGTCACGTCCGTGGTTCGCAGTCGTACCAGGGCCGCGAGGCTGTGCGCGGTCGCTCCCCACGGGACCGTGCACAGCGCCGTGGTGTGCGGGACGGTACGCGGGGACGGGGCGTCGTCCGGGTCGGCGGAGGGCCAGGGGGCCACGCAGACCACGGTGTGGGGGCCGTCCGCGCGGGATCCGAGGGCCGTGCGGAACTCCGCCACCGCCATGTCCCGCTGCCAGCCCCGCTCGGCGGTCAGCACCGCCCGCAGCTCACGGCTCAGGTCCGCCCCCGCCTGCGCCTCGTCCGCGAGCAGCGCTCCGATCCGCCCCGTCACCCCCATGGCGTCGGCCAGCTGCGCGTCCGTCGGGCCGGGGTCGCTGTCCAGCAGCCAGACGTAGCCGAGGACGACTCCCCGGTGCCGTACCGGGAGGCAGATGCGGCCCCGGTACACCCCCGCCTCCGGCGTCGGCGGGATCCGTACCGGGCCCGTCGCGCGCGTGATGCCGAATCCCTCGAACCAGTGCCGCACCGCCGCCGTGGAGCGCCGGGTCAGGATCGAGCGGGTGCGGACCGGGTCCAGCGCCGAGGGGTCGAGGTCGCCCTCCGGGTCGTACCCGGCGAAGGCGATCAGCCCGAAGTCACGGTTCTCCAGGGTCGCCGGCACCCCCAGCAGCTCCGAGACCTCGTCCACCAGCTCCTGGTAGTCGCCCTTGTAACCCTTGAAGTCAGCCGCCACGAGCCCCATTCTCCCGCATTTCACGGCCGCCTTCATACATCTGTCTGAGATCCCGGGCACGGATGCGTGACAGCTGTCGATGGCCCACGATCGGAGAGATCCAT
Source organism: Streptomyces sp. NPDC047028 (assembly GCF_040644095.1). Taxonomy (NCBI): domain Bacteria; kingdom Bacillati; phylum Actinomycetota; class Actinomycetes; order Kitasatosporales; family Streptomycetaceae; genus Streptomyces; species Streptomyces sp. NPDC047028. The sequence goes on from NZ_JBEYVS010000031.1 coordinate 80,854, forward strand.
AGGTTTCACCGTGGTTCTCCGTGCCGTACCCGAATCGTGGGATGACGGCCGAATTGGTGCTTGTCTGTGGAGGTGCCCGTGCTGGGTCCCGTGATTCTCGCCGCGTCGCGCAGCGACCGGATGCGCCGCCTGATCTCGGCGGCCCCGGTGACGAAGCAGGTCGTCGACCGCTTCATCCCCGGCGAGTCCGTCGACGACATCGTGCCGATCGTCAAGGAGATGACGGCCAAGGGGCTCGAACTGACCATGGACGTGGTCGGCGAGGACATCACCACCCCCGAGCAGGCCACCGCCGCCCGCGACGCCTACCTCGCGCTGATCGACCACCTCAAGGAGCTGGGGCTCGGCGAGAAGGTAGAGATGTCGGTCAAGCTCTCCATGTTCGGGCAGGCGCTGGAGGGCGGGCACGAGCTGGCCCTCGCCAACGTCCGCCCGGTCGTGGAGGCCGCCGCCGCCATCGGCACGACCGTGACGCTGGACGCCGAGGACCACACCACCCTCGACTCGATGTTCGCCATCCACGCGGAGCTGCGGAAGACCCACCCGGAGACCGGCTGCGTCATCCAGGCCTACCTCTTCCGCACCGAGGCCGACGCCCGCCGCCTCGCCGCCGCCGGCAGCCGGGTGCGCCTGGTGAAGGGCGCCTACAAGGAGCCCGCCGAGGTCGCCCTCCAGCAGAAGCACGAGATCGACAAGGCCTACGTCCGTGTCCTGCGCATCCTGATGGAGGGCGAGGGCTACCCGATGATCGGCTCCCACGACCCGCGCCTGATCTCCATCGGCCAGGAACTGGCCCACCAGGCCGGCCGCAAGCTCGACGAGTACGAGTTCCAGATGCTGTACGGCATCCGCAGCGACGAGCACCTGCGGCTGGCCGCTGAGGGCCACCGCATGCGCGTCTACACGGCCTACGGCACCGACTGGTACGGCTACTTCATGCGGCGCCTCGCCGAGAAGCCGGCCAACCTGCGGTTCTTCGTGCGCAGCATGCTCAGCAAGGGCTGAGCCCCCCCCCGCAAGCCCCAAGCCCCGACACCCGCTCACGTACAAGGAGTTCGGATCACATGGACGCTGTGACCCAGGTCCCCACCCCCGTCAACGAGCCGGTGCACGGCTACGCCCCCGGCTCGCCCGAGCGCGCCCGGCTGGAGGCCAAGCTCAAGGAGCTGGCCGAGAACCCCATCGACCTGCCGATGACCATCGGCGGCGAGAAGCGCCTCGGTGGCGGCGAACCCTTCCAGGTGGTCCAGCCGCACAACCACAAGGCCGTCATCGGCAACCTGCGCAACGCCACGCAGGCCGACGCGAAGGACGCCATCGACGCGGCCCTCGCCGCCGCACCGGCCTGGCGCGCGATGGCCTTCGACGACCGCGCCGCGATCATCCTGCGCGCCGCCGAGCTGCTCGCCGGCCCGTGGCGCGAGACCATCGCCGCCTCCACCATGCTGGGCCAGTCCAAGACCGCCCAGCAGGCCGAGATCGACAGCCCCTGCGAGCTGGTCGACTTCTGGCGGTTCAACGTCCACTACGCCCGCCAGATCCTCGCCGAGCAGCCCCCGGCGAACTCCCCGGGCGTGTGGAACCGTCTGGACCACCGCCCGCTGGAGGGCTTCGTCTACGCGATCACGCCGTTCAACTTCTCGGCGATCGCCGCGAACCTGCCCACCGCGCCCGCCCTCATGGGCAATGTGGTGGTCTGGAAGCCGTCCCCGACGCAGACCCACGCCGCCGTGCTGCTGATGCAGCTGCTGGAGGAGGCCGGCCTGCCCAAGGGCGTCATCAACCTCGTCACCGGCGACGGCATCGAGGTCTCCAAGGTCGCCCTGGAGCACCGGGACCTCGCCGGCATCCACTTCACCGGCTCGACCAAGACCTTCCAGTACCTGTGGAAGACGGTCGGCGCCAACATCGAGAAGTACCGCTCCTACCCGCGCCTGGTCGGCGAGACCGGCGGCAAGGACTTCCTCGTCGCCCACCCGAGCGCCGACCGCGCCGTGCTGAAGACCGCCCTCACCCGCGGTGCCTTCGAGTACCAGGGCCAGAAGTGCTCCGCCACCTCCCGCGCCTACGTCCCCGCCTCGATCTGGAACTCGGGCTTCAAGGAGGAGTTCGCCGCCGAGGTCGACTACCTCACCATGGGTGACGTCACCGACCTGTCGAACTTCATCGGCGCCGTCATCGACGAGCGGTCCTTCGCGAAGAACAAGGCCGCGATCGACCGCGCCAAGGAGGACCCGGCCTGCCGCATCGTCGCGGGCGGCTCCTACGACGACTCGGTCGGCTACTTCGTCCGCCCGACCGTCATCGAGTGCGGCGACCCGGAGAACGAGGTCTTCCGCACCGAGTACTTCGGCCCGATCCTCGCCGTCCACGTCTACGAGGACGACAAGTACGACGAGATGCTGACCCAGATGGAGTCGGTCTCCGACTACGCCCTCACCGGCTCGGTCGTCTCGAACGACCGCGCGGCGGCGGCGTACACGATGGAGAAGCTGCGCTACGCGGCCGGCAACTTCTACATCAACGACAAGTCGACCGGCGCCGTCGTCGGCCAGCAGCCCTTCGGCGGTGGCCGTGCCTCCGGCACCAACGACAAGGCCGGCGCCCCGCAGAACCTGCTGCGCTGGACGCTGACGCGCGCCATCAAGGAGACGCTGGTCCCGCCGACCGACTACAGCTACCCGCACATGGGCTGACCGCAGGTCGCGGGCCCCCCTAGGCCCTGCCGTCAAATTCCCGCCTGCCGCGCGACGCCATGCACGCACTCTCGCCGCACCGGCCCCAGACCCAAGTACGTCCAGTACGCGGGTCTGGGGCCGGCACGCCGAGAGCACGCACCTGACGCCGCGCGGCCGCCCTCCGGGCGACGACGGGAATTTGACGGCAGGGCCTAGACACGGGCCGGGAAGCCAGACCCGAAACTGGCTTCCCGGCCCGTTGCCATGTCCGGGCATGTTCACTGAAACCGCAGCTCAGTGGGGTGTGGCCGAGGTGGCCGTCTCAGATAGTAGGAAGTCCGAGTAATTGTGCAGACAGGCGCGGCCGGCTCCCTTACTTTTGTAGGAGCCGAACGTCTCGCTCGATCCAGCGAATGGCGGTCGTGAGCCGGGCCCCGTGCAGGCAACCCCTGCGGCCTCGCGCTCCCCGCCCCTTCCGGCGACTCGTAACTTTCCGCACTCCGTGATTGCGAAGGAGTCGATCCCTCATGGCCGAGACGACCGTCCGCCGCCGAGTCCGCCACGTGTCCCGCACCAGCGAGTCCGACCGCAAGAACGCCGCCGCCGCCCTCCAGCGCGCCCTCGACCGCCGGGACAACGGCGGCGAGACCGGCCACTGAGCCGGCCGCCGGCCCGGACCACCGCGCCGCACCGCGCCCCGTCCGAATGGCGGACGGGGCGTGTCATCACCTGGGACGAAGAGTAGGGTGCCCGCATGTCTCGCAGCCTCAATCTCGCAGTGATCCCCGGTGACGGCATCGGCCAGGAGGTCGTGGCCGAGGGTCTGAAGGTCCTCTCCGCCGTCCTGCCGCAGGATGTGAAGCTGGAGACCAAGGAGTACGACTTCGGCGCCAAGCGGTACCACGCCACCGGTGAGACCCTCACCGACGCCGACCTCGACGCGCTCAAGCGGCACGACGCCATCCTGCTCGGCGCCATCGGCGACCCGTCGGTGCCGTCCGGCGTCCTGGAGCGCGGCTTCCTGCTCAAGCTCCGCTTCGCCTTCGACCACCACGTCAACCTGCGGCCGTCGAAGCTCCTGCCCGGTGTCGCCACCCCGCTCGCCGGTGAGCCGAGCATCGACTTCGTCGTCGTCCGCGAGGGCACCGAGGGCCCCTACACCGGCAACGGCGGCACCATCCGCAAGGGCACCGAGCACGAGGTGGCCACCGAGGTCTCCGTCAACACCGCCTTCGGTGTCGAGCGGGTCGTCCGGGACGCCTTCGCCCGCGCCCAGGCCCGGCCCCGCAAGAAGCTCGCACTGATCCACAAGAACAACGTGCTGACCTTCGCCGGTCACCTGTGGACGAACGTCTTCAACAAGGTGGCCGCCGAGTTCCCCGAGGTCACCACCGAGTACATGCACGTCGACGCGGCGACCATCTACCTGGTCACCCAGCCCGAGCGGTTCGACGTCATCGTCACCGACAACCTCTTCGGCGACATCATCACCGACCTCGCCGCGGCCGTCTCCGGCGGCATCGGCGTCGCGGCCTCCGGCAACATCAACCCGGGCCGCGAGTTCCCGTCCATGTTCGAGCCCGTCCACGGCTCGGCCCCGGACATCGCCGGCCAGGGCAAGGCCGATCCCACCGCCACCGTCCTGTCCGTCGCCCTGCTGCTGCGCCACCTCGGCTACGACGCCGAGGCCGACCGCATCGACGAGGCGGTCACCGCCGACCTCACCGAGCGCACCGGCGGCCCCGCCCGCAGCACCGCGCAGATCGGCGACGCGCTCGCCTCCCGAGTAGCCGGCTGACCCGGCGCTCCACCCCTCAAGCCGCCGGGTCGCAACCGCACCCGGCGGCTTCTCGTATCCGGCCCCGGGTGCCACCATCAACCCCTGGGCCGCCGCCCCCCGGTTCCGTCCATCGCCTCCTCCGCGCGATAATCGAACGCGGAGCCGCGACATGAGGGAAAGCTCGGACGTCCTAGCACTGGCCGGAAACGACCGGTGCCGGGCATGAGCGCGGCCCGTCACTCCAACTGGTGAAGGACAACCACCCATGACGACGCCCACGATCGAGCTCAAGCCCTCCGCCAACCCGCTCGCCGCCGCGGAGCGCGAGGCGATCCTGGCCGGCCCCGGATTCGGCCGCCACTTCACCGACCACATGGTGACGATCAAGTGGACGGAGGGCCGCGGCTGGCACGACGGCCAGCTCGTTCCGTACGCGCCGATCCCGCTGGACCCCGCCACCAACGTCCTGCACTACGCCCAGGAGATCTTCGAGGGCCTGAAGGCATACCGCCGGCCCGACGGCTCGGTGGCCACCTTCCGCCCCGACCAGAACGCCAAGCGCTTCCAGCGTTCCGCGCGCCGCCTGGCCATGCCGGAGCTACCCGTCGAGACGTTCATCGAGGCGTGCGACGCGCTCGTCCAGCAGGACAAGGACTGGGTGCCCGCGCACGGCGGCGAGGACTCCCTCTACCTGCGCCCCTTCATGATCGCCACCGAGGTGGGCCTCGGCGTGAAGCCCGCCAACGAGTACCTGTTCATCGTGATCGCCTCCCCGGCCGGCGCCTACTTCCCCGGCGGCGTGAAGCCGGTCTCCATCTGGGCCTCCGAGGACCGCGTCCGCGCCGTCCCCGGCGGCATGGGCGACGCCAAGACCGGCGGCAACTACGCGGCCTCCCTGCTCGCGCAGGCCGAGGCCGCCGCCAAGGGCTGCGACCAGGTCTGCTACCTCGACGCCGTGGAGCACAAGTGGGTCGAGGAACTCGGCGGCATGAACCTGTACTTCGTGTACGGAGACAAGATCGTCACGCCGAAGCTGTCCGGCTCGATCCTGGAGGGCGTCACCCGCGACTCCCTGCTGACCGTGGCCCGTGACCTCGGCTACGAGTCGGAGGAGGCCCGCGTCTCCATCGAGCAGTGGCAGGCCGACTCCGAGAACGGCACCCTGACCGAGGTGTTCGCCTGCGGCACGGCCGCGGTGATCACCCCGGTCGGCACGGTGAAGCGCGACGGGGCCGAGTGGAAGCAGTCCGGTGGGGAGCCCGGTGAGGTGACGATGCGGCTGCGTCAGGCTCTGCTGGACATCCAGCGGGGGATCACTGAGGACGCGCACGGCTGGATGCATCGTCTCGGCTGAGGACTCAGTGGGGGACTGCGCTGGTCAGGTCGTCTTCGGCCGCGGGGCCGTTGTGGCTGGTCGCGCAGTTCCCCGCGCCCCTTTCGGGGCGTTCGGTGAGCGTGAGTAGCAAGTAGACCGTGCCTCCTACCGCGCCCGACAGGAGGAAGCTGCAGTCGACTCCGCCTGTCAGGTGGAGGAGGGGGCCCTGGTAGGTCGGGAGGGAGACTCCCAGCAGGCCTAGGCCGGCGCCGATCGCCCAGGACGTCGTCGCGCGGATGTTCCAGCCGGCGCGGTACCAGTAGGCGCCGCCCCGGGTGCGGCGGTTGAAGACCTGGAGGGCCTCGGCGTCGTACACGCCCCGGCAGCGGGCGAAGCCGATGAGGGTGATGACCGCCCAGGGCGTGCCGATGGCGGTGAGCAGGAGCACGAAGGACGTCATCGCGGACTGCGCGTTCCAGGCGTAGTGGCCGACGAAGACGCAGACCGTGGCGACCAGGGCGACGGTGCAGGTGGCGCGGGCGCGGGAGGCGCGGGGCAGGATGGCGTCCAGGTCCAGGCCCATGGAGTACAGCATCAGGCCCGCGTTGCCGACCGAGCCGGCGGAGGCGGACAGCAGCAGCGGGATCAGGTACCAGGCGGGGGACGCGTCGACCAGCGGCCCCGCGTAGTCGGTGGCGGCGTGGGCCGCGTACGCCGTGAACGTGCCGAACAGCTGGGGCACAAGCAGGCCGAGGACCAGGCCCAGCCAGGTGGCGTGCAGGACGCGGCGGCCGGAGTTGCGGGCCGGGGAGATGTAGCGGGTGTAGTCGCCGAGCAGGGTGATGAAGGCGATGGGCCCGGACAGGCCGGCCGCGACGGCCGCGAGGAACCAGGTCGGCCAGAACCCGTCGAGGAGGTAGCCGCCCGCCGCCGGCAGCGCCGAGGTGGCGAAGTGCGGGGCGTAGGCGACGATCCCGAGGACCAGAAGCGCGGTCATGCCGATGCTCAGCAGCTTGGACATGGCGAGCAGCACCCGGTAGCCGTACACCGCGCCGGCGACGGTGGCCGCGGCGAGCACCGCGTAGACGATGCCGTACGACACGCCGTCCGCGGGCAGGCCGAACAGCCGGCCGAGGACGCCGATCATCACGTCTCCGCCGATCCACACGGTCAGCGCGGTGTAGCCGAGGGCCAGCAGCAGGCCGACGATCGAGCCGACGAGCCGGCCCCGCACCCCGAACTGGGCGCCGGAGGACGTGGAGAGGTTGGTCGCGGTGCGCAGGGAGACCAGTGCTAGCGGGGCCGTGAACAGGGTGCCGACCACCGTGCCCGCGACGATCGCGCCGACCGAGGCCCACCAGCCGAGCCCGAAGGACGGCGGCAGCCAGCCGAAGATGATCACGCCGAGGCAGAGGTTGGAGCCGAGCAGGATCGACACCAGGTCCCGGGGCCCGCTGGTGCGTTCCTCGTCCGGGATGGTGTCGACTCCGCGCTGTTCTATGGGCATGGCTGGGGTCTCCTTCGACGGCCGCCACTGACAGTTTGAGCGACGTTCAATGTGGCCTGAATCCTGCTCGCCGGTCAATGCTTCTGTTTCACGAACCTTAGGTTTAGAGTGATGCTCTAAGTTGGGGATGGCAAGGAGGTGCCGCGTCGTGAGACTCACCCCCACGGAACGTGACCGGCTGCTGCTCTTCGGAGCCGCCGAGCTGGCCCGGGCCCGCCGGGCCCGCGGACTCAGGCTGAACGTGCCCGAGGCCACCGCGCTGATCGCGGACACCGTCTGCGAGGCGGCCCGGGACGGCCGACGGCTCGCGGAGGCCATCGAGGCCGCCCGCTCGGTGCTCGGCCCCGAGGACGTGCTGCCGGGCGTCGCCGACGTCGTCACCGAGGTGATGGTCGAGGCCGTCTTCGACGACGGCTCCCGGCTCGCCGTGGTCTCCGACCCGATCGGCGGCGGCGCCCTGGGCGCGGACGGTCCGGGCGCGCTGCTGCCCGGCCCCGAGCACGCCGACCCCGCGCCCGCGCTCCGGCTCACCGTCACCAACACCGCCACCGTGCCGGTCTCCGTGACCTCCCACTTCCACTTCTTCGAGGCCAACCCGCGCCTGGACTTCGTACGCGAGCGGGCCTACGGCATGCGGCTCGCCGTACCCGCCGGGTCCTCGGTGCGGTTCGGGCCGGGGGAGAGCGAGGAGGTCGGGCTCGTTCCGATCGGCGGCGACCGGATCGCGATCGGCTTCGCCGGACTGGTCGACGGTCCGCTGGACGCGCCCGGCGCGAAGGACGAGGCCCTGCGCCGGGCCGCCGCCTGCGGATACCTGGGCACGACGACACCGGAAGGAGGCGAGGAGCGATGAGCCGATCCAAGGGACGCGAGGTGAGCCGGTCGATCCACGTCGACCCGCACGCCTACGCCGCCACCCACGGCCCCCGCGCCGGCGACCGCATCCGGCTCGGCGACTCCGGGCTGGTCGTCCGCGTCGACGCCGACGCGCAGCGGTACGGCGACGAGTTCCTCGCCGGGTTCGGCAAGACCGCCCGCGACGGACTGCACCTCAAGGCCGCCGCCGTCCGCGACACCTGTGACGTCGTCATCAGCAACGTCGTCGTGATCGACGCGGCCCAGGGCATCCGCAAGGTGTCCATCGGCATCCGGGAAGGCCGGATCTGCGGCATCGGACGCGCCGGCAACCCCGACACCCTCGACGGCGTCGACGTCGTCGTCGGCACCGGCACCTCCATCGTGTCCGGCGAGGGGCTGATCGCCACCGCCGGAGCCGTCGACACCCACGTCCACCTGCTGTCGCCCCGCATCATGGAGGCCTCGCTCGCCTCCGGGGTGACCACGATCATCGGCCAGGAGTTCGGCCCGGTGTGGGGCGTCGGCGTCAACTCGCCCTGGGCGCTGCGCCACGCCTTCAACGCCTTCGACGCCTGGCCCGTCAACATCGGCTTCCTCGGCCGGGGTTCGTCCTCCCACGACGCCCCGCTCGTCGAGGCGCTCGCCGAGGGCGGCGCGTCCGGGTTCAAGGTCCACGAGGACATGGGCGCCCACACCCGCGCCCTGGACACCGCGCTGCGCGTCGCCGAGGAGCACGACGTCCAGGTCGCCCTGCACAGCGACGGCCTGAACGAGTGCCTGTCGGTGGAGGACACCCTCCGCGTGCTGGAGGGGCGCACGATCCACGCCTTCCACATCGAGGGCTGCGGCGGCGGACACGTCCCCAACGTGCTGAAGATGGCCGGCGTGCCGAACGTCATCGGCTCCTCCACCAATCCCACCCTGCCCTTCGGCCGGGACGCGGTCGCCGAGCACTACGGCATGATCGTCTCCGTCCACGACCTGAAGACCGACCTGCCCGGCGACGCCGCCATGGCCCGCGACCGCATCCGCGCCGGCACGATGGGCGCCGAGGACGTGCTGCACGACCTCGGCGCGATCGGCATCACCTCCTCCGACGCCCAGGGCATGGGCCGGGCCGGCGAGACCGTGCGCCGCACCTTCGCGATGGCCGGGAAGATGAAGGCCGAGCTGGGCGCGCCGGACACCGGGCACGACAACGAGCGTGTGCTGCGCTACATGGCCAAGCTGACGATCAACCCGGCCATCGCGCACGGCCTCGCGCACGAGGTCGGCTCCATCGAGGTGGGCAAGCTCGCCGACATCGTGCTGTGGATGCCGGAGTACTTCGGCGCCAAACCGCAGCTCGTCCTCAAGTCCGGCTTTCCGGCGTACGGCGTGGTCGGCGACCCGAACGCGGCCACCGACACCTGCGAACCCCTCGTGCTGGGACCGCAGTTCGGGTCGTACGGCGCGACGGCCGCCGACATCTCCGTGGCGTTCGTCGCCCAGGCGGCCGTCGACCAGGGAGGCGACACCATGCCCACCCGGCGCCGCCGGGTCCCCGTGCGCGGCACCCGGGGCATCGGCCCCGCCGACCTGCGGCTGAACTCCCGGACCGGAGCGGTCGACGTCGACCAGCGCACCGGCCTGGTCACCCTCGACGGCGAACCGCTCAGCTCCGAGCCCGCCGACTCCGTCTCCCTCAACCGCCTCTACTTCCTCTGAGGATCCCTGATGAACACCCCCGCCGCCGACGGCTTCCGCATGCCCGCCGAGTGGACCCCGCACGAGCGCACCTGGATGGCGTGGCCGGGCCCCAACCCCACCTTCGACGACCCGGACGACCTCGCCGCCTCCCGCGCCTCCTGGGCGTCGGTGGCCCGCGCCGTCCGCCGCTTCGAGCCCGTGACAGTGGTCTGCGGGCCCGGCCAGTCCGCCGAGGCACAGGTGCTCCTCGGCCCTGGCATCGACACCGTCGAGCGGGAGCTGGACGACGCCTGGATGCGGGACATCGGCCCCACCTTCCTCACCGACGGGCGCGGTGGACTGGCCGCCGTGGACTGGACGTTCAACGGCTGGGGCGCCCAGGACTGGGCCCGCTGGGAGCACGACTCCAAGATCGCCGCGTACGTCTCCGACCTGGCCGGCGCGAAGACGTACGCCTCGAAGCTGATCAACGAGGGCGGCGCGATCCACGTCGACGGCGAGGGCACGGTGCTGCTCACCGAGACGGTGCAGCTCGGCCCGGAGCGCAACCCGCACTGGACGAGGGGACAGGTCGAGGCGGAGATCCACGCGCACCTCGGCACCGAGAAGGCCATCTGGCTGCCGCGCGGTCTGACCGGCGACTACCCGCCGTACGGCTTCGGCACCCTCGGGCACGTCGACATCGTGGCCGCGTTCGCCCGCCCCGGTGTCGTGGTCGCCCACCACCAGCCGGACCCGGCCCACCCCGACCACGAGGTGACGAAGGAGGTCATCGGCCTGCTGAGGTCGGCGACGGACGCCCGGGGGCGCCGCCTGGAGGTCGTGGAGGTGCCCGCCCCGACCGTCCTGGAGGCCGACGGCCACTGGGCCGACTACTCCTACATCAACCACTACCTGTGCAACGGCGGGGTCGTGCTGTGCGGCTTCGGCGACCCGCGCGACGAGGTCGCCGCCGGTATCTTCCGCCGCCTCTTCCCCGAGCGGACGGTGACCCTCGTGGACGCGCGTACGATCTTCGCGGGCGGGGGCGGTATCCACTGCATCACGCAACAGCAGCCGAAGGTCTGAGACAGGGGAGCGGCGGATGGCCGGTGCGCGGAAGAACGCGCCACCGCGCGAGGAGGTCCTCGCGGCGGCCATGGACATGATCGCCGAGCGCGGTCTGGAGAAGCTCACCATGGCCGGGCTCGGCCGTGAGGTCGGTATGAGCAGCGGCCATCTGCTGTACTACTTCCGCTCCAAGGACGAGCTGCTGCTGCAGACCCTGGAGTGGAGCGAGGGCCGGCTCGGGGCCGAGCGGGGCCGCCTGCTCACCCGGGCCGAACCGGCCCGGGAGCGGCTGGAGGCCTACGTCGAGCTGTACGTCCCCGACGGGCACCGGGATCCGCACTGGACGCTGTGGCTGGAGGTGTGGAACCGGTCCCAGAACGCGGACGAGGACGCGCGGGGGCGGCAGGCGGCGATCGAGGGGGCCTGGCACCGGGATCTCGTCGCCCTCGTCGCGGAGGGGGTCTCGCGGGGGGAGTTCCGTCCGGTCGACGCGGACCGCTTCGCGGCGAGGCTGCGGGCGCTGCTCGACGGATTCTCCATCCACGTCGCGATCGGCCTGCGCGGCACCGACCGCGAACAGGTCCTGACCCACGTACGCGAGTTCATCACCGAGTCGCTGTAACAGGGGGGCGTGCGCCGCGCCGCCGACCGCAGGCCCGTCGTGGCCGTTCGCGCAGTTCCCCGCGCCCCTTACGGGGCACTGCCCCGCCTGCGCCGTGCCCGGCCGCGGGCCCGTCGTGGCTCGTCGCGCAGTTCCCCGCGCCCCTTACGGGGCACATCTCGGCGGCCGTAGTACCCAGCTGCGGGCATGCGTGCCGCTAGGGGCGGCACCCTGGCAGCGCCGGTAAGCGAAACCCGCCCCGGCCACCCGGTCAGCGCCGGTGCGCGGACCCCCGTCCACTGGAGTGACCGGAATCTGAGACGGGCGGTGAGTGGAGCCGCCCCCTGTGCCAAAATGCGACCGTGCTCTCGTTCGCCATGATTATTGGCAGCAGGCGCGCCGGTCCGCAGTGACCACCCCGCACGACCAGGTGCGGGTGGCCACCGTCGTCCTCGACCCGCGCGCAGACCTCTCGCACCCGCGAGGGGTTTTTCTCGTTTTACGGCCCACCTGAAGCCGGAGGCGGAGCGCGAGGGACCATTGGGGGGACGGTGGAGCCGGACATTCCGGTAAGACCGAAGATCCACAACAGGAGCCTTGAGACCATGACCGAGACGGCATCCAACGAGCTCGACGACTCGTTCCACGTCTTCGACACCACGCTGCGCGACGGCGCCCAGCGCGAGGGCATCAACCTCACCGTCGCGGACAAGCTCGCCATCGCACGGCACCTGGACGACTTCGGCGTCGGCTTCATCGAGGGCGGCTGGCCCGGCGCGAACCCCCGCGACACCGAGTTCTTCGCCCGCGCCCAGAAGGAGATCGACTTCCGGCACGCCCAGCTCGTCGCGTTCGGCGCCACCCGCCGGGCCGGGGCCAAGGCGTCCGAGGACCCGCAGGTCAACGCGCTGCTGGAGTCCGGCGCCCCGGTGATCACCCTGGTCGCCAAGTCGCACGACCGGCACGTGGAACTGGCGCTGCGCACCACGCTGGAAGAGAACCTGGAGATGGTCCGGGACACCGTGTCGTACCTGCGCGCGCAGGGCCGGCGGGTGTTCGTCGACTGCGAGCACTTCTTCGACGGCTACCGCGCGAACCCGGACTACGCGAAGGCGGTGGTCCGGGCCGCCTCCGAGGCGGGCGCCGACGTGGTCGTGCTGTGCGACACCAACGGCGGCATGCTGCCCGCGCAGGTCCACGCCGTCGTCTCCACGGTCCTCGCCGACACCGGCGCCCGGCTCGGCATCCACGCCCAGGACGACACCGGCTGCGCGGTCGCCAACACCCTCGCCGCCGTCGACGGGGGCGCCACCCACGTCCAGTGCACGGCCAACGGCTACGGTGAGCGGGTCGGCAACGCCAACCTGTTCCCGGTCGTCGCCGCCCTGGAGCTGAAGTACGGCAAGCGGGTGCTGCCGGAGGGCCGGCTGCGTGAGATGACCCGGATCTCGCACGCCATCGCCGAGGTCGTGAACCTCACCCCCTCCACCCACCAGCCCTACGTCGGCGTCTCCGCGTTCGCCCACAAGGCCGGCCTGCACGCCTCCGCGATCAAGGTCGACCCCGACCTGTACCAGCACACCGACCCCGAGCTGGTCGGCAACACCATGCGGATGCTGGTCTCCGACATGGCCGGCCGGGCCTCCGTGGAACTGAAGGGCAAGGAACTCGGCATCGACCTCGGCGGCGACCGGGAACTGGTCGGCCGGGTCGTGGAACGCGTCAAGGAGCGCGAACTCAAGGGCTACACCTACGAGGCCGCCGACGCCTCCTTCGAACTCCTGCTGCGCTCCGAGGTCGAGGGCCGGCCGCTGCGCTACTTCGAGGTCGAGTCCTGGCGGGCCATCGTCGAGGACCGGCCCGACGGCAGCCACGCCAACGAGGCCACCGTCAAGCTGTGGGCCAAGAGCGAGCGGATCGTCGCCACGGCGGAGGGCAACGGCCCGGTCAACGCCCTCGACCGGGCCCTCAGGGTCGCCCTGGAGAAGATCTACCCCCAGCTGGCCAAGCTGGAGCTGGTCGACTACAAGGTCCGCATCCTGGAGGGCGTCCACGGTACCGAGTCCACCACCCGCGTCCTGATCTCCACCTCCGACGGCGCCGCAGAGTGGTCCACCGTGGGCGTGGCGGAAAACGTCATCGCGGCCTCCTGGCAGTCCCTGGAGGACGCCTACACCTACGGCCTCCTCCGCGCGGGCGTGGAACCGGCCGCGTAAACACGGGGAGGGGCGATGCGGTTCGCCCCCGGGCCCGGCGGGCCGGGGGCGGCCGTTGTCCCGGCTCAGCCGGGCGCGCGCCAGATGTTGTCGAACGCCGCGTTCTCGATCTCCCGGCGCTGCCGTACCGCCGTCAGCTCCGTCACCGCGTCACCGACGGCGGCCAGCACGGTCACGACCGCCTCGTCCAGGAACTCCTCGTCGGCCTGTTCCCCGCCGCCACCCTGAATGCCCAGGGCCTCCGCGAGGGCCGCGAGGACCGGCTCACGCGACTCCCAGCGGTCGGCGGCACGGCGCCGGGCCTCGGTGTCGGCGGTCCCGGTGCTTCCGGCGGTTCCTGCCGTCCGCCGCCGCCGCGGGAACCAGGGCCTCCGCCCGCCCGTGAGCCGGCCCTCCGCGTCCAGGACGTCGGCGTAGGCCGCCGCCAGTCCCTTTCCCCGGCGCCACAGCCAGTCCTCGACCGTCTCGTACGGCTCCGTCCGGTTCAGCGCCGACACCGCCTGGTCCAGCATCCGGTCGCCCAGGGAGAGCGGCGGCCCCGGCGCGACGCGCTCGCCCTCCAGGCTCGCGGCGCGGACGCCCAGCAGGTCGACCAGCTCGGCCCCGGCGAGCGCCAGCGACAGCTCACCCCGCTCGACCGGCCGGTCGCCGAAGACGCCCGTACCGACGATGAACAGATCCCGCGCGGTGTCCATGAGCACTCCCCGGTCGGTCCTGAACGGTCTTCCTACGCCCCATGAAGCGCGCGAAGCGGGTCCGGGGCAAGGCGACGCTACCCGAGACGCCAGTTCTGGTTCGCGGCCCCCGTGCAGCTCCAGAGCTGGGCCCGCGCCCCGTTCGCCGACGACCTGTCCGTTACGTCGAGGCACTTGTCCGCCGCCGTGTTCACCACCTCACCCGTGGCCGCGTCGTACGACCACCGCTGCGCACCGGTCCCGTTGCAGTCGTAGAGCTGGACCTTCGCCCCGTCGGCGGTCGATCCGGACGTCACGTCCAGGCACTTTCCGAGCGCTTGGACCGAGCCGTCGCCGGCGACCGTCCACCGCTGGGCCGCGCTGCCGTTGCAGTCCCAGAGCTGCACCGCCGTACCGTTCGCGCTCGAACCGCCCGCCACGTCCAGGCACTTGGCGGCCAGTCCGACGAACGAACCGGTGCGGGCGCCGCCGTCCGACTGGGTGCCGGACCAGGTGAAGGTGGCGGAGGTCCGGGCGGGGAGGGAGTAAGTGGCATGCTCAGCACCCCAGTTGATGGCGACGGTCCGAGCCGACGACGATCCGTTGTACGCGATCAGCGCCTTGCTGCCGTCGGGGTTGCGCCATGCCACGTTCGGCACGGTGCTCGACGCGGTGGAGGCGATCCGCTGCGCGCCGGGCCGGACGAACTTCGTCAGCTGCCCCATGTCGTAGTACTCGACGGTGTAGTCCACCTGCCCGCTGCGGTCGTCGCCGTCGTGCACCGTGATCAGCCCGCTGCACGTGCCGCAGCCCCCGTTGTGCGGCCCCCTGTCCTGGTCCACGGCCAGCGACCACTTGGTGACCGACTTCGCCCAGTTCCGGGTGTAGTCGATGATGTCGGTCATGTCCTCGTGCTGCTGGTCGGCGATCCAGGTGCCGCCCGAGTGCTCGGTGCCGAAGGCGTCCAGCCCGGGGTACTGGTCGTGCACGGACGTCTGCTTGGTGACGTCGCCGCCGTAGCCGTGCCAGGCGATGCCGCCGAAGTTGGGGTGGTCGCGCACGGCGGGGTCGTTCACGGTCTGGGCGGCGTAGGAGTCGTAGGTGTCCCAGTTCCAGTCGTGCGCCAGTACCTTCGTCGTCAGGCCGGCCGACTGGAGCTTCGGCAGCAGCTCGCTCTTCGTGAAGTACGCCAGCCCGTTGGCGTTCCAGCTCATCGAGGGGTATCCCGAGCAGCAGGTCGGCTCGTTCTGCGCGGTGACGTACGAGACGTGGACGCCCTGGTTCTCGTACGCCTGGAGGTACTTCACGAAGTAGTCGGCGTACGCGCCGTAGTCCTCCGCCTTCAGCCAGCCCCCGTTGAGCGAGCCGCTGTCCTTCATCCAGGCCGGCGCCGTCCACGGCGAGGCCATCACCGTCAGCTCCGGGTTCAGCCGGAGCGCCTGCCGGGTCAGCGGGACGACGTCCGCGAGGTCGTGCGCGATCGAGAACTTGGAGAGCGAGGTGTCCGTCTGGCCTGCGGGGACGTCGTCGTACGTGTAGCCGTAGCGGGCCAGGTCCGAGGCGCCCATCGGGTTGCGCAGGAACGACAGACCGATCCCGTCCGTCGGCGAGAACAGCTTCCGCATGGTCGCGTCCCGGGTCGCCTGTGACAGCGCGCCGCTGCTGTTCATCAGCCAGGCCGCGGTGTCCGTGAACGACGCGCCGCCTCCGGTGAAGGTCTGGTAGCGGGTGTTCTCGTCGACGGTGATGTTCTCGCCGCCGCCCCCGGTACCGGACTGGAAGGCGAACGGCGCCTGCGCCTGGAGACCGCGCGTGACATGGCGTCCGGCGGAGTCGTCGGTGGTGGTGAGCCAGGCGGTGACCTGCTCACCGGAGGCGTGCGCGGGCACGGCCGCCGCCGTGACACCCGCCGAACAGAGCAGTCCGGCCAGCAGCAGCCGGACCGCTCGGGAGCCTCTGCTCATGGTGCAACCCTTCTCGTGGGGGACAACGCGTGTGTTGCCAGGGGTGCTTGGGCCGCGAGCCAGGGGTGCCGCCGTCTTGACGGGGATACGGGGCACCCGTTAACTCATGGCGTGAGCTAAGCCATGAGTGAACCACGAGTGCCAAGGGAAGGTCCATGCGAAGAACCGCCCTGCTCGCCTCCGCCGCCCTGCTGACCGCGCTGGTCCCGCTGTCCACGGCGACCACCGCCGCCGGCGTCGGCGACCCCCCGCCCGTCCCCGTCGACCGCTTCGAGGGCGAGGTCCCCTTCGCCGCCCAGCCCGCCGAGGGCATCTTCACCTGGGGCGGCGACGCCGACGACCCGCCCGCCCTCCAGCTGACCGCGCGCTCCGACGCCCCCGAGGGCGCCAAGGTCCTCAGCGGCACCTACGACATCAGCGGCTACGGCGGCTTCACCCACGACTACGCCCCGGCCGAACCCGCCCACGACTGGTCCGCCCACCAGGGCATCCGCTTCTGGTGGGACGGCCAGGACAACGGCAAGAAGATCGCCTTCGAGATCAAGGACGGCGGCGCGAACGGCGAGGCCTCCGAACTCTGGACGACGTCCTTCACCGACGACTTCACCGGCTGGAAGCGGATCGAGATCCCCTTCACCGACTTCGCCTACCGCACCGACTACCAGCCCGTCGGCGGCATCGACCACGTCCTCGGCCTCACACAGATGTGGGGCTACGCCGTCACCCTCCCGCCCGGCGTCAAGGGCCACTTCGCCATGGACGACGTCGAGTTGTACGGCCGCCCCGACCAGTCCCTGCGCGCCTCCGTCACCACCGACGCCCCCGTCTACCCGGTGCGCGAGGGCGGCACCGCGAGCGTCCGGGTCGCCGTGGCCACCACCGGCGCCGGGCCCCTGACCGACCCGGTCACCGTCACCTACACGACCGGGGGCGGCACCGCCGACCCCGGCACGGACTACGCTCCCGTCTCCGGCACCCTCACCTTCCCGGCCGGCACGCCGTCCGGCGCCACCCGGACCGTCAAGGTGCCCACCCGCAAGGACCGTTCCGCCGAGCCCGCCGAGACGATCCCGCTCAAGCTGACCGTGACCGGCGCCAAGGCCCCCGCCGAGACCCCGCAGATCGTCGTCGACGCACACGGACTGCCTTACCTGAACGCGAAGTTGCCGGTGAGCGAGCGCGTGAAGGACCTCGTCTCCCGCATGTCCCTGGCCGAGAAGGCCGGCCAGATGACGCAGGCCGAGCGGGGCGCCCTGACGAACCCCGGTGACATCTCCGGCTACGACCTCGGCTCACTGCTCTCCGGCGGTGGCTCCACGCCCACGCCCAACACCCCCGCCGCCTGGGCCAAGATGATCGACGGCTTCCAGCTCCGCGCGCAGGCGACCCGCTTCCAGATCCCGCTGATCTACGGCGTCGACGCTGTCCACGGCCACAACAACCTGGTCGGCGCCACGATCATGCCGCACAACATCGGCCTCGGCGCCACCCGCGACCCCGCGCTCGCCGAACGCACCGGCGCGGTCACCGCCGCCGAGGTCCGGGCCACCGGCATCCCCTGGGACTTCGCGCCCTGCCTGTGTGTCGGCCGCGACGAACGCTGGGGCCGCTCCTACGAGTCCTTCGGCGAGGACCCGGCCCTGGTCGAGTCCATGGAGACCGTCATCCAGGGCCTCCAGGGCCGCGCGAACGGCAGCGACCTGGACCGCGACGACAAGGTCCTCGCCACCGCCAAGCACTTCGTCGGTGACGGCGGCACCGCCTACGGATCCTCCACGACGGGCACGTACACCATCGACCAGGGCGTCACCACCGTCACCCGCCGGCAACTGGAGGACATCCACCTGGCGCCGTTCCGGACGGCGGTCGAACGCGGCATCGGCACGGTCATGCCGTCGTACTCCTCCCTCGACATCACCGGCGACGGCCTCGGACCGGTCAAGATGCACGCGCGCGGCGACATGATCAACGGCGTGCTCAAGGACCGCATGGGCTTCGACGGCTTCGTCATCAGCGACTGGAACGCCATCGACCAACTGCCCGGCGACTACGCCGCCCACGTGCGGACGGCGGTCGACGCGGGCGTCGACATGATGATGGTGCCGTACACCTACAAGGACTTCACCCAGACCCTCACGGACGAGGTGAAGGCGGGCCGGATCACCGAGAAGCGGATCGACGACGCCGTCTCCCGCATCCTCACGCAGAAGTTCCGGCTCGGCCTCTTCGAGCACCCCTACGCCGACACCAGCGGCGCCTCCCGCATCGGCTCCCCGGCCCACCGCGCTGTCGCCCGGCAGGCCGCCGCCGAGTCGCAGGTGCTGCTGAAGAACGACGGTGGCGTGCTGCCGCTGAAGAAGAGCGAGAAGGTGTACGTCGCCGGGTCGAACGCCGACGACATCGGCGACCAGAGCGGCGGCTGGACGGTGACGTGGCAGGGCTCCTCCGGCGCCGTCACCCCCGGCACCACCATCCTCGAGGGCATGCGCGAGGCCGGCGGGAACGTCACCTACTCCAAGGACGCCTCCGCCCCGACCGGCGGCTACGACGTCGGCGTGGTCGTCGTCGGCGAGACGCCGTACGCGGAGGGCGTGGGCGACGTCGGCAACGGCCACGACCTGAACCTGTCCGCCGCCGACCGGGCCGCCGTGGACAAGGTGTGCGCGGCGATGAGGTGCGCGGTGCTGGTCGTCTCCGGCCGCCCCCAGCTGATCGGCGGCCAACTGGGTGAGATCGACGCCCTGGTGGCCTCCTGGCTGCCCGGCACCGAGGGCGAGGGCGTCGCCGACGTCCTCTACGGCAAGCGGCCCTTCACCGGCCGGCTGCCGGTCACCTGGCCCCGCTCCGAGGCCCAGTTGCCCATCAACGTGGGCGACGCGTCGTACGACCCGCAGTACCCGTACGGCTGGGGCCTGACGACCGGCACCCACGCCCCGAAGGGCGGCGCGGCCACCCTTCGGGTCCTCGCCCTGGCGGCCTCGGCGGCCGAACGGGCGGGCGCCGACCGGACCGGGCAGGCGCTCGTGGCCCGCGCCCGGCTGATCGTCCAGCAGCGGGCCGGACAGCACATCACGCAGGCGTTCGCGAAGCCGTTCGCGGACGCCGAGCACCTGCTGCTGACCGGCCGCTACGGAAAGGCGGTGCAGAAGCTGGTGGAGGCCTACCGGGCGGCCTGACCGGCCCCGCCGTGGACCGGCGTGAATGACCGTGTCGGACGGGCTTCGGGTAGCGTCGAAGGATGAAGGCCGTCGCGCGGACCCGAAGCCTGCCGGCACTGCTGCTGGCCGCCCTGGCGCTCGTCGTCATGACCGCCCTCGCCCCCGGAGCCCGGGCGGTCACCGGCGTCTCCACGATCGCCGGCGCCCTGCGCCAGAGCCCGGTGTACGTCGATCCGTCCGCCTCCGGCCAGCTGTCGAAGGCGGACGCCGACGCCCTCGCCAAGCACATCAAGGACGCGGACAAACCCCTGTTCGTGGCCGTGCTGCCGGACGGCTATCCGACCCAGAACCTGTTCCGCGACCTGCGCACCGCGACCGGTATCACCGGCCTGTACGCCATCCGCCTCGGCGACCGCTTCGACGCCCGCGCCGACGCGCAGGTCCTGCCGCGCACGGCCGTGCAGAACCTCGTCACCAGCGTCCAGGGGGAGAGCGCCAAGGCCCAGCTCACCGACTTCACCGACCGCGCCCTGACCAACATGGGCGGCCACGCCCCCTCCTCCTGGGGCTCCTCCGGCAGCGGCGGCGGGACGCCCACGGGCGCGCTGATCGCGGCCGGGGTGGTCGTGGTGGCGTGCGGCGCGGGCGCCTACGGCCTGGTCCGGCGCAACCGCCGCCGGCACCAGGCGGAGCAGCGGGCCGCCCTGGACCGGCTGCGGGTGGTCGTCGACGAGGACATCACCGCGTTCGGCGAGGAACTGGACCGCCTGGACTTCGACCCCTCCGAGGCGGGCGCCGACGACGCCATGCGCGGCGACTACGGGCAGGCGCTGGACGCCTACGAGAACGCCAAGCGGTACATGGCCGAGGCGCGCAGACCCGAGGACGTCCGCGCGGTCACCGAGGCGCTGGAGGACGGCCGCTTCTCCCTCGCCGTGCTGGCCGCCCGCCGCGAGGGCCGTCCCCTCCCGGAGCGCCGCCCGCCCTGCTTCTTCGACCCCCGGCACGGCCCGTCGGTGACCGACGCGGCCTGGACCCCGCCCGGCGGCGCCACGCGCGAGGTGCCGGTCTGCGCGGCCGACGCGACCCGGTTGGCCGACGGCCGCGACCCGGTCGTGCGCGAGGTCGACACCGACTACGGCCGCCGCCCCTACTGGGACGCCGGCCCGGCCTACGGCCCCTGGGCGGGCGGCTACTTCGGCGGCGGCATCCTGCCCGGCCTGCTCGTCGGCACGATGCTCGGCGGCATGATCGCCACCCCGACCTACGCGGCCGACTACGGCGCCGGGTACGGCGACTTCGGCGGGGGTGACTTCGGCGGCGGCTACGACGGCGGCGACATGTCCGGCTCGGACTTCGACCCCGGGGACTTCGGGGGCGGCTTCGGCGACGGGGGCGGCTTCGACGGCGGCGGCTTCGGGGACGGCGGGGGAGGCGGCGGCGACTTCGGCGGCGGCTTCTGAGGTCCCCCCCGGTCACCCGCACGGCGCCCGCTGACCCGGGCCGGGGCCCGGGTCGCGACGTGGGCGGGCTCAGGCGTTCCGGATCGCCGAGATGTCGAACCGCAGCTTGATCTTGTCGGACACCAGGACGCCGCCCGTCTCCAGGGCCGCGTTCCAGCTCAGGCCCCACTCGGAGCGGAGGATCTCCGCCTTGCCCTCGAAGCCGACGCGCTCGTTGCCGAAGGGGTCCTTGGCCAGGCCGTTGAACTCCAGGTCGATGGTGACGGGCTTGGTCACGCCGAGGATGGAGAGGTCACCGGTGATGCGGTAGTCGTCGCCGCCGAGGGACTCCGCCCGGGTGGAGCGGAACGTCATCACCGGGAACTCGTCCGTCTTGAAGAAGTCGGCCGACTTCAGGTGGCCGTCCCGGTCCGCGTTGCCGGTGTCGATGCTGTCCATCTTGACGTCGATCGTGGCGGTGGAGGCGGCGGGGTTCGCCTCGTCCAGGTGCAGCGAGCCGGAGAAGTCCTGGAACCCGCCCTTGACGTTGGTGACCATCGCGTGCCGGACCACGAAGCCGATCGTGGTGTGCGCGGGGTCGATCGAGTAGTCGCCGGTCAGGGTGCTCATGATGTCTCCTTGATTGTTTAAGGTTCAACGAATCCGACACCTCGACCATAGACCCCTTCTGTTCAACTTTCAACATCCCGCGCCGGAGTATTGCGCGTACGGACCGGGCGTCCTCGTGCGCGCCTCTGGCGGACGCGCGTAGACCTCGGGCATCATTTCGCTGCGCCACCTGCACAGCCGACCCACAGGAAGCACGGCCGACAGCAGGAAGGTCCCCCATGAAGGTCCGCTCCGCCCTCACCGCGCTCGCCCTCGTCGTCGCCCCCGGTGCCGCCGTCCTCGGCACCGCCACCGACGCCTTCGCCGTCACCAAGATCAGCCACTCCACCGCCACCGGCATGTTCCGCACCATCGGCATCACCTGGTCGTCGTCCGGCGGCTGCTCCAACCGCTACAACTCCACCTGCACGTCCTTCGAGCAGCTCAACCTCGCCACCGCCCAGGGCGCCCAGACCCTCAAGCGGGCCAGCGGCTGCGCCCTGAACATCACCGGCGGCACCGAGGTCGGCCACGCCTCGGGCACGTACTCCCACTGGAACGGCTACAAACTCGACTACGGCAAGAACACCTGCGTCACCAGCTACATCAAGAACTCCTTCGGCTACATCGGCCTGCGCGGCGACGGCGCCCCGCAGTACCGGTCCGGCTCCGGCAACATCTACGCCGACGAGGGCAGCCACTGGGACGTCCTCTACTACAACTGCGGCGGCTGCTGAGCCCCGTGGGCCCCGCCGTCCGACCCACCCGCCGCGCGCTGCTGGCCGCCGCCCTGGCGGCCGGCCTCGCGCCCACCGCCGCCCAGGCGGCCCCCGGCCCTGCCCCGGACCCCGGCCCTGGCACGGACCCGGACCCCGGCGCCTACGACACCCTGCGCCGCCGCTGGCTCGACATCGCCCTCGGTACCGGGTACGACCCCACCGCGGAGCCGTACGCCTCCCGGCTCGCCGGGCTCGGACAGCGGGCGGCCGAGTACCGGGCCGGCATGGTTCCGGCCGCCGGCTCCCTCTGGCCCGGCCACCCCTTCGACCCGCCCTCCGGCATCACCTTCAGCTACGGCCGCCTGTGGACCATGACCCAGGCCCACGTCCAGCCCGGCACCGGCTCGACCTGCGACCCCGGCCTGCTGGCCGACGTGCTGCGCGGCCTCGACCATCTCTCCGCGAGCGTCTACAACCCCGGCACCGCCCGCTACGGCAACTGGTGGGAATGGCAGATCGGCAGCCCGCGCCTGCTCATGGACATCACGGCCGCGCTGTACGACCACCTCGGCGACGCCCGGATCGCCGCCGCCTGCGCAGCCGTCGACCACTTCGTCCCCGACGCCATGCTGACCGACTACTCCGGCACCTCCACCGGCGCCAACCGCGTCGACCTGTGCCGCTCGGTCGCCCTGCGCGGCATCCTCGGCCGGTCCCCGCAGAAGACCGCGCTCGCCCGCGACGCCCTCTCACCGGTCTTCCCCCACGTCACGAAGGGCGACGGGCTCTACGCCGACGGTTCCTTCGTCCAGCACACCTGGGTCGCCTACTCCGGCACCTACGGCCAGGTCCTGCTCGACGGCCTCGGACGGCTGTTCGCCCTGCTCGCCGGATCGCCGTGGGAGATCACCGACCCGGCCCGGCAGAACATCCTGGACAGCGTCGAGCACGCCTACGCACCCCTCGTCCACGACGGGCTGGTGATGGACTGCGTCAACGGCCGTGCCATCAGCCGGGGTTACCTGCGCGGTGACGACCTGCACGTCATGCGCGGCGACCACTACCACGGGCAGTCCCTCATCGCCGCCGTCGCCCTGCTCGCCGGCGGCGCGAGCGAGGCGGAACGGGAGCGGTGGCACGCTCTGGTCAAGGGCTGGGCCGAACGGGACACCGTCACCCCGCTGCTGACGGCCCCGCAGTTCGAGGTGGCCGACCTGGCCCGGCTGAACACCGCGGTCCGGTCCGCCGTACCCGCCGCAGCCGAGCCCCTCGGCCACCGGCTGTTCCCGGCCATGGACCGGGCCGTCCACCGCGGCCCCCGCTTCACCGCGGCGCTCGCCATGGCCAGCGACCGCATCGCCCACTACGAGTGCGGCAACGGTGAGAACCCACGCGGCTGGCACACCGGCTCCGGCATGCTCTCCTGGTGGCCGCGCGGGACCAGTGACCAGTACACGGACTGGTACTGGCCGACCGTGGACTGGTACCGGCTGCCCGGCACCACCGTGTCGACCAGGCGGCTGCCCGACCGGGCCGGCGGTGAGTGGGGCGCCCCGAAACCGGACGTCCAGTGGGTCGGCGGCACCACCGACGGCACCTGCGCGGCCGTCGGCCAGCACCTGAAGGGGCTCGGCTCCACCCTGGACGCCCGCAAGTCCTGGTTCTTCCTCGACGACGCGGTCGTGTGCCTCGGCGCCGGGATCACCTGCGCGGACGGCGTCCCGGTCGAGACGGTCGTGGACAACCGCAACCTCGGGGAGTCGGGCGGGCAAGCCTTCGTACGGGGCCGGGACTGGGCCCACCTGGAGGGCCACGGCGGTTGGATCGTCCGCGACGGGGGCGTCCTGCACTCCCTGCGCGAGGACCGCACCGGAGCCTGGTCCGACATCAACACGGGCAGTACGACCGAGCGGCGCACCCGGCGCTGGCAGACGCTCTGGCTCGACCACGGCACGGACCCGGCCGGCGCGGCGTACGTCTACGTCCTCCTGCCCGGCGCCGGTCCCCGCGAGGTCGCCGTGCGTGCCGCCGACCGCCACTGGCCGCTCGTCCTCGCCAACGACGCCACCGCCCAGGCCGTCGCCGTCCCCGCCCACGGTCTGACCGCCGCCACCTTCTGGCAGGCCGGTACAGCGGGCCCGCTGACCGCGTCTGCGGGCGCGAGCGTGCTCGTCCGGCGCCGGGGCCGGACCGCTACCCTCTGCGTGAGCGAGCCATCCCGTACGGGAACGCCGCTGGAGATCGTCTGGGACCACCCCGTGCGCTCGGTCGTCCGGGCCGACGACACCGTCCGCGTCCTCTCCGCGGGCCGCCGTCTGCGGGTACGTGTCACTCCGGGGAGGGCATGTGCGACCCGCGAATGCGTGGTGACGCTCGGGTGACGTCTTTGTCGAACCCCCACAACGCGAGAGCCCTCCAAGCAGTTGAACGGCTGCATGCTGCCGAGGTTCTGTTCAGGGGTACCAGGAAAACGGCCCCGAGACTGTACGGAGTCGACGGCCCCCTTTCCTTGGTGCGCTTCGTAAGGTCACTACATGACCGTTTTGGAAGAGACGACGGGTGAGCCGACGGGCGAGCCGGGCGACGAGCCGACGGACGCGCGCGGGCGGGTCGCCGAGCTGCACGGGATCCGTGCACAGGCCGTGGCGGGCCCCAGCGAGAAGGCGACCGAGGCCCAGCACGCCAAGGGCAAGCTGACGGCGCGGGAGCGCATCGAGCTGCTCCTGGACCCGGGTTCCTTCCAGGAGGTCGAGCAGCTGCGGCGGCACCGGGCGACCGGGTTCGGTCTGGAGGCGAAGAAGCCGTACACCGACGGTGTGATCACCGGCTGGGGCACGGTCGAGGGCCGTACCGTCTTCGTCTACGCCCACGACTTCCGGATCTTCGGCGGCGCCCTCGGCGAGGCCCACGCCACCAAGATCCACAAGATCATGGACATGGCCATCGCGGCCGGCGCGCCGCTGGTCTCCCTGAACGACGGCGCCGGCGCCCGCATCCAGGAGGGCGTCTCCGCGCTCGCCGGGTACGGCGGCATCTTCCAGCGAAACACGAAGGCCTCCGGCGTCATCCCGCAGATCAGCGTGATGCTCGGTCCGTGCGCGGGCGGCGCGGCCTACAGCCCCGCCCTCACCGACTTCGTGTTCATGGTCCGCGAGACCTCGCAGATGTTCATCACCGGCCCGGACGTCGTCAAGGCGGTCACCGGCGAGGAGATCACGCAGAACGGGCTGGGCGGTGCCGACGTGCACGCCGAGACCTCCGGGGTGTGCCACTTCGCGTACGACGACGAGGAGACCTGCATCGCCGAGGTGCGCTACCTCCTGTCGCTGCTCCCGCAGAACAACCGGGAGAACCCGCCGCGGGTGGACTGTTCCGACCCCGTCGACCGCCGCTCCGACACCCTGCTGGACCTGGTCCCGGCCGACGGCAACCGGCCGTACGACATGGTCAAGGTCATCGAGGAGATCGTCGACGACGGCGAGTACCTGGAGGTCCACGAGCGCTGGGCGCGGAACATCATCTGCGCGCTGGCCCGGCTCGACGGCCAGGTCGTCGGCATCATCGCCAACCAGCCGCAGGTGCTGGCCGGTGTGCTCGACATCGAGGCCAGCGAGAAGGCCGCGCGCTTCGTGCAGATGTGCGACGCCTTCAACATCCCGATCATCACCCTTTTGGACGTACCCGGGTTCCTGCCCGGCGTCGACCAGGAGCATGGTGGGATCATCCGCCACGGCGCGAAGCTCCTCTATGCCTACTGCAACGCGACCGTTCCGCGGATCTCGCTGATCCTGCGCAAGGCGTACGGCGGCGCGTACATCGTGATGGACAGCCAGTCCATCGGCGCCGACCTGACCTACGCGTGGCCGACCAACGAGATCGCCGTGATGGGCGCCGAGGGCGCGGCCAACGTCATCTTCCGCCGGCAGATCGCCGGGGCCGAGGACCCCGAGGCGATGCGGCAGAAGATGGTCAAGGAGTACAAGGCCGAGCTGATGCACCCGTACTACGCGGCCGAGCGCGGGCTGGTCGACGACGTCGTCGATCCGGCCGAGACGCGTGAGGTGCTGGTGAAGTCGCTGGCGATGCTGCACTCCAAGCACGCCGATCTGCCCTCGCGCAAGCACGGCAACCCTCCGCAGTAACTTCGTCGACGGAGACCGAGAGCTATGAGCACTGACATTCGTGTCGAGAAGGGCCAGGCCGGGCCCGAGGAAGTCGCTGCCATCACGGCGGTGTTGTTGGCTCGGGCGGCGGCTGCGCCGGAGCTGGCGCCTGTGCGGCGGGGGCGGCCGCGGGCCGGGTGGCGGCGGCTGGAGCGCGAGCCTGGCTTCCGGGCGCCGCACAGCTGGCGCTGAGCAGACGACAAAGGGTCCTTCTCCTTGGAGAGGGGCCCTTTTTCTCGCCCCCGCCGCCCTTCCCTTCCCGTCCCTGGGGGCACGCCCCCAGACCCCCATATGCGCAGTTCCCCGCGCCCCTTCAGGGGCGCGG
>NZ_JBEYVS010000032.1:0-105693 GCF_040644095.1 Streptomyces sp. NPDC047028
GCCTCATGACCCGGGCCCGGGTCATGAGGCCCCCCACTGGTCAGCCCTTCTGCGCCGACTCGACGGCGTGGCCGCCGAACTGGTTGCGCAGCGCCGCGACCATCTTCATCTGCGGCGAGTCGTCCTGCCGGGAGGCGAACCGGGCGAACAGGGACGCGGTGATCGCCGGCAGCGGTACGGCGTTGTCGATGGCCGCCTCGACCGTCCAGCGGCCCTCCCCGGAGTCCTCCGCGTACCCGCGCAGCTTGTCCAGGTGGTCGTCGTCGTCCAGGGCGTTGACCGCGAGGTCCAGCAGCCAGGAGCGGATGACGGTGCCCTCCTGCCAGGAGCGGAACACCTCGCGCACGTTGTTCACCGAGGACACCTTCTCCAGCAGCTCCCAGCCCTCGGCGTAGGCCTGCATCATGGCGTACTCGATGCCGTTGTGGACCATCTTGGAGAAGTGCCCGGCGCCGACCTTGCCCGCGTGGACGTAGCCGTACGGCCCCTCGGGCTTGAGCGCGTCGAAGATCGGCTGGAGCCGTTCCACGTGCTGCTTGTCGCCGCCGACCATGAGGGCGTAGCCGTTCTGCAGGCCCCACACGCCGCCGGAGACGCCCGCGTCGACGAAGCCGATGCCCTTGATGCCGAGTTCGGCGGCGTGCTTCTCGTCGTCGGTCCAGCGGGAGTTGCCGCCGTCGACGACGGTGTCGCCGTCGTCGAGGAGTTCCCCCAGTTCGTCGATGACGGACTGGGTGGCGTGCCCGGCGGGGACCATCACCCAGACGGTGCGGGGCGCGTAGAGCTTCTCGACGAGTTCGGCGAGGTCCTTGACGTCGGAGAGCGCGGGATCGCGGTCGTAGCCGATGACGGTGTGGTCGGCGCGGCGGATGCGCTCGCGCATGTTGCCGCCCATCTTGCCGAGACCGATGAGACCGAGTTGCATGTCAGTTCACTTCCCTGGTGGTGCGGTAGGCGGCGACGAGGGCCGTGGTGGAGGCGTCCAGACCGGGGACGTCGGCGCCCCGGGTGAGGGCGGGTTCGACGCGCTTGGCGAGGACCTTGCCCAGTTCCACGCCCCACTGGTCGAAGGAGTCGATGTTCCAGACCGCGCCCTGCGTGAACACCTTGTGCTCGTAGAGGGCGACCAGCTGGCCGAGGACCGACGGGGTCAGCTCGGTGGCGAGGACGGTCGTGGTCGGGTGGCCGCCGTGGAAGGTGCGGTGCGGGACCTGCTCCTCGGGCACGCCCTCCGCGCGGACCTCCTCGGCGCTCTTGCCGAAGGCGAGGGCCTGCGTCTGGGCGAAGAAGTTGGCCATCAACAGGTCGTGCTGGGCGGCGAGTTCACCGCTCAGCTCGGCGACCGGGCGGACGAAGCCGATGAAGTCGGCCGGGATCAGCCTGGTGCCCTGGTGGATCAACTGGTAGTAGGCGTGCTGCCCGTTGGTGCCGGGCGTGCCCCACACCACCGGCCCGGTCTGCCAGTTCACCGGTTCGCCGCCCCGCCGCACCGACTTGCCGTTGGACTCCATGTCCAGCTGCTGGAGGTACGCGGTGAACCGGGAGAGGTAGTGGCTGTACGGCAGCACCGCGTGCGACTGGGCGTCGTGGAAGTTGCCGTACCAGATGCCCAGCAGCCCCATCAGCAGCGGGGCGTTGGCCTCGGCGGGCGCGGTGCGGAAGTGCTCGTCGACCAGGTGGAAACCGTCGAGCATCTCCCGGAACCGGTCCGGGCCGACGGCGATCATCAGAGAGAGGCCGATCGCCGAGTCGTACGAGTAGCGGCCGCCGACCCAGTCCCAGAACTCGAACATGTTGTCCGGGTCGATGCCGAACTCCGTGACCTTCTCCGCGTTCGTCGACAGCGCCACGAAGTGCCGGGCGACGGCCTTCTCGTCACCGTCCAGCCCGGCGAGCAGCCAGGAGCGGGCCGAGGTCGCGTTGGTGATCGTCTCGATCGTGGTGAACGTCTTGGACGCGACGACGAACAGCGTCTCGGCCGGGTCCAGGTCGCGGGTCGCCTCGTGCAGGTCGGCGCCGTCCACGTTGGAGACGAACCGGACGGTCAGCGAGCGGTCCGTGAAGGCGCGCAGCGCCTCGTACGCCATCGCCGGGCCCAGGTCGGAACCGCCGATGCCGATGTTGACCACGTTCCTGATGCGCTGGCCGGTGTGGCCCGTCCAGGCGCCGGAGCGGACCCGTTCGGCGAAGCCGGCCATCTTGTCCAGCACGGCGTGCACGTGCGGCACCACGTTCTCGCCGTCGACCTCGACCACCGCGTCGCGCGGGGCGCGCAGCGCGGTGTGCAGGACGGCCCGGCCCTCGGTGACGTTGATCCGCTCGCCGCGGAACATGGCGTCCCGCAGCCCGAACACGTCGGTGGCGGCGGCGAGTTCGCGCAGCAGCCGCAGGGTCTCGTCGGTGACGAGGTGCTTGCTGTAGTCGATGTACAGGTCGCCGACGCGGACGGCGTAGCGCTCGGCGCGGCCGGGGTCCGTCGCGAACAGCTCGCGCAGGGACGGCAGGCCCGCGTCGCGGTGGGCGGCGAGGGCCGCCCACTCGGGGCGTGCCGTGAGCGCGGGGGAGGGGGACATCAGGCGTTCTCCTTGGCGGCCTCGCCCCGCAGGGCGACGGCGTACATCTCGTCGGCGTCGAGGCGCCGCAGCTCCTCGGCGATCAGTTCGGACGTGGGGCGGACCTTCAGGGCGAGGGTCCGCGGGGGCTGGCCGGGCAGGGTCAGCGTGGCGAGGGGGCCCTCGGGCCGGTCGATGACGATCTCGCCGCCCGCGGTGCCCAGGCGCACGGCCGTGACGACCGGCCCGGCCGTGACCACCCGCTCCACCGGGACGCCGAGGCGGGCCTCCAGCCAGCGGGAGAGCAGTTCGGCGCTGGGGTTCTCCGCCTCCGCCTCCACCGCCGCCGACGTCACCTTCACCCGCGCCTGGTCCAGGGCGGCGGCCAGCATCGACCGCCACGGGGTGAGCCGGGTCCAGGCCAGGTCGGTGTCGCCGGGTGCGTAGTTGCGGACCCGGGTCTGGAGCATCTCCAGGGGGCGCTCGGAGGCGTACAGGTCGGTGATCCGGCGCTGGGCGAGCGTGCCGAGCGGGTCCGCGGACGGGGTGTCGGGCGCGTCCACCGGCCACCACACCACCACCGGCGCGTCCGGCAGCAACAGCGGCAGGACCACCGAGTCGGCGTGGTCGGTGACGTCGCCGTACGTCCGCAGGACGACCGTCTCGCCGGTGCCTGCCTCGGAGCCGACCCGCACCTCGGCGTCGAGCCGGGAGTGGGTGCGGTCGCGCAGGGTGCGGGCGTGCCGCTTGATGACGACCAGGGTCCGTGAGGGATGCTCGTGCGAGGCCTCCTCGGCCGCCCGGATCGAGTCGTACGCGTTCTCCTCGTCCGTGACGATGACCATCGTCAGGACCATGCCCACGGCCGGGGTGCCCAGGGCCCGGCGGCCCCGCACCAGCGCCTTGTTGATCTTGCTTGCCGTGGTGTCGGTCAGGTCGATCTTCATGGCCTGCGCCAGCTCCGTCCGTCTCGTGCGAGCATCTCGTCCGCTTCCCTCGGTCCCCAGCTGCCCGACGCGTACGGGGCCGGCCTGCCGTGCTTGGCCCAGTACCGCTCGATCGGGTCGAGGATCTGCCAGGACTCTTCCACCTCCTGGTGCCGGGGGAACAAATTCGCGTCGCCGAGGAGTACGTCCAGGATGAGCCGCTCGTACGCCTCCGGGCTCGACTCGGTGAACGACTCGCCGTAGGCGAAGTCCATCGACACGTCCCGGATCTCCATCGAGGTGCCGGGCACCTTGGAGCCGAACCGGACGGTCATGCCCTCGTCCGGCTGGACCCGGATGACGATGGCGTTCTGGCCCAGTTCCTCGGTGGCCGTGGAGTCGAACGGGGAGTGCGGGGCCCGCTGGAAGACGACCGCGATCTCCGTCACCCGGCGGCCGAGCCGCTTCCCGGCGCGGAGGTAGAACGGCACGCCCGCCCAGCGGCGGTTGTCGATGCCGAGCTTGATCGCCGCGTACGTGTCCGTCTTCGACGTGGGGTCGATGCCGTCCTCTTCGAGGTAGCCGGCCACCTTCTCGCCGCCCTGCCAGCCCGCCGCGTACTGGCCCCGCACGGTGTGCCGGCCGAGGTCCTGGGGCAGCCGCACCGACTTCAGGACCTTCAGCTTCTCGGTGAGCAGCGCCTCCGCGTCGAACGCGATCGGCTCCTCCATCGCGGTGAGCGCCATCAATTGCAGCAGGTGGTTCTGGATGACGTCCCGGGCGGCACCGATGCCGTCGTAGTAGCCGGCCCGGCCGCCGATCCCGATGTCCTCGGCCATGGTGATCTGCACGTGGTCGACGTAACTGCGGTTCCAGATCGGCTCGTACATCTGGTTGGCGAAGCGCAGCGCCAGGATGTTCTGGACGGTCTCCTTGCCGAGGTAGTGGTCGATGCGGAACACCTGGTCCGGCTCGAACACGTCGTGCAGGATGGCGTTGAGGTCGCAGGCGCTGTCCAGGTCGTGCCCGAACGGCTTCTCGATGACCGCGCGCCGCCAGGCGCCCGGCGGCGGGCTCGCCAGGCCGTGCTTCTTCAGCTGCTGGACGACCTTCGGGAAGAACTTCGGCGGCACCGACAGGTAGAACGCGAAGTTGCCGCCGGTGCCCCGGGAGGCGTTCAGCTCCTCGACGGCGTCCTTGAGCTGTTTGAACGCGGTGTCGTCGTCGAAGTCGCCCGGGATGAACCGCATGCCCTCGGCGAGCTGCTGCCAGACCTCCTCGCGGAACGGGGTGCGGGAGTGCTCGCGCACCGCGTCGTGCACGACCTGCGCAAAGTCCTGGTCCTCCCAGTCCCGGCGGGCGAAGCCGACCAGCGAGAAACCCGGCGGCAGCAGACCGCGGTTGGCCAGGTCGTACACGGCCGGCATCAGCTTCTTGCGGGACAGGTCGCCGGTCACCCCGAAGATGACCAGCCCCGACGGGCCGGCGATCCGGGGGAGCCGGCGGTCGCCGGTGTCCCGCAGCGGGTTCACCCAGTCGGCCGCCGGGCCGACGGGCACCCGCACCGCCTCCTCGGCGGGGGCCTGCGTTGCCTGGTCGGTCATGACGCGTCAACTCCCTTGCTCTCCAGGGCCGCCGCGACGGCGTCCAGCAGGTCCTGCCAGGCCGTCTCGAACTTGGCCACGCCCTCGTCCTCCAGCTGCCGCACGACCTCGTCGTAGGAGACGCCGAGCCGTCCGACGGCGGCCAGGTCGGCGCGGGCCTGCTCGTAGCCGCCGGTCACGGTGTCTCCGGTGATCACGCCGTGGTCGGCCGTGGCGGCCAGGGTGGCCTCGGGCATGGTGTTGACCGTGCCGGGGGCGACCAGCTCGTCGACGTACAGCGTGTCCTTGTATGCGGGGTCCTTCACACCGGTGGACGCCCACAGCGGGCGCTGCGCGTGGGCGCCCTCGGCGGCGAGGGCGCGCCAGCGGTCGTCGGCGGGGGCTCCACCGCCGGTGGAGCCGAACACCTGCTCGTACGCCGCGTACGCCAGCCGGGCGTTGGCGAGGGCCGCCCGGCCCTTGAGCGCCAGGGCCTCCGGGCTGCCGAGGGCGGTCAGCCGCCTGTCGATCTCGGTGTCCACGCGGGAGACGAAGAAGGACGCCACGGAGTGGATCGTGGACAGGTCCAGGCCCCGCGCGCGGGCCCGCTCCAGCCCGGCCAGGTAGGCGTCCATGACCTCGCGGTAGCGCTCCAGGGAGAAGATCAGCGTGACGTTGACGCTGATACCCAGCCCGATGACCTCGGTGATGGCCGGCAGGCCCGCACGGGTAGCCGGAATCTTGATCATCGCGTTGGGGCGGTCGACGAGCCAGGCGAGCTGCTTGGCCTCGGCGACGGTCGCCTCGGTGTGGTGGGCGAGGCGCGGGTCGACCTCGATGGAGACCCGGCCGTCGCGCCCCTCGGATGCGATGTATACAGAATGCAGAATATCGGCGGCGGAGCGCACGTCGGCGGTCGTCATCATCCGGACGGCCTCGTCCACCGTCACCCGGCGCGCGGCCAGCTCGCGGAGCTGCTCCTCGTAGCCCTCGCCGGAGCCCATGGCGGCCTGGAAGATCGACGGGTTGGTGGTCACGCCGACGACGCCCGCGTCGTCGACGAGCCGGGCCAGCGCGCCCGAGGCGATCCGGGTGCGCGACAGGTCGTCCAGCCAGATCGAGACTCCCTCGTCGGCGAGGCGCTTGAGGGCTCCCGGTGTGGCGATAGCTTCGGTCACAGTCATCATCTTTCTCGTCACGTGCGGATCAGGCGCGCGCGGCGGCCAGCGCGTCGCGGGCCGCCGCGGCCACGTTCTCGGGGGTGAAGCCGAACTCGGCGAACAGCGTGGCGGCGTCGGCGGAGGCCCCGAAGTGCTCCAGGGACACGATCCGGCCCGCGTCACCGACGTACCGGTGCCAGGTCAGTCCGATGCCGGCCTCCACCGCGACCCGGGCCCGCACTGCCGGCGGCAGCACGGCCTCCCGGTAGGCGCGCGGCTGCTCCTCGAACCACTCCACGCACGGCATCGACACCACCCGCGTGCCGATCCCGCCGGCCTCCAGTTCCTCGCGCGCGGCCACCGCGAGCTGCACCTCGGACCCCGTCGCGATGACGATCACCTCCGGGACCTCGGTCGAGGACTCGCGCAGCACGTAGCCGCCCTTGGCCGCGTCCTCGCGGGGCGCGTACGTCGGCACGCCCTGGCGGGTCAGCGCGAGCCCGTGCGGGGCGGGGCAGGTGGCGTGCCTCTTCAGGATCTCGGCCCAGACGACCGAGGTCTCGTTGGCGTCGGCCGGGCGGACGACGTTCAGGCCCGGGATCGCCCGCAGCGACGCCAGGTGCTCGACCGGCTGGTGCGTGGGCCCGTCCTCGCCGAGACCGACGGAATCGTGCGTCCACACGTACGTCACCGGCAGCTGCATCAGCGCCGACATCCGCACCGCGTTGCGCATGTAGTCGGAGAACACCAGGAAGGTGCCGCCGTAGATCCGGGTGTTGCCGTGCAGCGCGACGCCGTTCATCGCGGCGGCCATCGAGAACTCGCGGATCCCGAAGTGCACCGTACGGCCGTACGGGTCGGCGCCGGGCAGCGGATTGCCCGCCGGCAGGAAGGAGCTGCCCTGGTCGATGGTGGTGTTGTTGGAGCCGGCCAGGTCGGCCGAGCCGCCCCACAGCTCCGGCAGCACCGGGCCGAGCGCCTGCAGCACCTTGCCCGAGGCGGCGCGGGTGGCGACCGGCCTGTCCTCCTCGAACACCGGCAGCGCGTCCTCCCAGCCCGGGGGCAGCTCGCCCTTGCTCACCCGGTCGAACAGTTCGGCCCGTGCGGGCTGCCCGGTGCGCCAGGCGGCGATCCGCTTGTCCCAGGCCGCATGCGCCTCCGCGCCCCGGTCCAGGGCGGCGCGGGTGTGGGCGAGGACGTCGCCGTCCACCGCGAAGGTCCGCTCGGGGTCGAAGCCGAGGAGGCGCTTGGTGGCGGCGATCTCCTCCTCGCCGAGCGCCGAGCCGTGGGAGGCCTCGGTGTTCCGCGCGTTCGGGGCCGGCCACGCGATGACCGTGCGCATCGCGATGAGCGACGGTCGGCCGGTCTCGGCCCCCGCGGCCGTCAGCGCCGCGTGCAGGGCGGCCACGTCCACGTCCCCGTCGGCGGTCGGCTGTATGCGCTGGGTGTGCCAGCCGTAT
This sequence comes from Streptomyces sp. NPDC047028, assembly GCF_040644095.1. Lineage (NCBI taxonomy): Bacteria > Bacillati > Actinomycetota > Actinomycetes > Kitasatosporales > Streptomycetaceae > Streptomyces > Streptomyces sp. NPDC047028. The sequence goes on from NZ_JBEYVS010000032.1 coordinate 7,682, forward strand.
GCCGCGTACCGCTTCAGCACGTCCTCGGAGAAGGCGGTCGCCGTGTCGCCCTCGATGGAGATGTGGTTGTCGTCGTAGAGGAGGACCAGGTTGCCGAGCCTCTGGTGGCCGGCCAGCGAGGACGCCTCCGCGGAGACGCCCTCCTGGAGGTCGCCGTCGGAGACGATCGCCCAGACGGTGTGGTCGAAGGGGGAGGTGCCCTCGGGGGCGTCCGGGTCGAACAGGCCGCGCTCGTAGCGGGCGGCCATCGCCATGCCGACCGCGTTGGCGACGCCCTGCCCGAGCGGCCCGGTGGTGGTCTCCACGCCCGCCGTGTGCCCGTACTCGGGGTGGCCGGGCGTCTTCGAGCCGTGCGTGCGGAACGCCATCAGGTCCGCCAGTTCCAGCTCGTACCCGGCGAGGAACAGCTGCGCGTAGAGCGTCAGCGAGGTGTGCCCGGGGGACAGCACGAAGCGGTCGCGGCCGGCCCACTCCGGATCGGCCGGGTCATGACGCATCACCTTCTGAAAGATCGTGTACGCCGCCGGGGCCAGGCTCATCGCCGTGCCCGGGTGGCCGTTGCCCACCTTCTGCACCGCGTCGGCCGCGAGCAGCCGGGCGGTGTCCACCGCCCGCCGGTCCAGATCCGTCCACTCGAAGCCGTCGGAGCCTTCGGATGCTTGCGCGCTCATCTTCAAGAAGTCCTCGTTCGCTGCGGGAATCTGCGGGTTCGTCGGCCGGACGCGTTCAAAACTAAAAGTCTGACTTTTTGGAGGGAAGGTCGGCGTGTGTCAGCCTGTGGTGAATCTGGGACACCCCCGGAGGGCGCGGCGGGCGCGACAGGGCGACAGGGGCGGCACGAGAAGGACATGGCGGACAGAACGGACGAGCAGAACGCTGACGGGATCAGAACGTTCCCCTTCCCGGCCGACCGGGCCGCCGGCGGCGTCGGTATGCGGATCGGTCCGCTGGAGACCGACCGCACCTGGCACTCCGACGCCCCGCTGCACCGCGTCCACCGCATCGACTACCACGTGGTCATGCTGTTCACCACCGGTCCCGTACGGCACATGGTCGACTTCGCCACGTACGAGGCCGGCGCCGGCGACCTGTTGTGGATCCGCCCCGGACAGGTCCACCGGTTCTCCCGCGGCAGCGAGTACCGCGGAACCGTCCTGACCATGCAGCCCGGCTTTCTGCCGCGTGCCACCGTCGAGGCCACCGGCCTCTACCGCTACAACCTGCCGCCCCTGCTGCACCCCGGCCCCGCGCAACTCACCGGACTCGGAGCGGCCCTTGACCAGCTGCGCCGCGAGTACGAGGACACCACGACCCTCCCGCTCGGCCTGCACACCGCCGTGCTGCGGCACAGCCTCACCGCGTTCCTGCTGCGCCTCGCGCACCTGGCGGCCGGTCCGGAGGCGGCGGACCGGTGGCGCGCGGACGCGGCGGACACCCCCTTCACGCTCTTCCGGGACGCCGTAGAGCAGGGCTTCGCCACCAACCACAGCGTCAGCGCCTACGCCGACGGGCTGGGGTACTCGCGCCGCACCCTGGTCCGCGCGGTCCGGGCCGCGACCGGGCAGACCCCCAAGGGGTTCATCGACCGGCGCGTCGTCCTGGAGGCCAAACGCCTCCTCGCCCACACGGACCTGCCGATCGGTCGGGTGGGGGTCGCCGTGGGCTTTCCGGACGCGGCCAACTTCTCCAAGTTCTTCCACCTGCACACCGGTGTCACCCCGGTGGCGTTCCGGGCGGAGCTGGCCGGACCGGCCGGCCCGTGACGGCGAACGGCCCCGAAGGCCCGGGGGTGAGGGGCCTTCGGGGCCGCGATCGGGGTCCGGCAGGGGGTGTTGGCGTCAGTGGCCGAAGTCGAACCAGTTCACGTTCACGAAGTCGGCCGGCTGACCGCTGGTGAACGTGAGGTACACGTCGTGCGTGCCGGTCACCGCGCTGATGTTCGCCGGGATCGACCTCCAGGTCTGCCAGCCTCCGGTGTTGCCCACCGCGAAGCTGCCGATCGGTGCGTTGCTCCGGCTGTCCAGCCGTACCTCCACCAGGCCGCTGACCCCGGAGGCCGCGCCGCTCGCCACGCGCGCGGTGAACTGCCGGGCCGCCGAGGAACCGAAGTCGACGCCCTTGTAGAGCGCCCAGTCGCCGTTCGAGAGCCAGCCCATGTCCTTGCCGCCGCCGGAGTCCGACGTCGTCTCGGTGGCCACCCCGGACTGGCTGTCGTACGACTCCGCCTGGATCGCGCTGTAGGCGTCACGGTTGCCGGTGGGCGGGGGAGTGGTGCCGCCGCCACCGCCGGACGTCAGCACCTGGACGTAGTCCACGGCCATCGGGTGGTTCGGCTCGGTCCCGCTGTCGGGGCCGCCGCCGAAGGCCCCCGGGAAGCCGCCGCCCATCGCCACGTTGAGGATGATGAAGTAGCCGTGGTTCGTGGCGTTGGCCCAGGTGGTCGCGTCGACCTGGTTCGCCTTCACGGTGTGGAAGTTGACGCCGTCGAGGTAGAAGCGGATCTCCTCGGGGCTGGTCGAGCGGTCCCACTCCATCGCGTAGGTGTGGAAGCCGGCCTGGCAGGTACTGCCCGCGCAGGACGTGGAGTTGCCGATGCCGGACGTCTCGTTGCAGGGGCCGCCCGGGTTGGTGCCGCAGTGCATGGTGGCCCAGTCGGTGTTGAGGCCCTGGACGTTCTCCATGATGTCCAGCTCGCCGACGCCGGGCCAGTTCTGGTAGTTGCCCCGGAACGGCGAGCCCAGCATCCAGAACGCCGGCCAGTACCCCTTGGCGGCGGCACCGGTCACGTTCGGCATCTGGATACGGGCCTGCACGCGCAGCTTGCCGCCGGCCGGCGGCTGGAAGTCGGTGCGGTTGGTCTCGATCCGGCCGGACGTCCAGTGGCCGGAGGAGTCCCGGCGCGGCGTGATCAGCAGGTTGCCGTTGCCGTCGAGCGAGACGTTGCTGGTGGACGAGGTCATCGACTCGACCTCGCCGGTGCCCCAGTTGCCGGCGCCGCCCGGGTAGGACGTCCCGGTGTCGTACAGCCAGTTCGCCGTGTTCACGCCCGAGCCGGCCGCGCCGTTGAAGTCGTCCAGGAAGACCTGTGACCAGCCCGAAGGGGGCGTGGGCCCGGACGCGTTCGCGGGCGCGGTGGCCACCGTGGCGGCGGCCGCGGCCAGGCCGATCGTGGCGGCCACCGCGACGAGGGCACGACGGAACGAACGGGCGCGGTGCGCTCCGCCGCGGCCGGGCGACCCGGATCTGGGTATGCCGGAGGGTTCGCTCATGGGGAGGCCTCTCAGGTACGGGGAGATGTGAGGAGTGTCCTGAGAGCGCTCTCAGGACTGGCGTCAATGTGCTCTCCGGCCACCGGGCCGTCAAGACTTAAAGCAAGGAAAGTCCTTTTGTCCGGCTGGAGTTCACTCTGTGAAGCGGGGGAGTGGGGGAGGTGTCCTGGCCTCGGGCCCGGCGAAGGAGGTTGGTCCGCGGACGGGCGGGCGCGTGCGTGAGGCGGACGGGCCGCGTACGAGCGGCCGAGGGGCAGTGTTCGTGCGGTCGACGGGTCGCGTGTATACGGCGGACGGGCCGCGTGTACGCGGTGGACCGTCGCGTGCGGATCGCGGACGGGCCCCGTGGAGACGGCAGGCGGCGTGTGGGCGGCCGCCGAGCCGTATACCGTCTACGGCGGCGTGTATACATCCGGCGGGCCTCGTGCACACACCCGACGGGCAGCCCTCGTACGGCGGTTGTGGGCCATCTCCGGCGTGCCCGCGGAGTCGGCCGGAACCATGGTTGTCCCCGGTCCGGCGACTGTGACCAGAGTGGGGACACCGACCGGCGTTCCGGCCTGGACCGTGGCCCTGCGGGTGCACCTTGGCCTGCACCCCGCACCTGCGCCCCGCACCCCGCACCTGCGCCCCGCACCCCGCACCCCGCACCCCGGTCCGGCCCTCCCCAGCCCGCTCGATCGGCAGGAAGGACACCCCAGGACACGCCCGCACGCCCACCCGCCGGAGGCATCCGTGACAAAAGCGCGCAAGCGGCCCACCGTGGCCGTCGTCGGAGCGGGAGCGGCGGGCGCCCTGACCGCCGTCCAGCTCTGCGAGACGGCGACCCGCCGCCGGACCCCCCTCGACCTCGTGTTGATCGACCCAGCCCCCGAGGCCGGGCGCGGCACCGCCTACGCCACGACCGACCCCCGGCACCGCCTGAACGTGCCGGCCGGCGGTATGAGCGCCTACCCCGACGAGCCCGGACACTTCACCCGCTGGCTGTGCCGGCACGGCGAACCCCATGTCACCGCCGCCGACTTCGCGGCCCGCCACCGCTACGGCGCCTACCTCGCCGACACCCTCGGCCGGGCCATCGTCCGCGCGCAGGACACGGTCGCCGTACGACGCCTGCGCACCCGCGCCCACCACTGCTCCACCGCTACCGCCACCGCCCCCGGCGCCCGGATCACGCTGCGCCTCACCGACGCGGACGCCCTGACCGCCGACGCCGTCGTCCTCGCCACCGGACCGGCCGGGGCGGTGGCCGACTGGGCACCGCCCGCCCTGCTCGGCTCACCCCGGTTCGTCCCCGGGCCCTGGGCGCCCGGCGCCCTGGACGGACCGGCGGGCGACCACGGCGGCGACGTCCTGCTGGTCGGCAGCGGCCTGACCGCCGTCGACCTGGCCCTGGCCCTGGACCGGCCCGGCCGCCGCGTGCACGCCGTCTCCCGCAGCGGCCTGCTGCCCGAGGCGAACGCGCTCGACCCGGCCGGTGAGATGGCCGCACCCGCCCAACTGGGTCCGATGCCCCTGGACCGGCTGCGCCGCACCGTCCTTGGCCACCTGAGCCGCTCCCTGCGTGTCCACGGCGACTGGCGGCCCGCCCTGGACAGCCTCCGCCCGCACACCGCACGCCTGTGGCGCGCCCTCACGCCGGGCGAACGGGAGGAGTTCCTGGCCCGCGACGGCGCCCTGTGGAACACCCACCGCCACCGCATGGCCCCGGCCACCGCCGAGCACGTCGACCGGGCCCGCACCGCACGCCGGCTGACCGTGCACACCGGCACCGTCGCCGACGCCGTCGCCCGCGACGACGGCACCCTCACCGTCCTCCTCTCCGACGGCCGCACCCTGCACGTGAGCTGGGTGATCGACTGCACCGGCCCCGGACGCCTGCCCGACGGCCCCCTGTGGCGGGGCCTGTTCGCCGACGGCCTCGCGGTCCCCGGCCCACTCGGCATGGGCGTCGCCACCCTTGACGGCCGCCTCCTCGACGCCCACGGACGCACCCGGCTGCCGCTCCACACCCTCGGCGCACCCCGCCGGGGCGAACTGTGGGAGACCACGGCGATCCCCGAAATCCGCCTCCAGGCAGTCGAGTTGGCGGCGCGCATCCTCGCACCGGCCGCCGCGCCGCGCCGTCGGAGCCGCCGCCCGGCCGACGGACACGGGCTGCCCCTGTCCACGCACGCCGAGGCGGCCGCCGCCTACCGCACCGGCCTCGACCGGATCCTGAAGGTACGTTCCGGCGCCGGGGACGCCCTCGCCCGCGCGGTCGCCCTGGACCCCGGCTTCGCCTTCGGCCACGCCGCCCTCGCCCTGCTCGGCCACGAGTGCGGGGCCGCCGTCGACGTGCCCCGCGCCCTCGCCGACGCCCGCCGCGGCGCCCGCGAGCGGGCCGACGAACGAGAGCGGTCCTTCGTCGACACCGTCGGCCGCCGCATCACCGGCGACGACGGCGACCGGGCCCTCGTACGGCACCTGCGCGCGCACCCGGCCGACGCGCTCGCGCTGGCCGCCGCCGTCCCCACCATCGCCTTCTCCGGCGTGCGCGACCTGGCCGCCGACGACGCCCTCGCCCTGCTCGACCTGACGTCCCCGGCCCACGACGGACACTGGTTCCACACCTCGCTGCTCGCCTTCCTCCGGCAGGGGCAGGGCCGGCTGCACGAGGCCGGTGAACTCGCCCACCGGGCGCTGGCCGCCGAACCCGGCTCCGGGCACGCCGTGCACGCCCTGGCCCACGTGCACTACGAGACCGGCGCCCACGAGGCGGGCCGCGACTGGCTGGACCGCTGGGTGGCCGGGCGCGGCCGGGGCGCCGTCCACCGGGCCCACTTCTCCTGGCACATCGCGCTGCACGAACTCGCTCTGGACGACCCGGCGGCACTGCGCAGGCGCTGGTTCGCCCAACTGGCACCCCGGCGGGTGACCGGGATACGGGCGCTCGTCGACTCCGGGTCGCTGCTGTGGCGGGCGCGGCTGAGCGACAGCTGGCCGGGCGAGCTGCCGGTGGCGGACGTCCTCGACGCCGTCGAACGGGACGTGCTGGAACACCCCGCGACCGCGTTCACCGCCCTGCACGCGGCCGTCGTCCTGACCGCCGACGGCGACCTGCCCGCGCTGCGCCGGCTCCGCGACCACGCGGCGGGCGCGGACGCGGTGCAGCGCGAGGTGATCGCCCCGCTGTGCGAGGCGTTCGCGGCCCTCGTGGAGCGGCGCTTCCACGAGGCGGCCCGCGGACTCGACGCCCTCCTGCCCGCGCTGAGCGGAGTCGGCGGCAGCGCGGCCCAGCGCGAGGTGGTGGAGGAGACCCTGCTGTACGCCCTGGTGGCCGACGGCCGCACCGACGCCGCCCGCCGCCTCCTCGACACCCGCCTCGACCGCAAACCGGCCCCACGAGACCGCCGACTGCTGGCCACCCTCCCGCGCTGACGACACCGCGACGCGGGCTGCGGTCACTGCGGTCCTGGTTCGCCGCCGGTGCCTGGCCGGCCGCTTGGTCCCGGCCGGCGGTCGGCAGGCAGGACCGGCGCGGCACGTGGTGCAGAGGGAGTCGTCGATCCCGTGCGAGACCTCGGCCTCCGCGAAACCGCGCAGCGCGGCGTTCAGGGCCTGAGCCGGGGTCACTTGCCTGAGCCCGAGGGGCCGCAGAGCAGACCGATGCCCCGTGCCCGAGGGGCCGCAGAGCAGGCCGATGCCCCGTGCCCGAGGGCGGTCCGGCCCGGTCGGTCCCCGGGCGGGGATCGGTGCACCGGTGCCAGAGCAACAGGTGGCCCGGCGGTCCTCGGGCGGGGGGCGGCGCATCGGCCCCGGGGCCGCGGGTCGCTTCGCCGGTCACCGGACGGCAGGCCGGTGCCCCAGCCCCGGGCGCCGGTCTTCGCGTCGCCGGCCCCAAGCAGCGGTCGCCTCGTCGTCGTTCCTCCGCGGCGGGTCGCCACCGGCCAGGGTGCTCGTCGGTGAAGATGGAGGGGGCGTCGAGGTGGCCGGTCGGGTGTGGTGTGGGCGGAGTGGTGGGGAAGGTGCGAGCGTGAGGCTGACCATTCTGGGCGGCGGCGGATTCCGGGTGCCGCTCGTGTACGGGGCGCTGCTGACGGACCGTGCCGAAGGCCGGGTGACCGAGGTCGTGCTGCACGACCTGGACGCCGGTCGACTGTATGCGGTGTCCCGTGTACTCGACGCGCAGGCCGTCGGTGTCCCGGACGCGCCCCGGGTGACCGCGACGACCGACCTCGACGAGGCCCTGCGCGGCGCCGACTTCGTGTTCTCCGCCATCCGCGTCGGCGGACTGCGGGGCCGTGCCGCCGACGAAAGCGTGGCCCTGGCCGAGGACGTCCTCGGCCAGGAGACGGTCGGTGCCGGCGGCATCGCCTACGGCCTGCGCACCGTACCCGTCGCCGTCGGCATCGCCCAGCGCGTCGCCCGGCTCGCGCCCGACGCCTGGGTCATCAACTTCACCAACCCGGCGGGCCTGGTCACCGAGGCCATGTCCCGCTACCTCGGCGACCGGGTCATCGGCATCTGCGACTCGCCGGTCGGCCTCGGCCGCCGCATCGCCCGCGTCCTCGGCGCCGACCCGGGCCGGGCGTCCGTCGACTACGTCGGCCTCAACCACCTCGGCTGGGTGCGTGCCCTGCGCGTCGACGGCCGCGACCAGCTGCCCCGGCTGCTCGCCGACCCCGCCCTGCTCGGCTCCTTCGAGGAGGGGCGGTTGTTCGGCGCCGACTGGCTGCGCTCCCTGGGCGCGATCCCCAACGAGTACCTGCACTACTACTACTTCAACCGGGAGGCCGTACGCGCCTATCAGCAGGCGGAGAAGACCCGCGGCGCCTTCCTCCTGGAGCAGCAGGCCCGCTTCTACGAGGAGGCCGGCCGCCCCGGCGCCCCCGCCCTGGACCTGTGGAACCGCACCCGCGCCGAACGCGAGGCCACCTACATGGCGGAGAACCGCCGAACGGCGGGCGCCGGCGAACGCGAGGACGACGACCTGTCCGGCGGCTACGAGAAGGTCGCTCTCGCCCTGATGCGGGCCGTCGCCCGCGACGAACGCACCACGCTGATCCTCAACGTCCGCAACCGCGGCACCCTGTCCGTCCTCGACGCCGACGCGGTCGTCGAGGTGCCCTGCCTGGTCGACGCGGGCGGCGCCCACCCCCTCGCCGCCGACCCGCTGCCCGGCCATGCCACCGGACTGGTCTGCTCGGTCAAGGCCGTCGAGCGCGAGGTGCTCGCCGCCGCCGAGTCCGGCTCCCGCGCCACGGCGGTGAAGGCCTTCGCCCTGCACCCGCTGATCGACTCCGTGGGCGTGGCCCGGAGCCTGGTGGAGGCGTACACCGAGGTCCACCCGGGCCTGGCGTACCTGGAGTGAGGGCCGTTCCACAGCCTGGAGGGAGCCTAGAGGGGCAGCGCCCGCGCCGGGCTGCTGCCGCTCTGCCGGCCGGCGGGCGCGGGCAGCGACGGGAGCGACTCGCCCCGCTGCTGCGGCAGTGACACCGCGCGCAGTGGCCGGGGCCCGGACACCACCGTGTAGTCGGGCCCGAGGAAGGGTGGTTCGACCACGCCCACTTCCTCGCCCAGGGCCAGCCGGACCGCCGTCCAGGGCGCGTTCACCCCGCACAACGACAGCTGGTGCAGCCCACCGGCGGGCCGCGTGTTGACGTCGAGCAGGACGGGACGGTCGCCGTACATCCGGAACTGGATGTTGGACAGGTGGTGCAGGCCGAAACCCTCCGCGATTCGGCGGGCCGGTCCCAGCCACTGCTCGTGCAGCGTGAAGCCCCGGCGGCGGCCGTTCTTGGTCCGCCCCACCGCCAGCCGGACCCGGTCGTCCGGTCCGGTCAGACAGTCCACGGATACCTCCGGCTGCCCCAGCCGCGGCATCACCAGCCAGTCCACGGCCTCGCCCGACCCCAGCAACGCCTCGACGACGGCGTCCAGGTGCACCTGCGGACCGGGGAAACCGCCGAGGTACGCGAGGGAGAAGGGGGCCCGGGTGAGCACGCGGAAGCCGACACCGCCCGCCCCGGCGGCCGGCTTGAAGCAGGCCGTGTCCCCGGCCGCCTCCAACTCCTCCACGGCGGCGACGAGTTCACCGGCCGAGCGGACCCGCCACCACGGCGGCACGGGGACACCGGCCGAGGCGACCGCCTCGTACGCGGTCACCTTGTCCTCGAACACGGCCACCGCCCGTGCCGTCGGCGCCAGCAGAGCCGTGCCGGCGGCCTCGAACTCGGCGCGGTGCGCGACGATCGCCGCCTGGTGCAGCCGCGGCACGAACACGTCGATCCCGCGCCGCGCGCACTGGTCGAGGGCGTACTCGACGTACCCGGCCGCGGACAGGCCCTCCGGCTCCAGGTCGGCGGTGTCGGCGGCGGCCAGCACGGGGGAGTCCGCGTCACCGTGCGTCGCGTGGACCTCGACCGCGTGGCCGGCGGGATTACCCCGCAGCTGATCGATGAAGAACACGTTCTCCGCGTACGTACGATTGAGCCAGACGCGTACGCGAGAGATCATGCAGGCCGCCTTTCGCGGTGTGCGGGCAGGGCTGAGCGGCCCGGGCCCAGGCAGGAGAGAGGAAGGGACACCGAACCCGCCCTGCGGCGAAGGGAGTCGGGGCGGTGGTGTCGGGGGCGATCATACGGCTTCGCCCGGCCCGCGCGTACACCGCGGACACCACGAAATCCCGCCTCCCCGGCCCCGCCCGCCCCCGTTTCACCCGTTCGGCCCCGCACCGCCGGGACTAGTGTGATCAGGTGACAGACATCAGCGTCCTCACCGACCCCGCGCGCTGGCAGCACGGCTTCGAACGCCGGTTGCGCGCCTCGTACACCCGCAGCGGCCTCGACCCGGCGGCGGTCGACCGTATGCTGTCGACCGCGCGTGACCGCGCCGCCGGCTGGACCGTCGCCGAGATCACCGAAGCCGGGACCCGCGTCGGGCACGTGGCCGTGTCCGTGTCCGACGACGACGGCGCGCCCGAGGGCCGGATCGGCGACCTCCACATCGACGCGCCCCACTCCGGCCGCGGCCACGAACGGGCCGCCAGGGACTGGGCCGAGGACTGGTGCGCCCGGCGCGGCGCCCGCAAGCTGCACATACGGCTCACCGAACCCGCGGGCACCCTCTTCGACGACTACGGCGTGCGCGGCCAGGTCAGGGCGCGGCCCCTCGCGTCCCCGCCCGAACCGCTCGACGGCGTCACCGCACGGCCGATGACCCCCGCCGAGTATCCCGACTGGCTGGCCGCGGAGAAGACGTCGTACGCCGACGACATCGTCCGGTCCGGGGCCCGCAGCCGTGAGGAGGCCGTACGCAAGTCGGACCGGGACTTCGCGGAGCTCGTCCCGGACGGCCTGGCCACGCCCGACAACACCTTCCTGGTACTGGAAGCCGCGGGCGAGCCCATCGGCACCGGCTGGCTGCGCCACCGCCATCTCCCGGGCGTCACCTACGGCTACTCGCTCCACATCGAGGAGCGGTACCGGGGAAAGGGCTACGGCCGGGCCGCGATGGCGGCCGGCGAACGGGCGACGCTCGCGGCCGGCGACACGGCGCTGATGTTCACCGTGTGGGGCGGCAACGAGGTGGCGATGAACCTCTACACCAGCGCCGGTTACCGCGTCCTGGAGGAGAGCCGCTCCCTCGACCTGCCCCGCGCCCAGGTCTGACGCGCCGGGGCGCACGACCTGGCTCATGGGCCCCTTGTCCCCTCCCTCCGAATGTGTTCTCGTGGTGCGGACGGCATGATCGGGAGTGACCGGGAGGGGCACGGGGTGGAGTCGACGGCCGGGGCCGGACAGCTGCTGGCCATCAGCGACCTGCACATCTCCTATCCGGAGAACCGCGCCCTGGTCGAGCGGATGCGCCCCGGCACGGACGAGGACTGGCTCATCGTGGCCGGTGACATCGCCGAGACCGTCGCCGACATCCGCTGGACGCTCGCCACCCTCGCCGACCGCTTCCGCAAGGTCCTGTGGGCGCCCGGCAACCACGACCTGTGGACCCACCCCAAGGACCCGGTCACGCTGCGCGGCGTCGCCCGCTACGAGCATCTGGTCGCCCTCTGCCGGGAACTGGGCGTCACCACGCCCGAGGACCCCTACCCCGTATGGCGGGGCCCCGGCGGCCCGGCCGTCGTCGCCCCGCTGTTCCTGCTGTACGACTACTCGTTCCTGCCGGACGGCTGCGTCACCAAGGACGAGGGCCTGGCGTACGCGCACGGCACCGGCATCGTCTGCAACGACGAGTTCCTGCTGCACCCCGACCCCTACCCGAGCCGGGAGGACTGGTGCCGCGCCCGCGTCGCCGAGACCGGACGCAGGCTCGCCGAGCTGCCCGAGGACCTGCCGACGGTCCTCGCGGCCCACTATCCGCTGCACAGGCACCCGACGGACGTGCTCTGGCACCCCGAGTTCGCCATGTGGTGCGGCACGGACCTGACCGCCGACTGGCACCGCCGGTTCCGCGTCCGGACCATGGTCTACGGTCATCTGCACATCCCGCGGACCACCTGGCACGACGGCGTGCGCTTCGAAGAGGTCTCCGTGGGATACCCCCGCGAATGGCGAGGGCGCCCGGAAACCCCGGGACAGCCTCGCCGCATCCTGCCGATGGAGGTCGAACCCGGTGATCGAGGAGCTGCTCCCGCAGGCGGTCGTGGCCGTGGAGGCACACGCTGACAGCCCGCTGTGGGACGCCCCGCTGCACCCGGAGGAGGAGGCGGTCATGGTGCGCGCGGTGGCCAAGCGCCGCCGCGAGTACGCCGCCGTACGCGGCTGCGCCCGGCAGGCCATGGAGAAGCTCGGCGTGCCCGCGCAGCCCGTCGTCACCGGCGCGAGCGGCGCGCCGCGCTGGCCGGACGGCCTGATCGGCAGCATGACCCACAGCGACGGCTACGGTGCCGCCGCCCTGGCCCGCGCCGGCGACCTGGCCTCCCTCGGCATCGACGCCGAGCCGCACGAGCCCCTCCCGCAGGAGGTCGTCTCCTACGTCTTCCTGCCCACCGAGACCGAACGGCTGCGCCTGCTCGCCCGCCGCGCGCCCGAGGTGCACTGGGACCGCCTCCTGTTCAGCGCCAAGGAGTCCGTCTACAAGGCGTGGTTCCCCCTCACCGGCAACTGGCTGGACTTCTCCGAGGCCGACATCGACCTGCGCCCGGACCCCGGGGCCGCACCGCACGGCACACTGCGCGCCGAACTCCTCGTGCCCGGCCCCGTGCTGGGCGGCGTCCGCCGGCAGGCCTTCGACGGCCGCTGGGCGGTACGCGAGGGCGTGCTCACCACCGCCGTCGTCGTCCCGCACCCCTGATCCGCTCCGGGCCCACACCCGCTGTCACCTGCCCCAGCCACCGGCCCGCCGGGCCCGTCGGCGTCACACCGGTGGGCACCAGTCGCCGAGGAGCCGGAAGAACTCCTCCTCGTTGCCCGTCAGGCCCGCCCGGGCCAGGGCCTGTTCGGCCTCGGCGAGCACGGCGGGCGGCACCACCGCGGGGCCGGTGCCGCCCGGCGGGCCGTCGAAGGCGGCGCGCACGGTGTGGAGCAGCCGCAGATAGGCCTGTACGGCGGTGCGCTCACGGTCGGTCAGTACGGCGGTGGTCATCGGTCGGCTCTCCCCGATTCGGCGTCACGTCTGGCGCCCCCTGCGGCGCCGTGCGCCGCCTCGTACGGCGCACGGGTCCAGCTTGCCGCCCACCACTGACAACGCCGCCCCGCTCCGCGGCGCTTCGCCCGCTCGGCTGATCCGAAACGCTCCGACGGACCCCCGGGCTGCCGCCGCTCAGCCCTGCGGTCCCGGATAGCCCAGGGACAGCTCGATCCGGCCCGCGACACCGTCGCGCCGCCCTGGACCGCGCAGGGCCGAACCGGCCAGCCACGTACGGCACTTGCTGGCGAGGAGCAGCCCGAACGTCTCGGCGTCCCGCTCCTCGGCCTGGTCGAAGCGGGTGCGTGCGGCGACCCGGTGGACCGTGGCCTGGAGGGCGGCCCGGTCGGTGTCGTCGGTGAGCAGCCGGGTGGCCACGCCGGCGCCCTCGACCGGGTGACCGCAGTGGTCGGCCTGCATGTGCCACAGCTCGTGGCCCAGGATCACCAACTGGTGGTCGGGGGCGGTGCGTTCCTCGACGACCACCAGGTCGCGGTCGGCCATGTCCAGCCACAGCCCGCTGGCCGTGCCGGGCGGGAAGACGGCCGTACGGAAGACGACCGGGCGGCCGCGCCGGCGGCTCATCGCCTCGCACAGCGCCCGGTACAGCTCGTGCGGCGGAGCGGGCGCGGGGAGGGTCAGTCCCCCGACGAGCTCCGCGCACAGCCGGCGCATGTCCCTGCCGATGCCCACTGTCCTCCCCCGGTTCACGACTCGGGCCGCTTGACGCTCTCCAGGAGCATGTCGAGCCATTCCGCGACCTTGTCCCGGTGCTGGTCGGTGGGCAGCTGGGCGGCCCGCCAGGCGATCCCGCGCACCCCGTGGTCCTGCAGCAGCCGCTCCAGCGGATCCTGGGCGGCCTGCTCCGCCGCCCGCTCCCGGTCGGCGAGCTTGTGCAGCAGGTCCTGCTCGGTGCGCTGCAGCGCGCCCGCCAGCGCCTCGGGGTCCTCCGCCGTCAGGAAGCCGGCGTGCACCCGGAAGAACCGCTGCAGCGCGTCGCAGTGCTCCATCGTGGGCCGCCGGTCGCCGTTGATGAGGGCGCCCGCCTGCTGCCGGGACATGCCCGCACCGTCGGCGATCTCCTGCTGCGTGTACTTGCGGCCGCCCGGCTTCAGCCGGGTGCGGCGCAGCAGGTCCAGCCGCTGCAGGAAGCGCGCCTGCACGTCCGGCTCGCCCGCTGGCCGGCCGGCGAGCAGCGCCCGTACCACGGGCTCCGGCACGCCGCAGGCGACGCTGAGCCGCCCCACGTCGAAGACCTCGGCGTGCGGCACGCCGAGCCGGTCGGCGAGCGCGGTGACGCGGGCGACGACGGCCGGCAGCTGAGCGGTCGCCGCGGCGCCCGGATCCTCGTAGCCATCCGTCACCGACAGAACTCCTACGTCTCGTGTGGGCAAGGTCCCAGGTGAGGTCGTGACGTTCACCAACGGATGCCGTGAACTTCCCGGAGAGTATCCGGTGCTTCGAACTCACATCCAGGTCTCGCCACAACTGTGGCGAATTTCAGCCGTCAACAGGCATGAAATGCCACGATAGTTGACATGCGTCAGGACGGGCAGCAGGATCGCATCGCCGCGTGAACGGGCGCAGAGGCAAGAGGGGTGACCTCCCGATGGCACAACAGGCAGGAGGGCAGCGGCAGGCGCCGTGGCCCGTCCCCGCGAGCCGCGAGGCCCAGGAGTATCTCCAGGACTGCGCCGCGCTGGTGGAGGCCGTGTCCTTCCCGTCCATGGTCGTGGACCACCGCTGGGACGTCGTCGTGGCGAACGGCGCGTTCGAGACACTTTTCCGTGGCGTGCGCCCGCACGCGACGGCCATGCCGGACGCCAACTTCCTCCGGTTCGTCCTGTTCCATCCGGACGCGGCCGCGGTCCTCGGTGAGCACGAGCCCGGGTGGTGCCTGCCGATGCTGGCCCGCCTGAAGGCGGCCCTGGAGCTGTACGGCCACGATCACGAACTCCAGGCGATCCGGCGCGAGGTCGGCCAGGACCCGATCATGGAGGCCGCCTACCGGCAGGGACTGCCGCACTGGATCCGCGCGGTAGGTGAGGCCGCGACGGAGCTCGACGGCGCGGTCCGTCTGCTGTTCCACCCGGACCCCCGGCGGGGCGCCACCGAGTGCCGCATCGTCGACGAGACGCCCCGGACCCTCCGGGATCTGGGCTGCACTCGCCTGACCATGGTCCTGCGCGACCCCCGCCGCCCCGCGGCGGCGCCCCGCCGGCCGCGCCGCCCGCGCGCCGCGGCCGGGCACCTCGCCGTCGTTCCGGCACCGGAGAGCTGACCCGGCTCCGTCGGCGTTCAGGTCGCCGACGGGGCCGGGCCCGCCGCGGGAAGGCCGCCCGCCATCCCCCAGGCTCTGCCGATTCCCGTGCACCTTTACGCAAACTGCTTGCGTAACTTGCGCTACTCTTGCGCCCATGACGCGACGACTTGCGGAAGTGGCGAAGAAGGTCGGGGTCAGCGAGGCCACGGTCAGCCGGGTGCTCAACGGCAAGCCGGGTGTCTCCGAGTCCACCCGGCAGGCAGTGCTCAGCGCCCTCGACGTGCTCGGCTACGAGCGCCCCACCCAGCTGCGCGGCGAACGCGCCCGGCTGGTCGGCCTGGTCCTGCCCGAACTGCAGAACCCCATCTTCCCCGCGTTCGCCGAGGTCATCGGCGGCGCGCTGGCCCAGCTCGGCCTCACCCCGGTGCTGTGCACGCAGACCAAGGGCGGCGTCTCGGAGGCCGACTACGTCGAGCTGCTGCTCCAGCAGCAGGTCTCCGGCGTCGTCTTCGCCGGCGGCCTGTACGCCCAGGCCGACGCGCCCCACGACCACTACCGGCTGCTCGCCGACCGCAACATCCCGGTCGTCCTCGTCAACGCGGCCATCGAACACCTCGGCTTCCCGGCCGTGTCCTGCGACGACGCGGTCGCCGTCGAGCAGGCCTGGCGGCACCTGGCCTCCCTCGGCCACGAACGGATCGGCCTGGTCCTCGGCCCCGAGGACCACGTGCCCTCGGCCCGCAAACTGGCCGCCGCGCGGGCCATCGCGCCGGGCCTGCCCGAGGAGTTCGTCGCCCGCGCCATCTTCTCCCTGGAGGGCGGCCACGCGGCCGCCGCCCGGCTCATCGACCGCGGCGTCACCGGCCTCATCTGCGCCAGCGACCCCCTCGCCCTCGGCGCCGTCCGGGCCGCCCGCCGGGGCGGCCACGACGTCCCCGGGCGCGTCTCCGTGGTCGGCTACGACGACTCGGCGTTCATGAACTGCACCGAGCCGCCGCTCACCACCGTCCGCCAGCCCATCGAGGCCATGGGGCGCGCGGCCGTGGAGCTGCTGAACGCCCGGATCGGCGGCACCGCCGTACCCGCCGAGGAGCTGCTGTTCGAGCCCGAACTGGTGGTGCGCGGATCCACCGCGCAAGCCCCGCGCGGCTGAGATCCAGCAGATCCAATCGTCTGTCAAATAATTACAGATTCTGCGCGATATCTTGCGGAGTGGTGTCGTGGGTGCTTGAGTGTGCGTCGCCCACCGCTCCTGCCTTGAGGGGTCCACCGATGACAAGCACCGGGTTCCGTCGTACCGTCGCCGCGATCGGCGTCTGTTCCAGCCTCGTCCTCGCCGCGTCCGCCTGCGGCTCGGACGACGACAGTGCGGCGGGCGGCAAGACCCGCATCACCGTGAACTGCGAGCCACCCAAGAGCGCCAAGACCGACCGGAGATTCTTCGAGCAGGACGTCGCCTCCTTCGAGAAGCAGCATCCGGACATCGACGTCGTCGCCCACGACGCCTTCCCCTGCCAGGACCCGAAGACCTTCGACGCCAAGCTCGCCGGCGGCCAGATGGAGGACGTGTTCTACACGTACTTCACCGACGCCCGGCACGTCGTCGACATCCACCAGGCCGCCGACCTCACCCCGTACCTGAAGGACCTAAAGAGCTACGGCACCCTCCAGAAGCAGCTCCGGGACATCTACACCGTGGACGGAAAGGTCTACGGCATACCGCGTACCGGATACAGCATGGGGCTGATCTACAACCGCGCGCTGTTCAAGAAGGCCGGCCTCGACCCCGACAAGCCCCCCGCCACCTGGGAGGAGGTCCGCGCCGACGCCAAGCGGATCGCCGCGCTCGGTGACGGCACCGTCGGATACGCCGACTACAGCGCCCAGAACCAGGGCGGCTGGCACTTCACCGCCGAGCTGTACTCGCAGGGCGGGGACGTCGTCGGCGCCGACGGCGAGAAGGCCACCATCGACACCCCCGAGGGCCACGCCGTCCTGCAGAACCTGCACGACATGCGCTGGATTGACGACTCCATGGGCAGCAAGCAGCTCCTCGTCATCAACGACGTGCAGCAGATGATGGGGTCCGGCAAGCTCGGCATGTACCTCTCCGCCCCCGACAACATCCCCATCCTCGTCAAGGAGAAGGGCGGCAACTACAAGGACCTCGCCCTCGCCCCGATGCCCGGCGGCAAGGGCACCCTCATCGGCGGCGACGGCTACATGTTCAACAAGCACGACACCCCCGCCCAGATCCGGGCCGGCCTGAAGTGGCTGGACCACATGTTCCTCACCCCCGGCAAGGGCTTCCTCGGCGACTACGCCCGCGCCAAGAAGAACGACGCACCCGTCGGCCTGCCCGAACCCCGCCTGTTCACCGGCGCCGCCGACGCCAAGGACCAGCAGGCCAAGAAGGCCAACGCCAACGTCCCCGTGGAGAACTATCAGGCCTTCCTCGACGGCAACCAGCAGCTCCGGATGAAGATCGAGCCGCCCAACGCCCAGCAGATCTACTCCGTCCTCGACGGCACCGTCTCCGCCGTCCTCACCAAGAAGGACGCCGACATCGACCAGCTGCTCAAGGACGCCTCCGGCAAGATCGACAGCATTCTGGCCCGGAGCTGACCACCATGACCAAGACGGCCACGCGGCGGCCCGTCCAGCGGGCCGCCGCCCACCCGGCCGCGGCGCCGCCCCCACGAGGGGGCCGGGGGCGGCGCCGCCTCCTCGACCAGCTGCGTGCCTACGGCTTCCTCCTCGGCGGCCTGATCTGCTTCGCCCTGTTCTCCTGGTACCCCGCGATCCGCGCGGTCGTCATCGCCTTCCAGAAGTACACCCCGGGCGCGGACCCCCAGTGGGTCGGCACCGCCAACTTCACCCGCGTCTGGCACGACCCCGAGTTCTCCGCGGCCTGGCGCAACACCCTCACCTTCACCCTCCTCGCGCTGCTCCTCGGCTTCGCCGTGCCCTTCGTCCTCGCCCTCGTCCTCAACGAACTGCGCCACGCCAAGGCGTTCTTCCGGGTCGTGGTCTATCTGCCCGTCATGATCCCGCCCGTGGTCAGCGCCCTGCTGTGGAAGTGGTTCTACGACCCCGGCGCCGGCCTCGCCAACGAGACGCTGCGCTTCCTGCACCTGCCCACCTCGAACTGGTCCAACGGCACCGACACGGCGCTGATCTCCCTGGTGATCGTCGCCACCTGGGCCAACATGGGCGGCACCGTCCTGATCTACCTGGCCGCCCTGCAGTCCATCCCCGGCGAGCTGTACGAGGCCGCCGAACTGGACGGCGCGAACCTGCTCCAGCGCGTCCGGCACGTCACGGTCCCGCAGACCCGGTTCGTGATCCTGATGCTGATGCTCCTTCAGATCATCGCCACCATGCAGGTGTTCACCGAACCGTTCGTCATCACCGGCGGCGGGCCCGAGAACGCCACCGTCACGATCCTCTACCTCATCTACAAGTACGCCTTCCTCTACAACGACTTCGGCGGCGCCTGCGCGCTCAGCGTCATGCTGCTCGTGCTGCTCGGCGTCTTCTCCGCCGGCTACCTGCGGCTCACCCGCACCGAGGGGGACGCATGAGCACCCGCACCCTCATCTCGCCGGCCACCCTGGCCCGCCCGCGCGGCAAGGCCGTCTACTGGACCGTGTTCACCGCCGTCGTCCTGCTCTTCGCACTCGCCTTCCTCTTCCCCGTGTACTGGATGGTGACCGGCGCGATGAAGTCCCCGGACGAGGTCGCCCGGACCCCGCCCACCCTCGTCCCGCGGCACTGGCACCTCACCGGCTACACCGACGCCTGGGACCTGATGCAGCTCCCCGAGCACCTGTGGAACACGGTGGTGCAGGCGGCCGGCGCCTGGGCGTTCCAGCTCGTGTTCTGCACGGCCGCCGCCTACGCCCTGTCCAAGCTGAAGCCCGCCTTCGGGTCCGTGGTCCTCGGCGGCATCCTCGCCACCCTGATGGTGCCGGCGCAGGCTCTCGTCGTGCCCAAGTACCTGACGGTCGCCGACCTGCCGCTGATCCACACCAGTCTGCTCAACGACCCCCTCGGCATCTGGCTGCCGGCCGTCGCCAACGCCTTCAACCTCTACCTGCTCAAGCGGTTCTTCGACCAACTGCCCCGCGACGTCCTGGAGGCCGCCGAGATCGACGGCGCGGGGAAGCTCCGGGTGCTGTGGTCGGTGGTCCTGCCGATGTCCCGGCCCGTCCTCGGCGTGGTGTCGATCTTCGCCCTGGTCGCCGTGTGGCAGGACTTCCTGTGGCCGCTGATGGTCTTCTCCGACACGGGCAAGCAGCCGATCAGCGTGGCCCTCGTCCAGCTGTCGCAGAACATCCAGCTCACCGTGCTCATCGCCGCGATGGTGATCGCCAGCATCCCGATGGTGGCCCTGTTCCTCGTCTTCCAGCGCCACATCATCGCCGGGATCAGCGCGGGCAGCACCAAGGGCTGACGCCGCCGCCCGTCTCGTCAGAAAGGTCAAGCTCAGTGGGACAGCCCACCCCTGCCCGAAAAGACCGTGACTGGTGGCGGTCCGCCGTCATCTACCAGGTGTACGTCCGCAGCTTCGCGGACGGCGACGGCGACGGCACCGGAGACCTCGCCGGGGTCCGCGCCCGGCTGCCGTACCTCGCCGAACTCGGTGTGGACGCCCTGTGGTTCACCCCCTGGTACCTGTCGCCGCTGAAGGACGGCGGCTACGACGTCGCCGACTACCGTGCCATCGACCCGGCGTTCGGCACCCTCGCCGAGGCGGAGAAGCTCATCGCCGAGGCCCAGGAACTGGGCATCCGCACCATCGTCGACATCGTGCCCAACCACGTCTCCGACCAGCACCCCTGGTTCCGGGCGGCCCTCGCCGCCGGCCCCGGCAGCCCGGAGCGGGAACTGTTCCACTTCCGGCCCGGACGCGGGGAGAACGGCGAACTTCCGCCCAACGACTGGCCGTCGCAGTTCGCCGGCTCGACCGAACCGGTGTGGACGCGGCTGCCCGACGGCGACTGGTACCTGCACCTGTTCACCCCCGAACAGCCGGACCTCAACTGGGCCCACCCGGCCGTGCGGCAGGAGCACGAGGACATCCTGCGGTTCTGGTTCGAGCGGGGTGTCGCGGGCGTGCGCATCGACTCGGCGGCCCTGCTCGCCAAGGACCCGGCCCTCCCCGACCTAACCGGCCGGCCGGATCCACGCCCGCACCCGTTCGTCGACCGCGACGAACTGCACGACGTCTACCGCTCCTGGCGGCGCGTGGCCGACGACTACGACGGGGTCTTCGTCGGCGAGGTCTGGCTGCCCGACCCCGAGCGCTTCGCCCGCTACCTGCGCCCCGACGAACTGCACACGGCCTTCAACTTCTCCTTCCTGTCCTGCCCCTGGGACGCGGCACGGCTGCGCAGGGCCGTCGACACGACCCTCGCCGAACACGCCCCGGTGGGCGCCTCGGCCACCTGGGTGCTGTGCAACCACGACGTGACACGCACGGTCACGCGCTACGGCCGCGAGGACACCGCCTTCGACTTCACCACCAAGGCCTTCGGCACCCCGACGGACCTGGCGCTCGGCACCCGCCGGGCGCGGGCGGCGGCCCTGCTGTCGCTGGCGCTGCCCGGCGCGGTCTACCTGTACCAGGGGGAGGAGCTGGGGTTGCCGGAGGCGCCCATCCCGGTGGACCGCATACAGGATCCGATGTACTTCCGCTCGGCGGGCGCAGACCCGGGCCGGGACGGCTGCCGGGTGCCGCTGCCCTGGGCCGCCGGTCTGCCGTACGCGGGATTCGGGTCCCGCGCGGAGCCGTGGCTGCCGCAGCCCGCCGGCTGGACATCGTATGCGGTCGACCGTCAGCAGGACGACGCCGACTCCATGCTCACCCTCTACCGTCGGGCGATCGCCGCCCGCACCGTCTTCGGCGAGGCCCCCCTGACCTGGCTCCCGGCTGCCGACGGCGTCCTCGCCTTCTCCCGAGCGGAGGGCGCGCTGTGCGTGGTCAACCTCGCCGCCGCGCCGGCCGACCTGCCTCCGCACTCCCGGCTCCTGCTCACCAGCGGCCCGCTCGACGACGCGGGCCGGCTGCCGCAGGACACGGCGGCCTGGCTCGCCGCCTGAGCCGCCTGCGCACCCCGCTGTCCCACCCGTCCCACGCGCACCCCCACTACGAAGGGATCGGCACATGCACAGCACCACCGCCAGACATGTCAGGCGCATGCCAGCAATCGGGGCGGTCGTCGCCCTGGCCGCCGGCACGCTCGTCGCCCTGGCCCCCGCGGCGCACGCCGCCGCGGGGGCCACCCTCCCGTTCACCTCAGTCGAGGCCGAGTCGGCGGCCACCACCGGCACGAAGATCGGCCCCGACTACACGCAGGGCACCCTCGCCTCGGAGGCCTCCGGCCGGCAGGCCGTACGGCTGTCCGCCGGGCAGCGCGTGGAGTTCACCGTGCCGCGCGCCGCCAATGCGGTGAACCTCTCCTACAGCGTCCCCGACGGCCAGTCCGGTTCGCTGGACGTGTACGTCAACGGCACGAAGCTCGCCCGGACCCTCCCGGTCACCTCCAAGTACTCCTACATCGACACCAGCTGGATCCCGGGCGCCAAGACGCACCACTTCTTCGACGACTCCCGGCTGCTCCTCGGCCGGGACGTCCAGGCCGGTGACACGGTCACGTTCGTGGCCACCGGCACCCAGGTCACAGTGGACGTGGCCGACTTCGAACAGGTCGCCCCGGCCGCCACCCAGCCCGCCGGCTCGGTCTCCGTCGTCTCCAAGGGCGCCGACCCCAGCGGCAACGGCGACTCCACCCAGGCCTTCCGGGACGCCATCTCGGCGGCCCAGGGCGGCACCGTCTGGATCCCGCCCGGCGACTACCGCATCACCGCCTCCCTGAACGGCGTGCAGAACGTCACCCTCCAGGGCGCCGGCAGCTGGCACTCGGTCGTACACACCTCCCGGTTCATCGACCAGGCCGGCTCCTCCGGCCACGTCCACCTCCAGGACTTCGCCGTCATGGGCGAGGTCACCGAACGCGTCGACTCCAACCCCGACAACTTCGTCAACGGCTCCCTCGGCCCGGACTCCTCCGTCTCCGGCATGTGGATCCAGCACATGAAGTGCGGCATGTGGCTGATGGGCGACAACGACAACCTCGTCGTGGAGAACAGCCGTTTCCTCGACACCACCGCCGACGGCATCAACCTCAACGGCACCGCCAAGGGCGTCCGCGTCCGGAACAACTTCCTGCGCAACCAGGGCGACGACGCCCTCGCCATGTGGTCGCTGTACGCCCCCGACACCGACTCCAGCTTCGAGAACAACACCGTCACGCAGCCCAACCTGGCCAACGGCATCGCCATCTACGGCGGCACCGACATCACCGTCAAGAACAACCTGGTCTCCGACACCAACGCCCTCGGCAGCGGCATCGCGATCTCCAACCAGAAGTTCCTCGATCCCTTCCACCCGCTCGCCGGCACCATCACCGTCGACGGCAACACCCTCGTGCGCACCGGCGCCATGAACCCCAACTGGAACCACCCGATGGGCGCCCTGCGCGTCGACTCCTACGACAGCGCCATCGACGCCACCGTGAACATCACCGACACCACGATCACCGACAGCCCGTACAGCGCCTTCGAGTTCGTCTCCGGCGGCGGACGCGGCTACCCCGTCAGGAACGTCCATGTCACCGGCGCCACGGTGAAGAACACCGGAACGGTCGTCGTACAGGCCGAGGCACAGGGCGCCGCCATCTTCAAGGACGTCACCGCCACCCAGACCGGCTCCGCGGGCATCTACAACTGCCCCTACCCGGCGAACTCCGGGGCCTTCACCGTCACCGACGGCGGCGGCAACTCCGGCTGGTCGAGCACCTGGGCGGACTGCACCACGTGGCCGCAGCCCGGCCAGGGCAACCCCGAACCCGACCCCGGCCGCAACCTCGCCAAGGGCCGCCCCGCCACCGCGACCGGCACCCAGGACGTATACACCCCGGGCAAGGCGGTCGACGGCGACGCGAACAGCTACTGGGAGTCGACGAACCACGCCTTCCCGCAGTCCTGGACGGTCGACCTCGGCTCGTCGTACGAGGTCCGCCGGCTCGTGCTGAAGCTGCCCCCGTCCCCGGCCTGGGGCGCCCGCACGCAGACCATCACCGTCCTCGGCAGCACCGACGGCTCGGCGTACTCGACGGTGGTCGCCTCCCACGACTACCGCTTCGACCCGGCCACCGGCAACACCGCGACGGTGACCCTGCCCGACAGCGCCAACCTGCGCCACCTCCGGCTCACCGTCAGCGCCAACTCGGGCTGGCCGGCCGGACAGTTCAGTGAGGTCGAGGCGTACCTCGGCTCCTGACCCCACCTGCACCGTCCCTTCCCGGGGCCCCGCCGGACGCGGCGCGGGCCCCGGGTCGTGGCACGTCAGCAGGAGGGCACGCCCGCCAGCCAGGCGCCGCCCTTGATGTAGATGTTGGTCAGCCACGAGCCGTTGGTCAGCTTCGCCCAGGCGTCGTTGGTGTAGCCGTCGGCCGTCACCTCCTGGGCGTGCGCCTGGCAGACCACGTTGACCGTGGTCGGCTGGGCGAAGTAGTTCACCACCGAGGCGTTGACGTTCGGCTGGCTGTGCGTGCGCACCCCCGTGCCCCACGTCTGGAACGCCTTGCTGCCCCCGCTCGGCGGCGGCGCGCTGCTGCCGCCGCAGTCCGGCACGCCGGGCAACTGCGCCGGGCCCTTGATGTAGATGTTGGTCAGCCAGGAGCCGTCGGCCAGCTTGGCCCAGATGTCGTTGGTGTAACCCTCCGCGGTCACCGTCTCGGCGTGCTCCTGGCACTGCACGGAGACCTGCGTGGGACCGGAGAAGGTGTCCCGCACGGACGCGTGCACACTCGGCGAGGAGTGCGTGCGCACGCTCGTCCCCCAGGTCTCGAAGACCGTACCGCCATCGGCCGGCGGGGGAGTGGGACTGCCCTGCGGGTTCACCCGGATCGCGCCCGCGTAGTCCCCGCCCGTGCGCACCCCGGTGACCCGGATGTGCGTGCCGGACTCGTACGCCTCCACCATTTTGCCCGCGCCCAGGTACATGGCGACGTGGTGGATGTGGCCGCTGCCCCAGAACATGAGGTCGCCGGGCACCAGCGGACCGGTGCCCTGGCCGGCCGAGAAGCGGGCCGTGGCGTGGGAGCTGTGGAACTGGTCGTCGGCCGTGCCGTTCAGCAGGTCCTTGCCGGTGGCCCGGTAGTACGCGTAGCGCATCAGGCCCGAGCAGTCGAAGCCCTTGCGCTCGTTGTCGTGGAGGCTGTCCGGGTCGGAGCCGTCGTAGTAGCCGTAGGTCGCGCCGGGCGTGGCGCCGTGGCCGCCGCCCCAGCTGTACCAGACGCCGATCTGCGAACAGGCCGCGTCCACCGCGGCCTTCGCGGTCGCCGAGGCGCCCGGGGCGAGCGCCCCGCAGGCCGCGTCCTGGACGGCGGCGCCGACGTGCGGCGCCGTGACCGCGTGCGCGGCCGTGGGCAGGAAGGCGGCCAGGGCGGCCGCCAGCGTCGTCGCGAGTACCCGGCCGGCGGGGCGGCGGGTCGTACTGATCTGCACGGGAGACATCCTTCGTCGTCGACGGCCCGTCACCTCACGGCGCGGACCGGGGCGGTGGGGGGTCTGCGCACGACACCGGACCGCGCGGCCGCGATGCCGTCACCGGTGCCGCGCCCCACCCCCGTAGGGGCGCGGCACCGGAATCTACGACAGGAGCGCGGCCCGCATCTTGGCCAGCGCGCGCATCCTGTTGCGCTGCACCGTGCCGCGGTGCGCGCCGAGGCGCTCACCGGCCGAGTCGTGGCTCAGCCCCTCCAGGTCCACGAGGATCACGGCGGCCGCCTCCTTGGGGGAGAGCAGCCTCAGCAGCGCGAGGGTCGTGGCGCCGGCCTCGTACGAGCCGAGCCCGCCGTCCCAGCCCGCCTCCGGCAGCCGGTCCGTGGCCCGCTCCCGCCGGGAGGGGTGCAGCCAGGAGTCGCGCAGCAGATTGAGGGCGACGGCGCAGGTGTAGGCGTACGGGTGCCGCTGCCGGGTCAGCCCCTGGCCGCGGGCCCGCCGGGAGAGCCGCAGGTACGTCTCCTGCAACAGGTCGTCGGCGTCGTGCGGATCGCCGGTCAGCGCGAGCAGGCGGCTGCGCAGTCGCGGCATGTCGGCGGTGAAGGCCGCGTCGAACTGGTCCGGTCCGACGTGGTCGACGGTACGGGTAGCGGGGCCTGGGCAGGCGCCACCGCTCGGTTTCATGGAAATTCCCCCGGGTCGTTGTCCTGGTGCTCTTGCCGCTCTCGCCGGTGTGGTCAGGCGGTCCGCGCGGGTGGGGCGGCCGGGCCGTAGCGGGCGGCCGGGGCGTCGCTGAGCAGGGCCCAGTACCGGTCGCCGTACGACCAGTGCCACCACTCCGTCGGGTAGTTGACGAACCCGGCCGCGGTCAGGGCCCGGTCCATCAGGGCACGGTTGGCGCGGGCCTCGGCATCGAGGCCCGGGGCCGCGGTGCGGCAGGCGCCCGCGCTCTCCTCCGGGGTCGCGTTGACCTCGGTGCCCAGCGGCAGCTCCGTGCCGTCCTCGGCGCACAGCGTCAGGTCCACCGCCCCGCCGCTGACGTGCGGGGCCACCTCCGGCGGGGAGATGTAGGCGCTCGCGAGTTCGCGGATCAGGCCGGGGCCGGCGTCCGGGCGGGTCGCGCGCAGGGCCGCCGCGTAGCTGTCGAAGTAGCGCCGCTGGAGGTCCGGCGGCCGGTACCCCTCCACCACCAGGAAGCGCACCCCGGCCGGCAGCAGCCGCTGGGCGTGCACCAGGCGGCGCAGTGCGCCGGACCTGAGATGGGCGTAGGCGCCGGTGTCGTCGGCCTGGCGTGGATCCAGGCGCAGTTCGGGTGTCGTCGTGCGCAGGTCGACCAGGGGTTCACCGCACTCCTGCTCGGTGACCTGGGCGACCCGCGGGTCGGAGAGCGTGATGATGTCCGTCACAGGACCAGAGTGGCGCCGGCCCCTGCAAAGCCTCTGCAGGTTCTCTGCAAGCGGTTCTGTGCACGCGGTTCTGTGCAAGCGGTCCTCCGCACGCGGGTCAGCCGCGCTCCAGGGCCTCCCTGCAGCCCAGGGCGCGGAACACCGCCAGGGCCTCCGCCCGGTCCCCGCGCGCCGCCTCTTCCTCGCCGGATGCCGCCCGCACCTGAGCCAGGTCCCACAGGGTCCGCGCCCGCCACAGGGGAAGCCGCAGCTCCTCCCAGAGCGCCAGTGCCCGCTCCAGGGGCTCGCGGGCCCCGGCCGGGTCGGCCTCCGCGAGGTGCGCCTGGCCGAGGGTGCGCAGCACCAGTGCCTCGCCGAACCGGTCCCGCCGCTCCCGGGTCACCGCAAGACAGCGGCCGAGCCGTTCGCGGGCCCGGCCGGTGCGACCCGTGCGCAGCTCCACCTTGGCCAGCGACTGTTCGGTGTACATCGTCCCGAAGGTGTCCTGAAGCTCGCCGAAGATCTCCAGCGCCTGCCCCAACACCCGCTCGGCCTCGGCGTGTTCGTCCTCCGCGCGGTGGCACAGGGCCAGCGAGCGCAGGGTGAGGCCCTCGCCGTGCCGGTCGGCCGCCGCACGGTACAGCTCCAGGGCCTCGGTGAGTGCCTGCCGGGCGGCGTCCGTACCGCCCTGCTCGCGGTGCACGTACCCCAGGCCGTACAGCACCCGCGCCCGGGCGCCGCTGTCGTCGACGCCGCCGGCGGGGCCGTAGTGGTCCAGCGAGGCCCGCAGGAGCGCCGACGCCTCGTCGTACCGCGCCTGCTCCCGCCGGGCGGTGCCCATGCCGGCGAGGGCGCGGGCCGCGCCGGCCGGTGTGCCGGGTTGCTCCTCGAACAGGCGGAGCGCATCGGCGAAATAGGTGTACGAGGCGTCGAAGTCGTCCTGCTCGTAGCGGAGCTGGCCGAGGCCGCTGAGGAGCCAGGCCTCGCCCTGGGTGTCGCCGCCGCGGCGGACCGCCGCCATGGCCGCGCTGTGGGAGCGGGACCAGGCGTCGAACCGGTTGTAGAGGGCGGCCGAGCCGGCCATCAGCGCCCCGGCGAGATCACGGGCGGCGCGCACGTGCTGGTGGTCGGCGCAGTGGACGGCGGCCGCGAGCAGACCGGCCTGCTCGGTGGCGAACCAGGCCGCCGGCCGCGCCAGCAGCGACTCCTCGGTCTCCGGGTCGAGGGCGCGTACGGCGACCGGCTCCGGGAAGTGCCGGGCCGCACCGCCCGGACCGCGGGCGGCGGCCTTCCTCGCGAGGTCCAGCCAGCAGGCCACCAGCCGCAGCACGGCCGCCGCCCGTTCCTCGGCGCTCTCCTCGGACAGGCAGCGTTCCCGGGCGTGTTCGCGGGCCAGGTCGTGGATGCGGTAGCGGGTCCGGCCGGTCCCGTCGACGCCGAGGACGTCGATGAAGTGGCAGTCCACCAGCCGTTCGACGGCCTCCTCGGCGTCGTCGGTGCCGATGTCGAGCAGCGGGGCGGCGACCCAGGCGGCGAAGTCGGGCAGGTCCAGCAGGGCCAGCCGGCGCAGTGCCCGCCGCTCGGGCGGGGCGAGGTCCTTGTAGCCGAGTTCCAGGCTGGAGCGCAGTTCCAGGTCGCCGGCGCTGAGTTCGTTGAGGCGGCGCCGCTCGTCGCGCAGCCGGCCGGCGAGCCGGGCCGGCGGCCAGTGCGGGCGGGCGGCGAGCCGGGCGCCCGCGATGCGCACCGCGAGGGGCAGCCGGCCGCACAGGGCGACGATCTCGGCGGCCTGGTCCGGCTCGGCGCCCGTCCGCTCGTTTCCGGCCACCCGCCTCAGCAGTTCCAGCGCGTCCCGCTCGTCGGGCACGGCGAGGTCCAGGTGCGCGGCGCCTTCCAGCGCCACCAGCCGGCGCCTGCTGGTGACGAGTACGGCCGAGCCGGGGCCGGGCGGCAGCAGCGGTCGTACGTGCGCCTCCCCGGCCGCGTTGTCCAGGATGAGCAGCACCCGACGGTGCCCGATGTGGGTGCGGTACAGCCCGGTCAGCTCCTCCAGGCCGGCGGGCAGCGTCCGGGGCCCGGCGCCCATCGCCCGCAGCAGCCGGGCGAGTGCGTCGGCGGGCTGCAGCGGGGTGGCGTCGGCGGCCCGCAGGTCGATGAACAGGCGCCCGTCCGGGAAGAGTTCGGCGGTGCGGTGGCCGACGTGCACGGCGAGCGCGGTCTTGCCGGTGCCGGACCGCCCGGAGATCACCCCGATCGGCGGCGCGGTCCGCCCGGCGCCGCCCGCCCCCCGCAACACCCCGACCGCCCATGCGGCCTGCTCGGCCCGCCCCACGAAGTCGGCGATGTCGGGCGGCAGATGAGAGGGCACGGGCTCCGTGCGCGGCCCGGGTACGACACCGGCGACCGGTGCCCCGACCGGGCCACCCCGACGTCCCTCACGGGCCCCGCCGTCCGTGGGGTTCCCGGCCGGTACGTTTTCAGCCCCGGCGAACGGGACGCCGGACCCCGGCTCCGCGGCCCTGGCCCCGCCCTGCCCCGAATACCGGTCCTGCCCCTGCCCGAAGCGCCGATCCGGCAGCTGTCCGGGAACCCGGCCCGGTGCCTGCCCGGACCGCCGGTCCGGCACCTGTGCGGAACGCCGGTCCGGCGCCTGTCCGCCATCGGCACCCGCGCCGTGGTGGCCGCGCTCTTCCGGCCGGCCCGCCGCGCCCGGGCCGTGGTGCTCGCCTTCTCCCGGTCCTGGGGCCGGGGTGGTGTGCCTGGTCGATCCCCGCTCCGCCGCCGCATCCGGGCCGGCTTGGCCGGCCCTTGCACGCTCTGTCTCCGTCTCCGTCGCCGTCCCCGGGCGGGCGGGCGCGGCTTCGCCCGGTGCGGGGGCCGGGGCGTCGCCGCCCTGCCGGGCCGCGGGAGGCCGGCTGGGCGGGGGTCCCAGCAGGTCCGTGTCGTTCGTGAGCAATGCCTGGTGCAGGGCGCGTAGTTCGGGGCCGGGGTCGATGCCGAGCTCGTCGCGCAGGAGTGTGCGGCCCTCCTGGTAGGTGCGCAGGGCGTCGGACAGGCGGCCCGTGCGGAAGAGCGCGGTCATCAACTGGCCGCGGGCTCGCTCCCGCAGCGGGTGCGCGGCGACGTGGGCGAGCAGCGGGGCGATCGTCTCGTCCGCACGGCCCAGCTCCAGCCGTAGCGCGAACGACTCCTCGTGGGCCACGAGGCGCAGTTCCGCGAGCCGGGCCGACTCGATCCGCGCGAACGACTGCCCGAGCCCCTCCAGGGCCTCCTGGCCGCGCCACAGCCCGAGCGCCTCGGCCAGGACGTCCACGGCGTCGGCCGGGCGGCCGTCGGCGGCCTCCAGGCGTGCGGCGGCGAGGAGTCGCTCGAAGCGGCGGGCGTCGACCCGGCCCGGATCGAGGTCGACGACGTAGCCGCGGGGCCGGGTGCGGATGACGTCGGCCACGCCGATCCGGTTCAGCGCGCGCCGTGCCGCCGAGACGTGCGTGGCGACCAGCGCCCCCGCGGTGGCCGGCGCCCGCTCGTCCCAGACGAGGTCCACGAGCCGCTCGGTGGACACCACCTCGCCGAGATGCACGACCAGGGCGCCGAGGACGGCGAGGGGCCGCGAACCGCCGAGCGGTGCCCGCCGGTTCCCCTCCCACACCTCCACCGGCCCGAGCAGACGTACCTCGAACATCGAACCCCGATCGCCGTACCGTCCGCAGCCGAGCGGATGGCGACAACGATATCCGCGAACACCCCCGGGACATGCCGGAAGCCGGGTCGTCCCGTCCGGATCCGGCCCGCTGCGCCGCCGGCACCCCCGGCCGACGCCCGGTGTCCCGCACGTGGGACGGGGCGGGGGGCGCCGTCGTATGACCCGGGGTGCCGTATGCCGTCGACCGGAACGTGTATACGGCCAAAGGCGTCACACCGCCCCAACTCCCCCCGTACCCACGACTTTCACCTTGGCGTCATCAGACCCTTCCCTGACGTTTGCTGCTCTTGGAACACTCGCTGCGCGCAGATTCCGTCATCGGACGCCATCCGGTGACGGCTGTTCCGTACGCCACGACGAGAGGACCCCCACGCATGCCCGAAGTCAACCGGCGCCGATTCCTCCAGCTCGCGGGCGCGACCACCGCGTTCACCGCGCTGTCGAACAGCATCCAGCGCGCCGCCGCGCTGCCCGCCCACTACCGCACGGGCTCCCTCCAGGACGTCGAGCACATCGTCGTCCTCATGCAGGAGAACCGTTCCTTCGACCACTACTTCGGCACGATGAGGGGCGTCCGCGGCTTCGGCGACCCGCGCCCGGTCACGCAGAACGGCAGGTCCGTCTGGCACCAGTCCGACGGCACGAAGGACGTCCTGCCGTTCCACCCGGACGCCGACGACCTCGGCCTGGCGTTCATCCAGGACCTCCCGCACGGCTGGAACGACGGGCACGCCGCGTTCGACGGCGGCCGCTACGACCAGTGGGTGCCGGTCAAGTCGCCGACCACGATGGCGTACCTGACCCGCGACGACATCCCGTTCCACTACGCCCTGGCGGACGCCTTCACCGTGTGCGACGCCTACCACTGCTCGCTCATCGGCTCCACCGACCCCAACCGCTACTACATGTGGACGGGCTACACCGGCAACGACGGCAAGGGCGGCGGGCCGGTCCTCGGCAACGACGAGGCGGGCTACGGCTGGACGACCTACCCCGAACGCCTGGAGGCCGCCGGGGTCTCCTGGAAGATCTACCAGGACGTCGGTGACGGACTGGACGCGAACGGCGGCTGGGGCTGGATCGCCGACGCCTACCGCGGCAACTACGGCGACAACTCGCTGCTCTACTTCAACCAGTACCGCGACGCCCGGCCCGGCGACCCGCTCTACGACAAGGCGCGCACCGGCACCGACGCGAGCAGGGGTGAGGGGTTCTTCGACCGGCTGAAGGCGGACGTGAGCGCGGGCCGGCTGCCGCAGGTGTCCTGGGTCGTCGCCCCGGAGGCCTTCACCGAGCACCCCAACTGGCCTGCCAACTACGGCGCCTGGTACGTCTCCCAGGTCCTGGACGCCCTCACCGCCGACCCCGACGTATGGGCGAGGACCGCGCTGCTGATCACCTACGACGAGAACGACGGCTTCTTCGACCACGTCGTCCCGCCCCACCCGCCCACCGACGCCGGCCGCGGCAGGTCCACCGTCGACCCCGCGCTCGACCTGTTCCCGGGCGGCGGCGGATACACCGCGGGCCCCTACGGCCTCGGCCAGCGCGTGCCGATGCTGGTCGTCTCGCCCTGGAGCAAGGGCGGTTACGTGTGCTCCGAGACCCTGGACCACACTTCGATCATCCGGTTCATCGAGCGCCGCTTCGGCGTGACGGAGCCCAACATCTCGCCCTGGCGGCGGGCCGTGTGCGGTGACCTGACCGCCGCGTTCGACTTCTCCCGCAGGAGCACCGCCCCGGTGGCGCTGCCGTCGACGGCCGGCTACGCCCCGCCGGACCACGACCGCCACCCCGACTACGTGCCCAAGCCGCCCGCACACCCGGCCCTGCCCCGGCAGGAACGCGGCAGCCGGCCCACCCGCCCGCTCCCGTACGCCCCCGCCGTGGACGGTGCCGCGGACACGGCGGCCGGGAAGTTCACGCTCACCTTCGCCTCCGGGCCCCGTGCGGGAGCGGCCTTCCTGGTCACGTCCGGCAACCGCGGCGACGGCCCCTGGACCTACACCACGGAGGCCGGGAAGTCCCTGGCCGACACCTGGAACTCGGTCTACTCGGGCGGCTCCTACGACCTCGCCGTGCACGGCCCGAACGGCTTCCTGCGCGTCTTCAAGGGCCGCAACAAGGTCGCCGGTCCCGAGGTGACCGTCCGTCACACCGGCGACGACGTCACCCTCTCCTTCACCCAGCAGGGCTCGGGAACCGTGCGGCTGACACTCGCCGACGGCTACGGCGGAAGCCCGGTCACCGTGACCGTGCGGCCCGGCGCGACCGTGCGGCGGACCGTCGACCTGACGGCGAGCCGGCGCTGGTACGACTTGACGGTCACCTGCGAGGGGGACCCGGCCTACCTGCGCGCGTTCGCCGGGCACGTCGAGAATGGGGCGCCCGGGGTCAGCGACCCCGCCATCGCCACGGTGTGACGGCCTGTGAGCAGGGCTCCGTGCGGGCTGGTCAGGTACCGGTCACGGCAGGATAGTGTGCCCCGGTGACCACGCAATCGAACACTCCTGCAGGCTGGTACCCCGACCCGCACGGGGCGGCCGACACGCACCGCTACTGGGACGGCACGCAGTGGACCGCGCACACGAACCCGGCCCAGGCCGCCGGGCAGGTCCCGCAGCAGCAGCCCGCCGGTGCCTTCCCGCAGCAGCAGGGCGCCGACCCGAAGGTGCAGCGCCAGGTGCAGCAGCAGGCCGGGGTCGCCGCCGGCGGTCCCGGCGGCGGCACCCTGTTCACCGAGCCGGTCCTGGTGGTGAACCAGAAGGCCAAGCTGATCGAGGTGACCAATGAGTACAAGGTCATGGACCAGGGCGGCCGGGAGATCGGTTCGGTCGTGGAGGTCGGCCAGAGCGCGCTGAAGAAGGTCCTGCGCTTCGTCTCCAGCCTCGACCAGTTCATGACGCACAGGCTGGAGATCCGCGACGCCTACGGCCAGCCGCAGCTGGTGCTCACCCGGCCCGCGAAGTTCCTGAAGTCCCGGGTGAT
Source organism: Streptomyces sp. NPDC047028 (assembly GCF_040644095.1). Taxonomy (NCBI): domain Bacteria; kingdom Bacillati; phylum Actinomycetota; class Actinomycetes; order Kitasatosporales; family Streptomycetaceae; genus Streptomyces; species Streptomyces sp. NPDC047028. Next base: position 40,484 of record NZ_JBEYVS010000032.1, read on the forward strand.
CGTGACCCGCCCGGACGGCTCGCCGGTCGGTGAGATCGTCCAGCAGAACATGATCGGCAAAATCAACTTCGCGATGAACGCGGGCGGCCAGCAGGTCGGCGCGATCAAGGCGGAGAACTGGCGGGCCTGGAACTTCGCGATCGTCGACCACGCGGACAACGAGGTCGCCCGGATCACCAAGACCTGGGAAGGCCTCGCCAAGACGCTGTTCACCACCGCGGACAACTACGTCCTGCAGATCCACTACCAGCTCCCCGAGCCGCTGCTGAGCCTCGTGGTGGCGACGGCACTGACCGTCGACACCGCCCTCAAGCAGGACTCCCGGGGCCTGGGCTAGACGTCCGCGGTCGAGTGCCCCGGCAGGGGCGCCGGGTGCAGGGACTCCCGGTGCCCCTGCCGGGGCATCAGAGCGTGCTGAGCTGCCCCGGTTCCGACGGTGTTCTCGGTGCCGGCTGCCTGGGCACGGGCGACGGTTCGGCCGTCGCCGTGCCCGGGGCCAGCGCCAGCACCGCTGCGACGGGGTGTTCCTCGCCGGGCAGCGGCCCGGGGGCGGGCACGGGTGCGGGCGCAGCCCGGGTCAGCAGGACCACGCCGCGGGCGGCCAGGGCGGCCCCGGCCAGCGCCAGCAGCACGCCGGTGGCTCCGCCCCGCAGGCCCTGACCGAGCAGGGAGAGCCCGATGACCGCGGCGGCCACCGGGTTGGCCAGGGTGACCACGGCCAGCGGGGCGCCGAGACCGCCGCGGTAGGCGGTCTGGGACAGCAGCAGGCCGCCGGCGGCGAACGCGGCGACGAGGACCGCGACCACGACGACCTCGGCGCCCGGCGTCCCCGAGCGGCCGGTGACCGCCACCGTCAGCGTCTGGGTGAGCGCGGAGGCGACACCCGAGGCGAAGCCGGACGCCGTGGCGTGCCGCAGGCCCGGCCGGGCGCCCGGCCGGGACAGCGCGCCGATCAGGGCGGCGGTCGTGGCGGCGACGGCCAGCGCCTCGGGCAGGCTCAGCACCCGCGTGGGCGCCGGGCCGGACGCGGTGACCAGCAGGGCGGCCAGCCCGGCCAGCGTCAGCGCCGTACCGCGCCATTCCGCCGCGCCGACCCGCCGTCCGGCGGCCCGCGCCCCCAGCGGCACGGCCGCGACCAGGGTGAGCGCCCCCAAGGGCTGGACGACGGTCAGCGGACCGTACTTCAGGGCCACGACGTGCAGCAGCGCGGCGGCCGCGTTCAGCCCGACCGTCGACCACCAGGCGCCGCTGCCGAGCAACCGCAGCAGGCCCGCCCCCGAGTCCCGGGAGGCCAGGCGTTCCTGGGCGACGGCCGCTGCGGCGTAGGCGACGGCCGAGACCAGGGACAGCGCCACCGCGACCAGCGCCGCGCCGCTCATCGGCCCGCTCCGGCCAGCGCGGACGGCTTCGGGACAGCCCGGCCGTGCTTCACCAGGTCGACCGGGGTGCCCGGCGCGCCCGGCGCGCCAGGCGCGCCCGGGGTGGCCGCCCGGTGCGGCGGGCGGAGGACCGCCAGGGCCAGGCCGAGCATGGCCGTCGCCACGAACGCGTCGAGCCAGTAGTGGTTCGCGGTGCCCACTATCACCACCAGCGTGATCAGCGGGTGCAACAGCCACAGCCAGCGCCACCGGGTCCGGGTGGCCGTGATCAGGCCGATCGCCAGCATCAGCGCCCAGCCGAAGTGCAGCGACGGCATCGCGGCGAACTGGTTGGAGAGGTGGTCGGTGGCGGGCGGGCCGTAGACCGAGGGGCCGTAGAGGCGGCCGGTGTCGACCAGTCCGGTGCCGGTCAGCATGCGCGGCGGGGCCAGCGGAAAGGTGAACGGCAGCACCAGCGCGGCGGCGGTCACCGCGGCGAGCACCCGGCGGGCCCAGACGTAGTGGGCGGGCCGCCGCAGGTAGAGCCAGACCAGGAAGGCCAGCGTGGCGGGGAAGTGGACCGTCGCGTAGTAGGTGTTCGCCAGGTGCACGAGGGTGCTGCCGTGGAGCAGCGCGGTCTGCACGGCGTTCTCGTGGGGCAGGTGCAGGACCCGTTCGAGGTGCCACACGTCCCGCGCGTCGCCGAAGGCGGCCGCGGTGTGCCCCGTGGCCAGCTGCCGGCCGAGTTTGTAGACCAGGAAGAGCCCGGCGACCAGCAGGAACTCACGCAGGAGCGGCGGTCGCGCGGTTGCCTCCGGCGCCGGCCCCGCCGGTACAGGCGCGGTTCGGTCGTTCATCCCCCGGCCCCTTCGCTGACGGTCGGTCGTATATGCGGCGTGCGGTGTGCAATGTGCGGTGTGCGGTGTACAGACCCGGGCCGGGGCCCGGACTCATCGGAACGGCCCCCGACCTCATCGATACGTGGCAGTACCGATACGAGAGTGTACCGATACGCCAGTGTACCGATACGATCCTGTACCGGTACACTGGCGTATCGATAGACATGAGACACACTGGAGTGAGGGTCGGCCACAGTCCTAGCGCGCAGCTTGGGCGGGCCCACATCGAGGGAGAGGGAGCGCATGACGTCGCAGGCCGCGGACGGACCGGAGACGGTCGCCGCCTCGCGCCGCTCCAAGATCACGCCCGAGCGTGAGCGGGAGTTCTTCGACGCCGTGCTGGAGCAGATCCGCGAATGCGGCTACGACTCCGTGACCATGGAGGGCGTCGCCGCCACCACCCGGTGCAGCAAGTCCACGCTCTACCGGCAGTGGCGGAACAAGCCGCAGTTCGTCGCCGCCGCGCTGCGCGCCAATCGTCGGGTGCGCTTCAGCGGGATCGACACCGGGTCCCTCGCCGAGGACCTGCGCCAGGCCGCCCGGACGGCCGGCGACTGGTCGGGCAAGGACACCAAGCTGCTGCAGGCGCTCGGGCACGCCGTCACGGCTGACCACGAACTGGCGCAGGCGCTGCGCGACGCGCTGGTCACCCCGGAGATCGCCGCGCTCCAGGCGATCCTCGGCCGGGGCGTCGAGCGGGGCGAGGTGCCCGCGGGCCATCCCGCGCTGGAGTACGTCCCCGCCATGATGTTCGGCGTCCTGCGCGTCCGCCCGGTGCTCACCGGCGAGTACGCCGACTCCGACTACCTCGTCCGTTTCGTGGAGGCCACCGTGCTGCCCGCGCTCGGACTGACCTGAGACCCAGGCCGCCGTCCACGGGATGACTGGACGGCGACCTGCTCGCGCCGCACCGTGGGGACGGGGGCGGCGCGCACCCCCGGCCGGGTGGGGCGCCCCTTGAGCGGAGGCGCGTCCCACCCGGCCGCATCGTCCAGGTGTCTCAGACGCTCTGGCCGTTCCCGCCGCCGGACGAGACCTTGATGCCCTTGGTGACGTCGTCGATCACGGACAGCGGCTGTCCGACGTCCACGCCGAAGCGGACGACGACGATCTGCTTGGCGTCGTTGGGGGAGGCGAACGCGAGCGACTCGACGTAGCCGTCGGCGCCCTTGCGGGTGACCGCCTTCCAGCGGACCAGGTACCCCTTCTGCCCGGCCACCGTCACCGACTTGGCGGCCAGCACCCGGTGCGAGGTGATGCCGCCGTAGGTGGAGCCGCCGTAGGACTGCTTGGCGTTGGCCGCGATGTCCGCCTTGGCGACCTGCTCGGCCGTGTCGCCGGCCGTGCCCAGCCCCGCGGCCGGCGCCGAGTAGGCGCCGCCCGGAGTGCACTGCTGGGAAGTGTCGCCGGGGCACTTGTAGGCGTGGTCGGAGGTGATCGCCGCGCCGCCCCTGATCGTCTGCCCGGTCCAGCCCTCCGGCACGGGCATGCTGATGCCGTTGAACGGGTCCTGCACCGTGCCGCCGCCCTTGACCTTCGGCGCCTCGGACGGCGCCGGCGACGGGGAGCCCCCGCCCGGCCCGCCCGAGTCGCCACCGGGACCGTCCGGCCGCTGCTGCCGCGAGGTCGCCCGGTCCTTGCCGCCGCCGTCGTCGTGGGTGAGCGCGTACGCGCCGACGCCGATGCTCGCCAGCACCGCGACCGTCGCGGCCACGGCGATGCCGATCCGCAGGCCGCGCCGGGGCCCGGCGGGCGGCTGGGCGGGATACCCGTACCCCGGGTACGTGCCGTAGGCCGACGGATCCGCGGGCGCGCCGTACGACGGCGGCTGCCCCGGCGGACCCCAGGCGGCGGCCGACCCGGCCGGGCGGGTCTGGTCCGTCCAGGCCTTGCCGTCCCACCAGCGCTCGGTGGGCGGACCGTCATTCGTCTGCCCGGGGTCGGCGTACCACCCGGGAGGAGTCACCTGCGTCATGACCCCACCGTATGAGGCATCGGTGAAAGTCGGATGAGAGGATCTACGGCGAATGTCGTGGAGTAGGGCATTTCACACCCGAATCGGGGATCTCACACCGCCGGGTCTGCCGGTCCCGCCTGTCTGGCCGGGTCTGTCGGTCCTGTCGGGTCTGCCGTGCCGGGGCGTGGGGTCTCGCGGCCGGGCCTCGTGCACCGCCGGGCGCGGGCCCGCGGGCCCCGCGCCGATGACCTCCGCCCGCTCGGCCGCGCCGTGGTCCCGGCGGCGGCCGATCATGGCCCGGCGGAGCCGGGACTGGGGGCCCGGAGGCCCGGGGGCGTCGTCCCGTCGGCACCCGCCGGACGTGCCGTCCAGCCCCCGGCCGTCCACCGCCGCCCCCCACGTCTTCACCGCCACGGCCCGCTCTCACCTCGCCGCACCACCGTCCGTGCGCCGCCCTCCTCGCCCCCGTTCCGCAGACGCCGTTTCAAAGAGCCGCCCGTCCAGCCAGGTTGACGGGCGGTCACCTGAACACCGGCAGGTCGGGCGGTGCGCGCGTCGCCTCGCCGCACTCTCGTTCACCCGTCGAGGCAACAGCTGCCGGGACCGGCCTCCGCGGGTCGCCTCCGACGGCTACGCTCGTGGTCTGTACGTCATTCGGGCGACTCGGGGAGGTAACGGGATGACGGAGGTACGGCCCCCGGAGGCCGCCACGGCTTCGCTGTGGGAGCGGGACGCGGAGCTCACCACCGTCACACAGGCGCTCGACGTGCTGTGCACCGACCGGTCGTCCGCCGGCAGCCTGCTGGTGTTCCGCGGTGAGGCCGGTCTCGGCAAGACCGCGCTGCTGACCGAGACCCGCCGCGTCGCCGAGCGCCGCGGCTGCACCGTGTGGACCGCCCGTGGCGGCGAGACCCTGAAGTCCGTGCCGTTCAACGTCGTACGGCAACTGCTCCAGCCGGCGCTGATCTCCTTGCTCCCCGAGGAGGCCCGCGACTACCTCGGCGACTGGTACGACATCGCCGGCCCCGCCCTCGGCATAGTGGATCCCGGAGACCGCAGCGCCGACCCGCCCGACCCGCAGTACGTCTGCGACGGACTCGTCGCCGCCGTACGCCGGCTCGCCCGCCGCGAGTGGCCGCTGGTCCTGCTCCTGGACGACGCCCACTGGGCCGACCAGGAGACCCTGCGCTGGCTCGCCGCGTTCGCCGAACGCCTCGACGACCTGTCCGTGCTCGTCGTGGTCGCCCGCCGCCCCGGCGAGGCGAGCGGCGACAGCGCCCGCCACCTCGACGCGGTCGCCGCCGCGGCCGGCCGGCCCACGCACAGCCTCAGCGCCCTCACCCCGGCCGCCACCGAGGGACTCACCCGGGCGACCCTCGGCCGTTACGCCGACGACCCGTTCTGCCGCGAGGTCTGGGCCGTCACCGGCGGCAATCCCTACGAGGCGGTCGAACTCCTCGCCAAGGTCCAGGACGGCGAACTGCAGCCCGTCGAGTCCCGGGCCGGCGAACTGCGTGCCCTGAACCGCTCCGCCCGCGGCGGCGGCCTGGTCGCCCGCCTGAAGGAACTCGGCATCGACGCCACCCAGTTCGCCTGGGCAGCCGCCATTCTCGGCACCGGCATCTCCGTCGACCTCGTCGCCCAGCTCGCCACCATGAGCCTCGACGACGCCGAGCGCTGTGCGGGGCTGCTGAGCGCCGCCCGCATCCTCACCGAGCCCGAGACCGGCGGCGCCGAAACGGAGGAAGGGGCGCTGGAGTTCGTCCATCCGCTGATCGCGTCCGCCGTCTACAACTCCATCCCGTCCGGGATCCGCACCGCCATGCACGGCGTCGCCGCGCAGATCCTCATCGACCAGGGCCGGGGCGCCGCCGAGGCGGCCCAGCACCTGCTGAAGGTGCACCCGGACGACGACGAGGAACTCGTCGCACAACTGCGCGAGGCGGCCGCCGAACACCTCGCCGTCGGCGCGCCCGACGCGGCCCGCCGCTGCCTGGAACGCGCCCTCGCCGAACCTCCCAGGCCCGAGGTCCACGCGCACGTGCTCTACGAACTCGGCTGCGCCACCCTGCTGACCGCGCCCGGCGTCACCGTCGACCACCTGCGCAGCGCCCTCGCCGCGCCCGGCCTCGACGAGGGCCGGCGCGTCGAGGCCGTCGTCCGCCTCTCCCAGGCCCTGCTCCACAACGACGAACTGGAGGAGGCCGTCCGCACGGTCGAGGCCGAGGCCACCCGCCACCCTCCGGGGCCGGTCCGGATGCGGCTGCAGGCCGTGCAGTTCATGTGGGAGGGCATCCACGGCGAGACCGTCTCCCAGCAGCGCTCCCGGCGCCTCGCCGAACTGGCCGGAACCTGCACCGGACGGGACAACTCCGAGCGGGCCATGCTCATCCTGCGCGGCTTCGACGCGATGACCCACGGGGAGAGCGCCGAGGAGGTCGTCGAACTGTGCGACCGGGCCCTCGTCAACGGCCGGCTCGCGCCCGGCCTCGGCTGGACCGACCCCGAATGGGGCGTGGAACTGCTGATGATGCTCGGCAGCGCCTACACCTACGCAGACCGGCTCGACCGCGCCGAGAGCCTGTTCGCCGAGGCCCTGCGCGCCTACACCAGCGCCGGCTGGCGGGGCGGCCACCTCTCCCTGGCCAACGCCTTTCTCGGCCTCGCCTACCGCAGGCAGGGCCGGCTGCGGGACGCCGAGTCCGCGCTGCGCGAGGCGCTCACGCTGGCCGAGCGCGTCGGCCGCGGACTGCCGCTGTACTGGTCGGCGACCTGCGGACTCGTCGACACGCTGCTGGCCCGCGGCCATGTCGACGAGGCCTGGTCCGTCGCCGAGCAGTACGGCTTCGCCCCGCCCTACCCGTCCACGATCGTGCTGCCCGACATCCGCTCCGTGCGCGGCCGGCTGCTGCTCGCCGTGGGCCGGACCCGGGAGGGCATCGGCGAACTGGAGGCCGCAGAGAAGACCGCCGCCTCGCGCGGCGGCCACAACCCGGTCCTCTCACCCTGGTCCATCGGCCTCGCCCGGGCTCTCGCCGGCCAGGACCCGGCCCGCGCCGCCCGGCTGGCCGCCGACGCCCGCCGGCAGGCGGAGCGCTTCGGCACGGACACCGCCATAGGCGAGGCCCTGCGCTGCGCGGCAGCGCTGGAGACCGGCCAGCGCGCGGTGCGCCTCGCCGCGCAGGCCGTCGCCTATCTGGAGGCCTCGCCCTGCCAGTACGAACACGCGGCGGCCCGCGTCGAGTTCGGCATCGCCTCCCGCTCGGACGCCGAACTCGACCGGGGCCTGGCCCTGGCACGCGCGTGCGGCGCGGACGGGCTGGTGGCGCAGGCGAGCGAGGCATTGGAGGCGGGACGGGGGCTGCGGTAGGCGGCTGGGGGAGCCGGCCGGGGCAGCCGACGGGGTGAGCAGTCGGCTGTATGCAGTCGACCGCACGCCACCCGTCGCCCGACCGTATGCGGCGAACTGCATACAGTGGCCTTCATACGGTCAGCAGTTGTTCGGTGACCGCCTCCAGCCGCCTGCGCACCTCCCCGTCGTACGTCCCCTCGTGCGCCCGAGCCGGGCGCGTGCCGTCGAAGTAGCCGCCCGAGCCGAGGTCACGGGTCGCCAGCGCCAGCACCCCGGGAGCGCCGTCCGCGACCGAGTTCCACGGGCCGATCCCGCTCTCGCGGACCATGGCCGTGTCCATGTAGGTCGCGGGGTGCAGGACGTTCACCGCCACCCCGCTGCCCGCCAGCTCCTCGGCCAGCGTGAACGTGTGCGCGGCGAGCGCGAACTTGCTGCGGCAGTAGGCCGGCATCCCGCTGTAGCCGCGGGTGAATTCGGGATCGTCGAAGTCCAGGGGCTCCTGCCCGACGGAGCCCACGTTGACGATCCTGGCCGGCGGATTGGCGCGCAGCACCGGCAGCAGCGCCCGGGTCAGCGCCACGGGCGCCAGGTAGTTCACCGCGAGCCGCAACTCGTGGCCGTCCGCGCCGAGTTCGCGCCCGGACCCGCGGGGGCCGGCGCCCACGCCGGCGTTGTTGATGAGCACGTCCAGCTCGGGATGGGCCTTCGCGACCCGCGCCCCAAGTTCGCGCACCTCGGCCAGCCGGGCCAGATCGGCCACGAACCCCTCCGCGCGCCCCTGGCCGTTCAGTTCCGTGACGAGTTGCTCGGTGCGGGTCCGGTCGCGGCCGTGGGCGAGGACGACATGGCCGCCGCGGACCAGTTCGAAGGCGACGTAGCGGCCGAGCCCGGAGGTGGCACCGGTGATCAGAACAGTCGACATGCGCCCACCCTAGGCACGGCGGGGCGGCCCGTACGAGGTGCCGTTGAGACTACGACCACCAGGGTCACCCTCGCCGTCACGCCCTCAGGGGGCCGCCGCGAACACCACCCACACCTGGCCGGCGGCGAAGTCCAGCGGGCCGCCGTCCGCCGTCGTGAACGTCGTACCGTCCGCCGGGGCAGGCCGCGACCACCTGGCGTCGTAGGACCGCCCGTCCCGCAGCACCCGCGCCGTCCCCGTACCGACAGTCTGCGTGTACGGCGTGTTGTTGCCGAGGAAGTCGTGGTACGCCGACGCGCGGATCTTGACGTACTGCACAACCACCGTCGCGGGCGCCACCGGTGTGCCCGCGGTCGTCACCGTGGGGGTGCCGTCCATCGCGACCAGCCAGCGGTGCTCGCGTGTGCTCCAGGTGAACGTGAAGCGCGCCGAGGGATAGCGCACGGTGAGCGAGGTCTCGGGCGTGCCCCCGGTGGACGGGGCGGGGCCGTAGCGGAAACCGGTGGTCAGCGCCGCCCGTCCCGGGACGGTGGGCAGCAGACGGCCGGGGCGCAGGTAGAGGTTGTGCGGGGCGGGCTTGTCAGTGCCCCGGTAGTAGGCGCCGGCTGCCTCGTGGGGCGACTCGGCGCGCAGCGGGGCCCGGTGGATGAGCGGCAGCAGCCTGCTCTGGGCGCCCGAGAAGGCGAGCATCGGGCGGTGGAACTGGCGCAGCAGCTCCAGATCGGACTCACGGGCGCTGCGCACCGGTCCGACGGCCTCGGGGATCCGGGTGGCGTACACCGCCATCAGCCTGCTGAGGCCGCCCTCCACCTGCTCGGCGTAGACCACGTCCGCGGCGTCGAGCCTCGTCTGCGGGCGGGCCGCAGGCACGTTGTCGATCTTCACGGCCAGTACGGAGCCTGTCGCGCCGGTCGTGACGCTGCGGCTCGGTGTCGGGGCGCCGGTCGGCGTGTGGCCGCCGTGGGGGCGGCCGTTCCCCGTGCAGCCCGCCAGGAGGGAGGCCGTCAGCGCGGCCGCCAGGAACGCCGCCGCTCGTGTGGCGCGTCGTCTGCGCGCCCGGTGTCGTATGTGCACGCTTGCCCCCGTTCGTGTTGTCGATTGTGCGCTCATCCGGTCATGAGTGGCCATTCCAGATCGGAAGCGGTCCCAGGGGGCGGATCCCGGGGGCCGGATCCCAGAGGGTGGAGGCGGGCGGTTCGGCGGTGCGGGTGCGGGTACCCGGCCGCCACCGCAAACCGGACGCGCCAGGGCGAACCGGCGCGCACGTGACCAAGGGAGCGCGACCCCATGAAGGCAGTCACCTGGCAGGGCAAGCGGGACGTGCGCGTGGACGACGTGCCCGACCCGCGGATCGAAGAGCCCACCGACGCCGTCATCCGTATCACGTCCACCGGGCTGTGCGGCTCGGACCTGCACCTTTACGAGGTGCTCACCCCGTTCATGACCCCGGGTGACATCCTCGGCCACGAACCCATGGGCATCGTCGAGGAAGTGGGCCCCGAGGTCACCGGCCTCAAGCCCGGAGACCGGGTCGTCGTGCCCTTCCAGATCGCCTGCGGGCACTGCTTCATGTGCTCGGCCGGGCTGCCCACCCAGTGCGAGACCACCCAGGTCACCGGCGAGCACATGGGCGCCGCCCTGTTCGGCTACACCCGACTGTACGGGGCCGTGCCCGGCGCGCAGGCCGAGTACCTGCGGGTGCCGCAGGCCCAGTTCGGCCCGATCAAGGTGCCCGAGGGCCCCTCCGACGACCGCTTCGTCTACCTCTCCGACGTGCTGCCCACCGCCTGGCAGGCCGTCGAGTACGCCGCCGTCCCGCCGGGCGGCTCCCTCGCCGTGCTCGGCCTCGGGCCGATCGGCGACATGGCCTGCCGGGTCGCCCTGGCCCGCGGCGCCGAACACGTCTTCGGCGTCGACCTGGTGCCCGAACGGCTGGCCCGGGCGAGCCGGCGCGGCGTGCGGACCTACGACCTGAGGGCCTTCGACGACGAGAAGGCACTGATCGCCGCGATCCAGGACCAGACCGACGGCCGGGGCCCGGACGCCGTGATCGACGCGGTCGGCACCGAGGCCCACGGCAGCGCCGCCGCCCGGTTGGCCCAGCAGGCCACCGCGGCCATGCCGCGCAAACTGAGCGCGCCCCTCGCGGAACGCTTCAGCATCGACCGGCTCGGCGCCCTGCACCTGGCCATCGAACTCGTCCGGCGCGGCGGCACGATCTCCCTCAGCGGCGTCTACGGCGGCATGGCCGACCCGATGCCCATGCTCACCCTGTTCGACAAGCAGATCCAGATGAGGATGGGACAGGCCAACGTCCGCCGCTGGACCGACGACATCATCCCGCTCCTCACCGACGAGGACCCGCTCGGCGTCGACGACTTCGCCACCCACCGGGTCCCGCTCGCCGAGGCGCCGCACGCCTACGAGATGTTCCAGCGCAAGCAGGACGGCGCGGTCAAGGTGCTGATGCAGCCCTGAGCCGCCGGGGCCGGGACCGTTCCGGTGATCCCGCGCTACCCGCCCAGGATCTCCGCGAGGTCGTAGCGCACCGGCTCCTCCAGTTGCGCGTACGTGCAGCTCTCGGGGGTGCGGTCGGGCCGCCAGCGGCGGAAGCGGGCCGTGTGCCGGAACCGGGCCCCGTTCTCCATGTGGTCGTAGGCCACCTCGGCCACGCGATCCGGCCGCAGCGGCACCCACGACAGGTCCTTCTTGCCCGACCAGCGGCTCGGCGCACCCGGCAGCCTGGCCGTCTCGTGGGCCGTCTCCTCCGACCAGGCGGCCCACGGATGGCCGGCCACCTCGTCCATGCGCAACGGCTCCAGCTCGTCCACCAGCTCGGCCCGCCGCTTCATGGTGAACGCCGCCGACACGCCCACGTGCTGCAGCGCGCCCCGGTCGTCGTACAGGCCCAGCAGCAGCGAGCCCACCACCGGGCCGCTCTTGTGGAGGCGGTAGCCGGCGACGACGACGTCCGCCGTCCGCTCGTGCTTGATCTTGAACATGGCCCGCTCGTCCTGCCGGTAGCGCAGCGTGAGCGGCTTGGCGACGACTCCGTCCAGACCGGCGCCCTCGTACTGCTCGAACCACTGCTGCGCGACAGCGGCGTCGGTGGTCGCCGGTGCCAGGTGGACCGGGGGAGTGGCGTTCGACAGGGCCCGCTCCAGCAGGGCCCGGCGGTCGGTCAGCACTTCGTCCAGCAGCGACTCGCCGGACAGGGCCAGCAGGTCGAACGCGACGAAGGAGGCCGGCGTCCGCTCGGCCAAGGTCCGCACCCGGGACTCGGCGGGGTGGATCCGCTCGGTCAGCGCGTCGAAGTCCAGGCGCCCGTCCCGCGCGATGACGATCTCCCCGTCCAGCACGCACCGCTCCGGCACCCGGTCCCGCAGTGCCTCCACCAGCTCCGGAAAATACCGCGTCAGCGGCTTGCCGGTACGGCTGCCCAGCTCCACCTCGGGCCCGTCACGGAACACGATCGCCCGGAACCCGTCCCACTTGGCCTCGTAGTGCATGCCCGGCGGGATCCTCGCCACCGACTTGGCGAGCATCGGCTTCACGGGCGGCATCACCGGCAGGTCCATGCCCCCGATTCTGCGCGCACCCGCCCCGCTCCGCCCGGTGTGCGCGCCGCACCGGGTGCGCCTACCGTGGCCGCATGGGTGACGCGGTGGAACTGGAGGTGGGCGGCCGGACCGTACGGCTGTCCAGCCCGGACAAGGTCTTCTTCCCCGAGCGCGGTTTCACCAAGCTCGACCTCGCCCAGTACTACGCCGCCGTCGGCCCCGGCATCCTGCGCGCCCTGCGCGACCGCCCCACCACCCTGGAGCGCTACCCGGACGGCGTCGGCGGCGAGTGGTTCTACCAGAAGCGGGCCCCCAAGGGCATGCCCGACTGGATCCCCACCGCCCACATCACCTTCCCCAGCGGCCGCAGCGCCGACGAGATGTGCCCCACCGAACAGGCCGCCGTGGTGTGGGCCGCCCAGTACGGCACCCTCACCTTCCACCCCTGGCCGGTGCGCCGCGACCGGGTCGACCACCCGGACGAACTCCGCATCGACCTCGATCCGCAGCCCGGCACCGACTACTCCGACGCCGTCCGCGCCGCCCACGAACTGCGGGCAGTTCTGGAGGAGTTCGGCGGACTGCGCGGCTGGCCCAAGACGTCCGGCGGGCGGGGCCTGCACGTCTTCGTGCCCATCGAACCGCGCTGGACCTTCACCCAGGTCCGGCGCGCCGCGATCGCCGTGGGCCGGGAGATGGAACGCCGGATGCCCGACCGGGTGACCATCAAGTGGTGGAAGGAGGAGCGCGGCGAGCGCATCTTCGTGGACTACAACCAGACCGCCCGCGACCGCACCATCGCCTCCGCCTACTCCGTACGGCCCCGCCCGCACGCCCCCGTCTCGGCGCCGCTGCGCTGGGAGGAGGTCGGCGACGCCCACCCCAGGGACTTCGACCTCGCCACGATGCCGGCCCGGTTCGCCGAACTCGGCGACGTGCACGCCGACATGGACCAGCACGCCTTCAGCCTGGACACGCTGCTGGAACTGGCCCGCCGCGACGAACACGACCACGGGCTGGGCGATCTGCCGTACCCGCCGGAGTACCCGAAGATGCCCGGCGAACCCAAACGGGTCCAGCCCAGCCGCGCCCGGCGCGAACAGGGCACGTGAGGGCGGCAGAGGTGCATCCTTTCGGCGTGGCCCGGCTCTTCGGCGCGGCTCAGCCCGTCGGCTCCTCGTCGCTCTGCCCGCCGCAGGCGGCCAGGACACGCCGGCAGTCGGCGAGCAGGGCCACGTCCGGGCGGACGTCGTAGCGCATGTTCCCTCCGGAGCCGTCGTTGTTGTGGCGGCGAGCCGAGGCCAGTTCGGCGCGTATCAGTGGCAGCGCGGGCGCGGCCGCAGGGCCCGTCCCGGCCAGCGCGGCGGCCAGCGCGGGACGCTCCTTCGGGGCGGCCGGCCACTGCTCCGCGATCAACGGGAGGACCTCTTCGGGGTCCCCGGTGACCTGCCACAGAGCGGCCGCGGCCCGGGCGGGTGTCTCGCCGGCCGCGATCATGTCCCGCAGTGTGGGTGCGAGCGCCGCACCGGAGCGACCGAGCGCCCCGGTCAGCCGGATCGCCCCGTACCACCGGCCCCAGCTCCGCGACCGCAGGCTCTCGCGGACGAGCGGGAGGACCGCCTCCGCGTCCCCGGTCAGCGCCCACAGCGCTCTCGCGGCGTCGACGCGCTCCTCCTCCCGCAGCTCGGCGCTCTCCCACAACCGGCGGACGGGCTCCGCCGCTTCGGCCGCCGACGGGCCGTAGTCGCTCAGGGCGCGGAGCACGGCCCGCCGCGTCCGCGGGTCGGTGGTCTCCCGCAGGATTCGGGTGAGCAGCGGCACCGACGGGCCGTGCCGCAGGAGGCCCAGGGCGCCGGCGAGCGCGTCCAGGCCGGCGGACGGGGTGGGGTGACCGAGTGCCGTGAGCCGGGCGTCCAGCACAGGTCCCAGGGGAGCAGCCGCCGCGGGCCCCAGCGCCTCGATCCACCGCGGCAGGTTCTCCGGGATCTCCACGACCTCCAGGACGTGGCCGAGGCCCGGCACGATCCGTTCGTCGCCCTGGAGGGCCACCACCTCGAAGGCCAGTCCGAGGGCCATCTCCGCGAACGGTGTGCCCGTCTCGACGGGGCGTTCCTCCCACGCCTCCACGTAGGAGACCAGCTCCGCCGACGCGCCGTGCGAGACCGGCGCCAGGTGCCGTAGCTCCCGCAGCACGTCCTTCTGCAGCCGCAGGTCGTCCTCGCGCAGCAGCCGGGCCAGGGCCAGGACCGGCTCGTCGTCGGGTGCCCGCCATCCGGTCAGCAGCCGTCCCGCCATGGAGACGGCGTGCCGCCGCTGGCGGCCGTCGGGACTCTCCAGCATGCCGATGAGCAGTGGGAACCGGATGTCGGCGCGGTCGCGCAACTCCCCGTGGAACGCGGCGAGCAGCTCGTCGGCCTCGTGCAGACCGAGGCCGCGACGGTGCTCCGCCTCCAGCTCCCGCAGATGGGAGATCAGCGTGTTGGTGCGCGGTCGTCCGGGCGCCGGGGGAGCCGGGGGCAGTTCGGCGGTCTCCCGGGCGAGGCGCATCACGTCCAGGGCGATCTCCACGGTGTCCGGGGGAAGTTCGCCGGGCGCGCAGCGGGCCAGCTCCGTCAGGGCCGTCATCCGCAGCTCCGGATCAGGGACGCCGGCGACCAGCTCGCGCAGCAGCCCGCCCGCCTCGGCGCCCACGTCCGCCGGGACCCGCACGGCCAGCGTGCCCAGGGCGCGCGCCAGCGACCGGGCGGCCTCCGGGTCCGTCTCCGCGGCCAGCCGGCCGCGCAGCGCGCCGAGCACCCGCACCGGCTCGGCGTGCAGCCGGCCCAGCGCGGCCGGCACCGCGGCCCGGACACCCGGGTCCGGATCGCCGAGCAGCCCGAGGAAGACGCCCGCCCGGCCGCGGACCATGTCCCGCGCGTCGAAGAAGGGCCGCTGCCAGTCCTCGTGCACCTCGGGGTCGAACGCGGCGGACTCGCCGAACCAGTCGTCGTCCGCCGTGTCCTGGTCCTCCGAGGCGCCGGCGATGCTGCACAGCAGCCCGACCACGGCACCCCGGTCGGCGATCGCCTCGCTCGCGATCAGCTCGAACAGGAACGGCACGCAGGCGAGCGTGCTGTCGTACACGTCGCCCTGGTGGTGCACAGCTCCGTACATCCCGTCCAGGGCGATCTCCCGGAGCTCGGCGTCCTCCGACGCCAGTCCCCACAGCAGCTCTGGTACATCCGTCGCCGAATCCGTGTACGCATGCCCCAGCGACGCCCAGTCGACGTCGTCGATCCCCCTGAACACGCCCTGTCCTCCCCCTGGTCCCGGCGCTCGTCCCGCCGCCGATCACAGGATGCCGCACGGCACTGACAACGGCCCCGCGCCACCCTCCGCCCCCACGTCGGGCCGAGCCCGCGCCCCGGTTCAGCCCTGTCCCGAGGCGCTCTTGATGACGGCGAAGCGGGCGCCGTACGGATCGGCGAGCCGTGCCATGCGGCCGACGCCCTCCACGGTCGACGCGGGCATGCGGACCGTGCCGCCGAGCTCCTGGGCGCGGGCGACCACCACGTCCGTGTCCCCGACCTCGAAGTACGGCAGCCAGTACGGCGAGTCGTCGCTCGTGTCGGGGGCCAGGGGGACCATGCCGCCGAACATCGCGTCCTCCCCGGCGCCACCCGGATTCACACAGGTGTACGTACCGCCGGGGAACGGCACGGCGGACGTCTCCAGGCCGAGGGTCCGGCTGTAGAACGCGGCGGAGGCGGCGACGTCCGGTGTGTACAGCTCGACCCAGCACAGGGCGCCGGGCTCGTTCGCCACGTCCACGCCCTTCGTCCGGCCGGGCTGCCAGATCCCGAAGGGCACGCCCGCCTGGTCGGTGAGGACGGCCATGTGTCCCTGCCCCATGACGTCCATGGGCTGGACCACCACCCGGCCGTGCGCCTCCTCGGCCGTCCTGGCGGTCGCGGCCGCGTCCTCGCTGCGGAAGTACACCGTCCAGGCCGGCGGTCCCTGGTCCGCGCCCGACTGCATGGCGCCGGCGACCGTTCTGCCGTCGAGCTGGAGGAAGCCGTAACCGCCGGCGTCCGGTCCGGCCGACTGGAACCGCCAGTCGAAGAGCGCGCCGTAGAACGAGAGGGCGCCGTCCAGATCGGATGTGGCGAGGTCGATCCAGTTCGGGGCGCCGTCGACGAAACGGGTGGTGAGCATTCCGGCCCTCCTCGAAAGGGGTCCCGCTGCCTGTCGGGCCGGGCGGCGGGGACGCGCCGCCCGCACTGCCGAGTCTGGCACCGCTCACTGACAACCGCCGCCGGGACGCCGCCGTCCGCGCCCGGCGAAAACCCGTCCCCCCCGCGCGCCGCCGTGCGCCGGCCCGCCGCGGCGGAGCATCATCGAGACGGCGGGGCTCCGTGCCGCGGCGTTGATGCCGCGTTGATCGAACGTTTTTCGCGGCCCGGCACGATCCTGACCATGCACACCGAAACGATCACCCCGGCCGACCCCGCCTGGCAGGCCGAGGCCCTGTGCGCGCAGACCGGGGCCGACTTCTTCTTCCCCGAGCCGGGCAGCTCGGTCCGTGAGGCGAAACGCATCTGCGCCATGTGCGAGATGCGTCCCGCCTGCCTGGAGTACGCGCTGGACAACGACGAACGCTTCGGCGTCTGGGGCGGCCTGTCGGAGAAGGAGCGCCTCGCGCTGCGACGCACCCCCCGGTGAGGTCAGCGGCCCCGGGCCGCCATCCGGGCCTTGCGGGCGGCCAGCTTCTCGTCGAACTTGAGGGCCTCGTCGTTCAGGCCGCCCATGAACAGGCCGAGTTCCTCCTGCGCCTGCACGCCCTCCGGGCCCAGGCCGTCCAGCTCCAGGACCTTCAGGAAGCGCAGGACGGGCTGGAGCACGTCGTCGTGGTGGATGCGCATGTTGTAGACCTCGCCGATGGCCATCTGCGCGGCCGCCCGCTCGAAGCCGGGGATGCCGTGCCCGGGCATGCGGAAGTTCACCACGACGTCGCGGACCGCCTGCATGGTCAGGTCGGGGGCCAGCTCGAACGCGGCCTTCAGCAGGTTGCGGTAGAAGACCATGTGCAGGTTCTCGTCGGTCGCGATGCGCGCCAGCATGCGGTCGCAGGCCGGGTCGCCGGACTGGTGGCCCGTGTTGCGGTGCGAGATCCGGGTGGCCAGCTCCTGGAAGGCGACGTAGGCGATCGAGTGGAGCATCGAGTGCCGGTTGTCGGACTCGAAGCCCTCGCTCATGTGGGCCATGCGGAACTGCTCCAGCTTGTCCGGGTCCACCGCGCGCGAGGCGAGCAGGTAGTCCCGCATGACGATGCCGTGCCGGCCCTCCTCCGCCGTCCAGCGGTGCACCCAGGTGCCCCAGGCGCCGTCGCGGCCGAAGAGCGAGGCTATCTCGTGGTGGTAGCTGGGCAGGTTGTCCTCGGTGAGGAGGTTGACCACGAGCGCCGTCCGGCCGATCTCCGTGACCTGGGACTGCTCCTTGGACCAGGCCTCGCCGTCCTCGAACAGCCCCGGGAAGTTGCGGGCGTCGCTCCACGGCACGTACTCGTGCGGCATCCAGTCCTTGGCGACCTTCAGATGCCGGTTCAGTTCCGTCTCGACCACTTCCTCCAGCGCGTACAGCAGCCGCGCGTCGGTCCACACGGACGGGCCGGCGAGGTGAGGGGAAGTGATCGTCACGGGGTACTCCAGGGGGACGCCGAACATGAACAACGGGGGAGAAGAGGGGCGAACCGGCGAGCGGTGCCGGAAACCTACGAGATCGTAGGCTACGAATCCGTAGGTTACGAAGCCGTAGGTTAAGGCCGCCGTAAACACCGCTGATCAGATCGGGTGGGCAAGGGATCCGGGCGAATGCCGGACAGCTCCCCGACCCGCAGGTCCCAGGGCCGGAAGGGTGACGGCGTCACCCGGTCAGGTGTACAGCCCCCGCAGCCGCACCGAGAGGCACGTCACACATCCCTCCAGCTTCTCGAACTCGCTGATGTCCACCGTGACCACCTCGTGCCCGAGATCGGTCAGCAGGTCCGCCGTCTTCGGGGCGCTCGCGGCCATGAGCAGCCGGTGACCGCCCAGCAGCACCACGTGCGCGCCCGACTCCTCCGGCACAGCCAGGAAGCCCGGGAACAGCGAGGGCCGGTCCACCAGGGGGATGTGCCCGATCACCGTCCCGTCGGGCAGCGCGGTCACCGCGGACTTCAGGTGCAGCACCTTGCTCACCGGCACGGCCACCACCCGCGCGCCCAGCGGCTCGAACGCGGCCCTCAGCTGCTGCACACCGGCCGCGTTCGTCCGCCCGCCCCGGCCGACGTAGACGGTGTCGCCGATCTTCAGGACGTCGCCGCCGTCCAGCGTGCCGGGCTCCCACACCCAGTTCACCGAGCAGCCGAGCCGGGCCACCGCCTCCTCGACACCGGCCGTCTCCGCGCGCCGCGGCTCGGCGCCGGGCCGCGTGATCAGGGCGACGTTGCGGTACATGACGACGGTGTCCTCGACGAACACCGCGTCCGGGCACTCGTCGGCGGCCTCGACCTCGATCGTCTCCCAGCCGTGCGCCCCCAGGGCCTCGACGTACGCCTCCCACTGCCGGACGGCGAGGTCCACGTCGACCTTCTCCCGCTCGATGTGCGTCACCAGGCCTTCGGCGAGACGCGGGCCGGGACGGCGGACGAGGGCCTTCTTGCTGGGCACGAGGAATATCTCCGGATTCGGGGGTGCGGCTTCAGGGCCTGTCCGGAGCCGGACAGGCCCTGGGCGCCGGTCATACGGCGCCGGTCCGCCATCATGCAGGGCGGACCGGCGCGCACAAAACCCCCGTCGCGGGGCTGTGCCCCTCTTGAGACCGCCTACCGGCCTGCCGCCGCCACCTCCTCGGCCGAGGTCTCCCGCAGCTCCCCGTCCGTCATCAGCAGCCACCGGGTGATCCCGAGGGACTCCAGGAACGGCAGGTCGTGGCTCGCCACCACCAGGGCCCCTTCGTACGACTCCAGGGCCGAGGTCAGCTGCCGCACGCTCGCCATGTCGAGGTTGTTCGTCGGCTCGTCGAGCAGCAGCAGCTGGGGAGCGGGCTCGGCGAGCATCAGCGCGGCCAGGGCCGCCCTGAACCGCTCGCCGCCGGAGAGCGTGGCCGCCTTCTGGTCGGCCCGGCCGCCCCGGAACAGGAAGCGGGCGAGCCGCGCCCGGACCCGGTTGTTGGTGGCGCCCGGCGCGAACCGGCCCACGTTCTCGGCTACGGTCAGCTCCTCGTCCAGGACGTCGAGCCGCTGCGGCAGGAAGCGCAGCGGCACATGCGCCCGCGCCTGGCCGCCGTCCGGCGCCAGCTCCCCGGCGACGGTCCGCAGCAGCGTCGTCTTCCCGGAGCCGTTGCGCCCGATCAGCGCGATCCGCTCCGGGCCCCGCAGATCGAGGATCCCCTCCACCCGGGCCCCGTAGGCCATCCGCAGGTTCTCCAGGGTGAGCACCTGACGGCCGGGCGGTACGGCCGTGTACGGGAGGTCGACCCGGATCTCGTCGTCGTCCCGCACCGCCTCCACCGCCTCGTCCAGGCGCTCCCTGGCCCCGGCGAGCCGCTCCTCGTGCATGATGCGGTGCTTTCCGGCGGACTCCTGGGCGGCGCGTTTGCGGGCGCCCATCACGATCTTCGGCTCGCGTTTGGAGTCCCACATCTTCTGGCCGTACCGCTTGCGGCGGGCCAGTTTGACCTGGGCGTCGGCCAGTTCGCGTTTCTGCTTGCGCAGATCCGCCTCGGCCACGCGCACCATCCGTTCGGCCGCGTCCTGTTCGACGGCCAGTGCCCCCTCGTACGCCGAGAAGTTCCCGCCGTACCAGGCGACCTCACCGGAGCGCAGCTCCGCGATCTGGTCGACCAGGTCCAGCAGTTCACGGTCGTGGCTGACCACGATCAGCACGCCGGGCCAGGCGGCGACGGCCGCGTACAGCCGCCGGCGCGCGTACAGGTCCAGGTTGTTGGTGGGTTCGTCGAGCAGCAGGACGTCGGGACGGCGCAGCAGCAGCGCGGCCAGGCGCAGCAGGACCGACTCGCCTCCGGACACCTCGCCGACCGTGCGGTCCAGGCCGATGTGGCCGAGCCCCAGCTCGCCGAGGGTCACCAGGGCGCGCTCCTCCACGTCCCAGTCGTCGCCGACGGTCTCGAAGTACTCCTCGGCCGCGTCGCCCGCCTCGATGGCGTGCAGCGCGGCCCGCTTGCCGGCGATGCCGAGGGTTTCGTCGACGCGGAGCGAGGTGTCGAGCGTGACGTTCTGCGGGAGGTGACCGACCTCGCCGGTCGCCTTCACGGTGCCGTCCGCCGGGACGAGTTCACCGGCGAGCAGCTTCAACAGGGTTGATTTCCCTGATCCGTTCACGCCGACGAGCCCGGTCCTGCCGGGACCGAAGACGATGTCGAGGCCGTCGAGGACGGTGGTGCCGTCGGGCCAGGCGAAGGACAGGGACGTACAGGTGAGGGAAGATGACATACAGGCCTCGCGGGTACTGGAGTGCGGTCGGGGCGAGCGCGTGTCGAGACACCGCGAGGCGGAAACCGAAAGCCTGAAGCACGAAAGAAAGGGCCTGTGCCAGGGGGACGGCTCGGACGCCGAGGTCGTACGCCACGCACACCTCACCGGTGTGACGCGGTGTCTCAAGACCTCAGACGAGCAACGTCCTTCTCCTATCGGCGGCAACAGAACCGTCATACACCGTACGGGGACGGCGGGAGGAGTGTCAACGGAAATTACCGGCGTGCGCGGACAGGAGCCGGTCCACGCGCGCGTAGAACGGGAGCTGGCCCACGCGCGCGTGGCGGTCACCCGCCGTCGCTCAGCAGGCGTCCCGCATCAGCTCGGCCAGATCGTGGTCGAGGTCCAGCTGGAGGTGCTCCAGGCCGACCGGCACCAGCGAGCCGGTCGCCTCCAGGAACCGCCGGATCTCACCACTGCGCACGTGCACGACCGCGGTGCCCTCCGGGGCGTGGAACTCCAGCACGGTGCGGTCGTAGCCGTACGGCCGCACGCGGACGTCACCGTGCCCCTCCGGGGCGTGCAGGCCGGCCGTCAGCAGCTCGCGGGAGAACGTCCAGCAGACCTCGACACCCTCCAGGGTGGCCGGCGCCGGGAAGGTCATACGGACGGCGAACGGGTCGCGCCGGTCGTAGCGCAGCGTTGCGGGAATGCTCGGCATGCGCGGTGCGGCGGCGACGAGACGGGCCTCTACGGGCTGCTCGATGACGGTGGACAACGCCTTGCTCCCTTGTGACGGCTGGACGTGCTCGGCGGCGTGCGAGGCCTGGCACTGGAAGAGACGTCGGAATGGGCCAGAGCGTGCACACGCGGGACGAGTGACCTCGGTCACCGCGTTCATGCACCCGATCGGCGCAGGCCCGTGCGCGCCGGTCCGTTCCGGCCCGTGTGACGATTCGTTCCGGCCCATGTGCGCCGTCCCGTGGGCGGGTTGGGCCCTCTGGACGGCGCGATGCCGGTGGGCTAGCTTCGCCCGCCATGAGGCGCTTGGGGAACACGCGACGCAGGGGACGTACGACCCGGATGATGGCCGCCGGGGTGGCCTGCGGGGCGGCCCTGGCCGTGCTGACGGTGCCGGCCGCCGAGGCGCGGTCACTCGGCCACGGCGCCGGGCACGACGGCGGCCACGGCACACCGGGCCTGCACTGGGCGCCGAAGGACAGCGGCGCTCCGCAGGCGCGGTTCCGCGGGCTGGCCGCCGTCAGCCGGCACACCGCCTGGCTGGCCGGCACCGGCGGCACCGTGCTGCGCACCACGGACGGCGGCGCGAGCTGGCGGAACGTCTCTCCGCCGGGCGCCGCCGGGCTGGAGTTCCGGGACGTCGAGGCGTTCGACGCGCGGCGCGCGGTCGTGCTGGCCATCGGCGAGGGCGAGGCCTCCCGGGTGTACCGCACCGACGACGGCGGAGCGACCTGGACGGAGTCCTTCCGCAACACCGACCCGAAGGCGTTCTACGACTGCATGGCCTTCTTCGACCACCGCCATGGCCTCGCCATGAGCGACCCGGTCGACGGCAGGTTCCGGATCCTGTCCACCGGCGACGGTGGCCGCTCCTGGCACGTCCTGCCCGCCGCCGGGATGCCGGCCGCCCTGGCGGGCGAGGCGGGCTTCGCCGCGAGCGGGCAGTGCCTGGTCACCTCCGGGCCGAAGGACGCCTGGCTCGCCACCGGCGGCGGCGCCCACGCGCGCGTGCTGCACTCCGCCGACCGCGGCCTGACCTGGGCGGCCGCCGACACGCCGATCCCGGCCGGCGACCCCGCGCGCGGGGTGTTCGCGCTCGCCTTCCGCGACCGCACGCACGGTCTGGCCGTCGGCGGTGACTACAGCGCCGGCCAGGCCTCCCCGCGAGCCGCCGCAGTCACGCGCGACGGCGGCCGCACGTGGCGGCCGGCCGCCGCACCGGTGCCGGCGTACCGCTCCGGCGTGGCCTGGCTGCCGCACAGCCGTACCGCCGCACTCGCCGTCGGCCCCACCGGCACCGATCTCACCACGGACGGCGGCCGCACCTGGCGGACGATCGACACCGGCTCGTACGACACGGTGGACTGCACCCCGGACCTGAGTTGCTGGGCGGCCGGAGAACAGGGCCGGGTGGCCCGGCTGGAACGCTGACGTAAGGACCGGCGAGCCGGGTACTCGTCTCCCGCCGCGGGTGATCCCGTGCCATGTGATTCCGTGCCACGTGATCCCGTGTCACGCGATCTCGGGTAACGCGATCCTCCGCGGCGGAGAGAAAGGAGTGATCATGCCGGCCGGTTCCAGCCCCAAGCGGGAACGTCAGTACGAGCACATCAAGGAGAGCGCGCAGGACCGCGGGGAGAGCGCGGGGCGCGCCAAGGAGATCGCGGCGCGGACCGTGAACAAGGAGCGGGCCCGCTCCGGTGAGTCCAGGACGGCCAGCCGCAGCTCCACCCAGGACATGTCGTCGAGCAAGCGCGGCGGGCAGCGGTCGGGCAACCGGACCGGCTCCCAGGGCCCGACCCGCGACCAGCTCTACAACGAGGCCAAGCAGCGCGGCATCGAGGGCCGTTCGAACATGAACAAGGACCAGCTGCGCAACGCGCTGAACGCCAAGAAGGGCTGACCCGCCGGCTCAGCCCAGGGTCTGCCGGTAACCGGCGAGTTCGGGCACGGTCTTCGTCGCGACGAACTCCGTGACCCGGTACTCGCACACCCCGGCGGTCACGAACGGGTCGGACGCGACCAGTTCCTCCATCCGGGCGCGGTCCTCCGCGACGGCCAGGATCACCCCGCCGTCGCGGGGGTTCTTGCGCCCCGACGCCAGGAAGAGACCCTTCTCGTACTGCTGCTCCAGCCAGGTCACATGGGCCGGCAGCGCGGCGTCCACGGCGTCGAGCGGGGCGGTGTAGGTCAGCTCCAGTACGAACATGATCGCGAGCCTACCCCCGAGGTTCCACGGTCCGTCACCCGCCCCGTACAGTCGGGTCACGATGACGACCGTAGGCGAAGGCGCGGGCGGGCCCGCGACCGAGGAAGAGGCGCGCGCCGTCCAGGACGCCCTGCGTGCGCGCGTGGTGCTCGACGAGACCGGCCCGCCGCCCGGCAGCGGCCACGTCACGGGGGTCGACGTGGCCTACGACGACGAGCGCGACCTCGTCGCCGCGGCGGCCGTCGTGCTGGACGCGGCCACCCTGGCGGTCGTGGCCGAGACGACGGCCGTCGGCCGGGTGTCATTCCCGTACGTGCCCGGGCTGCTCGCCTTCAGGGAGATCCCGACCGTGCGTGCGGGCCTGGACGCCCTGCCGTGCCCGCCCGGCCTCGTGGTGTGCGACGGCTACGGCCTGGCCCACCCGCGCCGCTTCGGCCTCGCCAGCCACCTCGGCGTGCTCACCGGGCTGCCCACGATCGGCGTCGCCAAGAACCCGTTCACCTTCACCTACGACGATCCGGGCCCGCGCCGGGGCAGCACCGCGCCGCTCCTCGCCGGCACCGAGGAGGTCGGCCGCGCCCTGCGCACCCGGGACGGCGTCAAGCCCGTCTTCGTCTCGGTCGGCCACCGGGTCGGCCTGGACAACGCCGTGGCCCACGTCCTCGCCCTGACCCCGGCATACCGCCTCCCGGAGACGACCCGCCGAGCGGACACCCTCTGCCGCCGGGCCCTGCGCGAGGCGGTCGGTCAGGGGCCGCGGGGGGCGACGGGGACGCCGACTGCGGCCCGCACCGTCGGTCCCGCGCGGCCGCCGCTCCCGCCCCCGCCGTCGGCTACCGCTTCGCCGCCACCCGGAACGTGATGCCCGCCGCGCGGAGCCGTTCGATGAGCGCGTCGCCCATCGCCTGGGCCGTGGTCACCTGGCCCGCCGTGGGCGGCAGGTCGTCGAAGGCCAGGGACAGGGCGGCCTCGGCGAACATCTTCGCGGTCTCGTCGTAGCCCGGGTCGCCGCCGGCGACCTCGGTGAACACGCGCCGCCCGCCGCCCTCGCCGACGAAGCGCACCGAGAACCAGCTGTCCGCCCGCTTCTCGGCACTCGGCCCGTCACCCGGCTTGAGCCGGTCCGACAGCCAGCGGCGGGCCGGCGGCAGCTGGGCCGCCGTGGCCACCGCGCCGACGGCGGCGATCCCGCCGACGGCGACCGGCAGGTGCCGGACCGCCGCGTAGTGCCGGTAGCGGAAGTCGGGGCCGTAGCGGTCCAGGGCCTTGGCCGAGCGGCGCACGATCTGCGGGTCGATGGTCGGAAGCGGCAGCGCCCACGCGCCGACCTCCTTCGCGAAGCGCGGCGCGCCCGTGGGCGCCGCCACCCGGCGCCCCACCAGCCGGGGCTCGTGCCGGCCGCGGTCCCGCGCGGCGGCCAGCATGTGCCGGCCGCGCGCGAACTGGTTCAGCGCCGAGGCCAGCGTGCCGCCGGAGAAGGCCGCGTCCGCGGTCACGAAGCCGTCCACCGTCAGCGGTACGTCCTCGGGCAGTTGCCGGACGGTGAAGTAGACGCCCAGGTCGTGCGGGACGGAGTCGAAGCCGCAGGCGTGCAGCAGCCGGGCGCCGGTCTCCCGCGCGCGTGCGTCGTGCCGGACGTACATCAGGTCCACGAACTCGGGCTCGCCGGTGAGGTCGAGGTAGTCGGTGCCCATGTCCGCGCAGGCGGCGACCAGCTCCTCGCCGTGGGTGAGGTACGGGCCGACGGTCGTGGCCACCACGCGCGCCTGCTCGGCGAGGGCGCGCAGGCCGGCCGGGTCGCTCACGTCGGCCCGCAGCACCGGGACCTCGCGGCCGCCGGGCAGCCGTTCGCGCAGCCGCTCCAGCTTGAGCTCGTCGCGGCCCGCGATCGCCCAGCGCAGCTCGCTCGGCCCGTGCGCGGCGAGGTACTCCGCCGTGAGCACGCCGACGAAGCCCGTGGCTCCGAAGAGCACGACGTCGTAGGGACGGTCCGTCCTGTTTGGCCTATTCATGACACCCCTCGGTTCCGCAGCCGCGCCGCTGTCGGTCGCTGAGGCTAGCGTGAGGAGTGCCGGGCCGGGCGACCGGCCCGGGGCCTCACTCACCCGGGTGAACCGCGGTGCGTCGGGCACTTGGCTAAGCGCTTGCTCGTTCAGGTCTTGTGTCCGGTGGAACGTGTTCTTAACATCACCGGTGTTACATCACTTGTGTCACAAGGGCTGGGGGCAGGACGGCATGACGACCGCAGGGACGGCAGGAGCGCCGGGACACGGCCCGCTCGCCGGCGTGCGCGTGATCGAGTTGGCCGGCATCGGGCCCGGCCCGTTCGCCGCGATGCTCCTCGCCGACCTGGGCGCCGACGTGGTCCGTGTCGACCGCCCGAACGGCCCCGGCCTGGGGATCGACCCGGCGTACGACATCACCAACCGCAACAAACGCTCGGTCGTCGTCGACCTGAAGGCACCGGACGGCCCCGCGCGCGTCCTGGACCTCGCCGAGCGCGCCGACATCCTGATCGAGGGCTACCGCCCCGGCGTCGCCGAGCGCCTCGGCGTCGGCCCCGAGGCCTGTCACGCCCGCAACCCCCGGCTCGTCTACGGCCGGATGACCGGCTGGGGCCAGGACGGCCCCCTCGCCCAGCGCGCCGGCCACGACGTGGCGTACATCGCGGTCACCGGCACCCTCGGCCTGATCGGCCGGGCCGGCGAACCCCCGGCGATCCCCGCCAACCTGGTCGGCGACTACGCGGGCGGCTCGCTCTACCTGGTCGTCGGCGTCCTCGCGGCCCTGCACCACGCGCGTGCCACCGGCGCCGGCCAGGTGGTCGACGCGGCCATCGTCGACGGCTCCGCCCACCTCGCCTCGATGATCCACGGCATGCTGGCCGCCGGCGGCTGGCAGGACCGGCGCGGCGCCAACCTCCTGGACGGCGGCTGTCCGTACTACGGCACCTACGAGACCGCCGACGGGGGACACATGGCGGTCGGCGCCCTGGAGGAGCGGTTCTACGCGGAGTTCCTGCGCCTCCTCGGCCTGGACGACCTGGCCGCCGCCCGCACGGACGTCACCCGCTGGAGTGAGCTACGCGAGCGCGTCGCCGCCCGCTTCCAGTCCCGCACCCGGGACGAGTGGACGGCCGTCTTCGCGGACTCCGACGCGTGCGTGGCCCCCGTGCTGTCCCTGCGCGAGGCCCCGCACCACCCGCACCTGGCCGCCCGCGGCACCTTCACCGACCCCGGCGGCCTCACCCAGCCCGCCCCGGCCCCCCGATTCTCCGCCACCCCCACCACCGTCCGCTCCGGCCCCGCCCTCCCGGGCGCGGACACCCGCGCGGTGGCCCGGGACTGGGAGATACCCGCCCTGCTCGACGACGACCCCGTGGCGGACCGCGACTCAACCGCCCCTCCCTGCTCCCGCCCCGCTCCGCCCACCCTCCGAAAGGCACCGAAGTGAGCACCGAAGCGTACGTGTACGACGCGATCCGCACCCCGCGCGGCCGCGGCAAGGCGACCGGCGCCCTGCACGGCACGAAGCCGATCGACCTGGTCGTCGGCCTCATCCACGAGATCCGCGACCGCTTCCCGGGCCTCGACCCGGCCGCCGTCGACGACATCGTCCTCGGCGTCGTCGGCCCCGTCGGCGACCAGGGGTCCGACATCGCCCGGATCGCCGCCATCGCCGCCGGACTGCCCGACACGGTCGCCGGACTCCAGGAGAACCGCTTCTGTGCCTCCGGCCTGGAAGCCGTCAACCTGGCCGCCGCCAAGGTCCGCTCCGGCTGGGAGGACCTCGTCCTCGCCGGCGGTGTGGAATCCATGTCCCGCGTCCCGATGGCCTCGGACGGCGGCGCCTGGTTCAACGACCCGATGACGAACCTCGCCGTCAACTTCGTGCCCCAGGGCATCGGCGCCGACCTCATCGCCACCATTGAGGGCTTCTCCCGCCGCGACGTCGACGAGTACGCGGCCCTGTCCCAGGAGCGCGCCGCCACCGCTTGGAAGGAAGGCCGCTTCGACCGCTCCGTCGTCCCCGTGAAGGACCGCAGCGGACTCGTCGTCCTCGACCACGACGAGCACCTGCGCCCCGGCACCACCGCCGACTCCCTCGCGAAGCTCAAGGCCTCGTTCGCGGACATCGGCGAGCTGGGCGGCTTCGACGCCGTCGCGCTGCAGAAGTACCACTGGGTGGAGAAGATCGACCACGTCCACCACGCGGGCAACTCCTCCGGCATCGTCGACGGCGCCTCCCTGGTGGCCATCGGCTCCCGCGAGGTCGGCGAGCGCCACGGCCTCACCCCGCGCGCGCGGATCGTCTCCGCCGCCGTCTCCGGCTCCGAGCCCACCATCATGCTCACCGGGCCCGCGCCCGCCACCCGCAAGGCCCTCGCCAAGGCCGGGCTGACCATCGACGACATCGACCTCGTCGAGATCAACGAGGCGTTCGCCGCCGTCGTGCTGCGCTTCGTGAAGGACATGGGCCTCAGCCTCGACAAGGTCAACGTCAACGGCGGCGCCATCGCCCTCGGCCACCCCCTTGGCGCCACCGGCGCGATGATCCTCGGCTCCCTCATCGACGAACTTGAGCGCCAGGACAAGCGGTACGGCCTCGCGACCCTCTGCGTCGGCGGCGGCATGGGCATCGCCACCGTCGTCGAGCGCGTCTGAACTCCCCGCGGAAACCCCCAGACCTCAACGGAGACCACTGTCATGACCGAGAGCACCACCATCCGCTGGGAGCAGGACGACACCGGCGTCGTCACCCTCGTCCTCGACGACCCCCACCAGTCCGCGAACACCATGAACCAGGCGTTCCGCGACTCCCTCACCGCGGTCACCGACCGCCTCGAGGCCGAGAGGGACTCCATCCGCGGCGTCATCCTCACCTCGGCGAAGAAGACCTTCTTCGCCGGCGGCGACCTGCGCGACCTGATCCGCGTGACGCCCGACACCGCGCAGCAGCTCCTCGACGGCGGCCTCGCCATCAAGCGGAACCTGCGCCGCATCGAGACCCTCGGCAAGCCGGTCGTCGCCGCCGTCAACGGCGCCGCGCTCGGCGGCGGATTCGAACTCGCCCTGGCCTGCCACCACCGGGTCGCCCTCGACACCCCCGGCACCAAGATCGGCTGCCCCGAGGTCACCCTCGGCCTGCTCCCCGGCGGCGGCGGGGTCGTGCGCACCGTCCGGCTGCTCGGCATCGCGGACGCCCTGCTGAAGGTGCTCCTCCAGGGCACCCAGTACAACGCGCGCCGCGCCCAGGAGAACGGCCTGGTCCACGAGGTCGCCGCCACCCCCGAGGAACTCCTCGCCAGGGCCCGCGCCTTCATCGACGCCAACCCCGAGTCGCAGCAGCCCTGGGACAAGCCCGGCTACCGGATTCCCGGCGGTACGCCCGCCAACCCGAAGTTCGCCGCGAACCTGCCCGCCTTCCCGGCCACCCTGCGCAAGCAGACGGGCGGCGCCCCCTACCCGGCGCCGCGCAACATCCTCGCCGCGGCCGTCGAGGGCGCCCAGGTCGACTTCGAGACCGCGCAGGTCATCGAGGCCCGCTACTTCGTCGAACTGGCCGCAGGACAGACCTCGAAGAACATGATCCAGGCGTTCTTCTTCGACCTCCAGGCCGTCAACTCCGGCGCCAACCGCCCCAAGGGAGTCGAGCCCCGCCAGGTGCGCAGGGCCGCCGTGCTCGGTGCGGGGATGATGGGCGCCGGCATCGCCTACTCGTGTGCCCGCGCGGGCATCGAGGTCGTCCTCAAGGACGTCTCCCTGGAGGCGGCCCTCAAGGGCAAGGGCTACTCCGAGAAGCTGTGCGCCAAGGCCGTCGCCAAGGGCCGTACCACCCAGGAGAAGGCGGACGCGCTGCTCGCCCGCATCACGCCCACCGCCGACGCCGCCGACCTCGCCGGCTGCGACGCGGTCATCGAGGCCGTGTTCGAGGACCCGGCCCTCAAGCACAAGGTCTTCCAGGAGATCCAGCACGTCGTCGAGCCGGACGCGCTGCTGTGCTCCAACACCTCCACCCTGCCCATCACCGCCCTCGCCGAGGGGGTGGAGCGCCAGGCCGACTTCATCGGGCTGCACTTCTTCTCGCCGGTCGACAAGATGCCGCTGGTCGAGATCATCAAGGGTGAGCGCACCGGGGACGAGGCCCTCGCGCGCGCCTTCGACCTGGTCCGCCAGATCAACAAGACGCCCATCGTCGTCAACGACTCGCGCGGCTTCTTCACCTCCCGGGTGATCGGCCACTTCATCAACGAGGGCGTCGCCATGGTCGGCGAGGGCATCGAGCCCGCATCGGTCGAACAGGCGGCGGCCCAGGCCGGCTACCCGGCCAAGGTGCTGTCCCTCATGGACGAGCTGACCCTCACGCTGCCCCGCAAGATCCGCAACGAGTCGAAGCGGGCCGTCGAGGAGGCGGGCGGCACCTGGGCGGCGCACCCCGCGGAGGCGGTCATCGACCGCATGGTCGACGAGTTCGGCCGCCCCGGCCGCAGCGGCGGCGCGGGCTTCTACGAGTACGGCGAGGACGGCAAGCGCGCCGGGCTCTGGCCGGGCCTGCGCGAGCACTTCACGCGGGCGGGCCAGGAGATCCCGTTCCGGGACATGCAGGAGCGGATGCTCTTCGCCGAGGCACTCGACACGGTCAAGCTCCTTCAGGAGGGCGTCCTGACCTCCGTCGCCGACGCCAACATCGGCTCGATCCTCGGCATCGGGTTCCCCGGCTGGACCGGGGGCGTCCTGCAGTACATCAACGGCTACGAGGGCGGCCTGCCCGGCTTCGTCGCCCGCGCGCGGGAACTCGCCGAGCGCTACGGCGAGCGCTTCGCCCCGCCCGCGCTGCTCGTGGAGAAGGCCGGGAAGGGGGAGCGGTTCACCGACTCAGCCCGCGTCTGACCCCGCGAGCCACTCGCCCAGCTCTTCCCGCAGCGACCGCTGGAACGTGGTCAGCAGCGCCTGTACCACCAACGGGTGCATGTGCGCCGACAGGGACTTCACGTCCCGGGCGTCACGCTCCGCGACCTCGCCGCGGAAGAGCAGGGCCAGCTCATGGGCGGCGGCGCGCGAGTGCTCGGCGAGCACCTCGCGCGCCGCGAGGATCACCTCCTGCGACAGCGGCACGTCCAGGAGCTGAACGCCGAGCCGCAACAGCCCGGAATCGACCCGGACGGTTTCGGCGTCGTCGGCCGTCGCGCTGCCGCCCGAGGCCATGGCGCCGTCCTCCGTGAGGACGACGTTCATCGCCGTGAGCCGCTGAAGGTCCGCGTCGTCGAGTGGCCGGCCGGCCCGCCGCTCCAGTTCCTCGCGCGGCAGCGTCTCCACCACGTCCGGGGCCCAGGAGGCGACCACCGCGCGGTGGATGGCCAGGTCGTGCGGGGAGAGGTCCGCCGGCAGTTGCCGCAGGTACCGCTCGATCGCCGCCAGGGTCATGCCCTGCCGCTGCAGCTCCTCGATCAGCGCCAGCCGTGCCAGGTGCCCCGCCCCGTAGCGCCCCACCCGGCGCGGGCCGATCACCGGGGGCGGCAGCAGCCCCCTGCTGCCGTAGAAGCGGACGGTCCGGACCGTGACGCCGGCCCGGGCGGCCAGCTCGTCGATGGTGAGGGCCGTCTCCTCGGCGTCGGGCGCACCGGTCGGAGCACCGGTCCTCGCGTCGGTCGTCATGTGCAGCAGTATCGCTGTCTCACCAGTGCTGTGAAACCCGTGGGCTACTCGTGGAGCCCCTGTGAGAAGCGCCGCTCTGTGATCCGGAACACCGCATACCGGGTGCCTTCTCTGGGAAGCTGCTGCCTTGGTCTGTGCCGCGACACACCCAGGGGTGGTGCGGGCTGAACTGTACGGACACCCGGGCCCACGAGGTCCGGGGCACAGGAAGTGGTACCACCCGTGAGCAAGGACGCCGTGCCCTCGGCACCGGTCGCCGCCCGCCCCGAGGCGGCCCGAACGCCCGCCGACGCGGGCGACGCCGGCTACAGCAAGGACCTCAAGGCCCGCCACATCAACATGATCGCCATCGGCGGTGCCATCGGCACAGGCCTCTTCCTCGGCGCCGGTGGCCGCCTGCACACCGCGGGACCGGCGCTCGCGGTGGCCTACCTGGTGTGCGGGGTCTTCGCCTTCTTCGTCGTACGGGCGCTGGGCGAGCTGGTGCTCTACCGGCCCTCCTCCGGGTCCTTCGTGAGCTACGCGCGCGAGTTCCTCGGCGAGAAGGGCGCCTATGTCGCCGGCTGGATGTACTTCCTGAACTGGTCGACCACCGGCATCGCCGACATCACCGCGATCGCGTTGTACACGCACTACTGGAGCATGTTCACGTCCATCCCGCAGTGGGTGCTGGCGCTGATCGCCCTGGCGGTCGTGCTCGCCGTGAACCTGATCTCGGTGAAGATCTTCGGCGAGATGGAGTTCTGGTTCTCCATCGTCAAGGTGGCCACGCTCGTCGCCTTCATGCTGATCGGCATCTTCCTGCTGGCCACCCAGCACCCGGTCGACGGGCAGACGCCCGGCATCAGCGTGATCAGCGACCACGGCGGCCTCCTGCCGCACGGCGCGATGCCCGCCGTGCTCGTCATGCAGGGCGTGATCTTCGCGTACGCCGCGCTGGAACTGGTCGGTGTCGCCGCCGGCGAGACCGCCGAGCCGGAGAAGGTCGTCCCGCGCGCGGTGAACTCGATCATGTGGCGGGTGGGCCTGTTCTACGTCGGCTCCGTCGTGCTGCTCGCCCTGCTGCTGCCCGGGTCGGTGTACTCGGCCGACGAGAGCCCGTTCGTGACGGTGCTGTCGAAGATCGGCATTCCGGCGGCCGGCGACGTGATGAACCTGGTCGTGCTGACCGCCGCCATGTCCTCCCTGAACTCCGGGCTGTACTCCACGGGCCGCATCCTGCGTTCGATGGCGATGGCCGGCTCCGCGCCCAGGTTCACCGCCCGTATGAACCGCAGCCAGGTGCCCTACGGCGGCATCCTGCTGACCTGCGGCGTCTGTGTGCTCGGCGTCGGCCTCAACTACCTGGTGCCCAGCCAGGCCTTCGAGATCGTGCTGAACGTGGCCTCCCTCGGCATCGTCAGCACCTGGGTGATCATCATGATCTGCCACCTGGTCTTCGTCCGCCGCGCCCGCGCCGGCCTCGTCGCCCGCCCGTCCTTCCAGCTCAAGTTCAGCCCCGTCACCGAGATCGCCACGATCGCCTTCCTCCTGGCCTGCCTCGGGATGATGTGGAACGACCCCGACGTCGGCCGCAAGACCCTCTACCTCGTCCCCCTCCTCGCCGCCCTCCTCATCGCCGGCTGGTTCGCCGTCCGCCGCCGCGTCGCCACCGACACCGACGAGGAACTCACCCGACTGACGAAGTAGCGACGTCCGCTGCCGCCGGGAAAGCCCAGGGCCACTGTCAGTGCCATCGCCTACGGTGACGTCATGTCGGAGATCACATACGTCCGGGGTGACGCCACCGTCCCGTCGGCCAAGGGCCCCAAGGTGATCGCCCATGTCTGCAACGACATCGGGGGCTGGGGCAAGGGCTTCGTCCTCGCGCTCTCGCGCCGCTGGCCGGAGCCGGAGGCGGCCTACCGCGCCTGGCACCGCGACCGCGCCCACAACGACTTCGCCCTGGGCGCGGTGCAACTGGTGCCGGTGGGGCGGGCTCTGTGGGTCGCGAACATGGTCGGCCAGCGCGGGATCAAGACCGGCAGCAAGGGCGTCCCCGTCCGCTACGAGGCGATCGACACGGCACTCGGCCGGCTCGCCGACGAAGCGGCCGCCCTCGGCGCGTCCGTGCACATGCCCCGCATAGGCTGCGGTCTGGCGGGCGGGAAGTGGTCCCGGATCGAGCCGCTCATCACCGAACGGCTGACGGGGCGGGGCATCGCCGTGACGGTTTATGACCACGGAGGGGGCGGCTGATGACCGGGCGTACGGACGTGCTCGTGGTGGGTGGGGCCGGGGCGGACACGATTGTGGGCGTTCCCGTGTTGCCGTTGCCGTATGCGGACAGTTACATGATCGACTCTGGGATCCGGACCCGGGCCGGGCAGACCGGGGACTTCGTCGCCGTGGGGCTGAGTGCGCTCGGGCTGGTCACGCACCACATCGATCTGCTCGGGGACGATCCCGAGGGCGACCTCGTGCGTGAGCTGCACCGGGAGCGCGGGATCGCGCTCACCGCCATCCCGCAGCCCGCCGGCACCAAACGGGCGGTCAACCTGGTGAGCCCGGACGGTGGCCGGCTGTCGCTGTACGACACCAGCCGCGCCGACCCCGGCGACCGCTACCCCGAGGGCACCCTCCGCGCGCTGGCCGCCGGCGCCCGGCACGTGCACCTCACCATCACCCAGCCCGGCGCCCACGCCCTGCCCGTGCTCCGGGACACCGGCGTGCCCCTCTCCACCGACCTGCACGACTGGGACGGCGAGAACCCGTACCACCGGCCCTTCGCCCACGCGGCGGACGTCGTCTTCCTCTCGGCCGCCGCCCTGACCGACCCCGAGCGCACGATGCGGCACATCGCCGAACGGGGCCGCGCCGAGACGGTCGTCGCCACCGCCGGAGCCGAGGGCGCGTACCTGCTGGCGGACGGCGAGCTGACCCGCGTACCGGCCGTGGCCCCGCCCGCGCCGGTGGTCGACTCAAACGGCGCGGGCGACGCCTTCGCCGCCGCGTTCCTCTACGGCCGCCTCACCGGCGAACCGCCCCGGCGGTGCGCCCTGTTCGGGTCCGTCGCCGGGGCGTACGCGTGCACCGTCCCGGCCACCCGCACGGACGCTATAGGCCGGGACGACCTGATCGAGCAGGCGGCCGCCGCAGCGGACCGGTGAGACCTCAGTGTCCGTGGCCGCCGTGGGCCGCCTCGATGCTCGTCCACGACTTCGGCCTCGTCACCGGCTTGCCTGCACCGTCGCCGCCCTTCGCCAGGGAACGCGCGGCCGACGCCGCCGGCTTCGACGGCTGGAACAGCCACGTGTCGAAAAGGCCGGCCAGCGGCCTGCCGGACACCTGCTCGGCGTACCGCTCGAAGTCGGCCACGGAGGCGTTGCCGTAGGCGTGCTCCTTCGGCCAGCCCTTGAGGATGGCGAAGAACGCGGTGTCGCCGACCCCGTCCCGCAGCGCCTGGATGGCGGCGGCACCCCGGTCGTACACGGCGTCGTCGAACTGGTGGTCGGCGCCCGGGTCGCCGGGCGCCACCGTCCAGAACGGGTCGTCGGCCGGGTGCGAGGCGTACACGTAGTCGGCGAGTTCCCGCGTGGTGCCCTCGCCCTCGTGCTCCGACCACAGCCACTGCGCGTACGTGGCGAAGCCCTCGTTGAGCCAGATGTCCTTCCAGTCCTTGACCGACACGTCGTCGCCGTACCACTGGTGGGCGAGTTCGTGCACGACCACGGAGACGTTGGAGCCCTTAGCGAACTGCTTCGGGCTGTAGTACACCCGGCTCTGCGTCTCCAGCGCGTACCCGGTGGTGGTGTTCGGCACGTACCCGCCGGCCGTGCTGAACGGATACGGCCCGAACCAGTCGCTCAGCCAGTCGACGATCTCCCCGGTGCGCTCCACGCTCGCGCGGGCCGCGCCGTCGTTGTCGCCGAGGTCCGTGCTGTAGGCGTTGATCACCGGGACGCCGCCGTCGGAGGTGCTGGTGGTGATGTCGAACTTCCCGAGCGCGAGGGTGGCCAGATACGTCGCCTGCGGCTTGTTCTGCCGCCAGCTGTAGCTGGTCCAGCCGCGCTGCGAACTCGTCGACTGGAGCGTGCCGTTGGAGATCGCCTGGGTGCCGTCCGGCACGGCAACCGACACGTCGTAGGTGGCCTTGTCGCTCGGGTGGTCGTTGCTCGGGAACCACCACCAGGCGGCCTCGGGCTCGTCGGCGGCGACCGCCCCGTCGGGCGTGCGGTGCCAGGTGGTGAAGCCGTACGCGCTCTTCGTCGACGGCACACCGCTGTAGCGGACGACGACCGTGATCGGCGTGCCCTTGGCCAGTGGCCGCTTCGGGGTGACCACGAGTTCGTGCTCGCCGGTGTGCGTGAACGCCGCCTTCGCGCCGTTGACCCGCACCTCGCTCACGTCCAGCAGGAAGTCCAGGTCGAAGCTGGACAGGTCCTGCGTGGTCCGGGCCAGGACGGTCGCCGTGCCCTGCAGTTGGTCCGTCTCCGGCTGGTAGCGCAGCCTCAGGTCGTAGTGCGAGACGTCGTAGCCGCCGTTGCCGTAGTACGGGTAGTAGGGGTCGCCGATCCCCGGCGCACCGGGGGTGTAGCTCGCGGCCGATGCCGGGATCGCCAGCATCAGGGAGGCCGCCGCGAGAGCGCCCGGCACGAAGATTCTGCGGTGCACGTCAGCTCCAAGTCGTCGGGACAGCAGTGCCGTTCGGAGCTCCGGCCGGAGTGGGCCGGGAACTCTGTTCGGAGCCTATTGAGTCCCTGTGGCCCCTGACCTGTCCATGGCCCCTCGTGTCACACGATCGCCATTCGGCCGTCACAGCACCGGGCGTGTCCGAAGAGCGCTCTACCTCACGGGAGTTGACCGCTGTACCGTCCGCGCATGCCGATACGCACGCGCTTCACGATCTGGAGAACGCTCGCGACCGCGGCCGTCGCCACCCTGACCGCCGCCCTCCTCACCCCGGCCGCCGCCGTCGCACAGGCCGCGCCCCACGAAAGCCGGCCGGTGTACTCCTACGCGCACGCCGTCCGCGAGTCCGTCTGGGTCGACACCGGGCTCGACGAGGACCGCGACGGGCGGACCGACCGCGTCGCCGCCGACATCGTCCGGCCCGCCGAACCCGCCCGGCGGGGCCGCAAGGTGCCGGTGATCATGGACGCCAGCCCGTACTACTCGTGCTGCGGGCGCGGCAACGAGAGTCAGGTCAAGACGTACGACGCGCACGGCCGCATCGTCCGGATGCCGCTGTTCTACGACAACTACTTCGTGCCCCGCGGCTACGCCGTCGTCGGCGTCGACCTCGCCGGCACCAACCGCTCCGACGGCTGCGTCGACGTCGGCGGCCGCTCCGACATCCGGTCCGCGAAGGCCGTCATCGACTGGCTGAACGGCCGCGCCACCGCCTACACCACCCGCACCGGCCGGAAAACCGTCAGGGCGACCTGGACCAACGGCAGGACCGGCATGATCGGCAAGAGCTGGGACGGCACCATCGCCAACGGCGTCGCGGCCACCGGCGTCAGGGGACTGCGGACCGTCGTCCCGATCAGCGCGATCTCCTCCTGGTACGACTACTACTTCGCGCAGGGCGCCGCCCTGTACGACGGCGGCCCCGACGAACTGGCCGGATACGTCCAGAGCGACGCGGCGCAGGCCCACTGCGCCGCCGTACGGAAGGAACTCGCCGACGGCAGCCCGCCCAGCGGCGACTGGACCCCGCTGTGGACCGCGCGCGACTACGTCAAGGACGCGGCCAGGGTGCGGGCCAGCGTGTTCGCCGTGCAGGGCATGCAGGATCTCAACGTCCGTACCAAGCACCTCGGGCAGTGGTGGGACGCGCTGGCCCGGCACGGCGTCCGGCGCAAGATCTGGCTGTCCCAGACCGGTCACGTCGACCCCTTCGACTACCGCCGCGGCGCCTGGGTCGACACCCTGCACCGCTGGTTCGACCACGAACTCCTCGGCTACGACAACGGGATCGACCGCGCGCCGATGGCCGACATCGAACGCCACCCCGACCACTGGGTCACCTCCCGGGCCTGGCCGCCCCACGGGACCCGGACGACCACGCTGCACCCCGCCACCGGCAGCGTGCCCGGCGTCGGCACCCTCGGCGCGCGCCCGGCGGCCACCGGGACCGCGACCTTCACCGACGACCCCCGGCACGGCGAGACCGACTGGGCCGCCCACCTGACCACCCCCACCCCAGACAAGGCCGGCTTCCTCACCGCCCCGCTCACCCGGGACCTGCGCCTGTCCGGCTCGGGCCGCGTCACCGTGCGGGTCACCCCGACCACCGCCACGGCCCATCTGACCGCCGTCCTGGTGGACCTCGGCCCGGACACCATCCGGGACTACGCCGACGCCGACGAGGGCATCACCACCCTCACCCGTCGCAGCTGCTGGGGCGAGAGCACCGCCGGGGACAGCGCCTGCTTCAAGGACACCGCGGCGAAGACGACCGCCGTCGACTACACCGTGTTCAGCCGCGGCTGGGCCGACCTCGGCCACCACGCCTCGCTGCGGAAGGGCGTCCCGCTCACCCCCGGCCGGGCGTACACGATGACCCTCGACCTCGCCGCCACCGACCACGTGGTCTCCCGGGGCCACCGGCTGGCCCTCGTCATCGCCGGCACGGACCGGAACCTCATCGACCCGCCGTCCACCCGGCCCACCCTGACGCTGGACCTGTCCCGTACGACGGCCCGGCTCCCGCTGGTCGGCGGCGCACCCGCCCTCACCCGCGCGCTCCCGGCCACCGCGCCCGCCGCGCCGCGGCCGGGTCCGCTGACCGGAGTCCGGGCACCGCGGGACGCACAGGCGGTCCCGGCACCCTGACCGGACCGGCCCGAAGACGGGTCCGGCGCCACGCCCCGGCCGGGGCCCGGACCGGCCGGGGCCCGGACCGGCCTGGGCCCGGACCGGCCTGGGCCCGGACCGGCCGGGCCGCCGGACCACGCGAAAGCGCGGCCGGGCGCGGCGCCGCGGGCCATTAGGATCGGCCTCCTGATGACTGCCACCCTCGTCGCCAAGAACCTCGCCGCCGGACACGGCGACCGCTCCCTCTTCACCGGGCTCGACCTCGTCGTCGCGCCCGGCGACGTGATCGGACTGGTCGGCGCGAACGGCGCGGGAAAGTCCACACTGCTGCGCATGCTCGCCGGGCTCACCCCGCCCGAACAGGGCGAACTGCGCTGCTCCCCGCCGACCGCGGCCGTCGGCCACCTGCCGCAGGAGCCGGAGCGCCGGCCGGGGGAGACGGTCCGGGAGTTCCTGGCCCGCCGCACCGGCGTCGCCGAGGCGCAACGCGTGATGGACGAGGCGACCCAGGCCCTGGTCGACTCCGCGCCCGGCGCCGACGACGCCTACGCGGCGAGCCTGGAACGCTGGCTGGACCTCGGCGGCGCCGACCTGGAGGAGCGCGCCGAGGAGGTCGCCGACTCCCTCGGCCTCGCCGTCGGCCTGGACCAGCCGATGACCTCCCTCTCCGGCGGCCAGGCGGCCCGCGCCGGCCTCGCCTCCCTGCTGCTGTCCCGCTACGACGTCTTCCTCCTCGACGAGCCCACCAACGACCTCGACCTGGACGGCCTGGAGCGCCTGGAACGCTTCGTCACCGGGCTGCGCGCCGGCACGGTCGTCGTCAGCCACGACCGCGAGTTCCTCACCCGCACCGTCACCAAGGTCCTCGAACTCGACCTCGCCCAGCGGCAGATCAACCTCTACGGCGGCGGCTACGAGGCCTACCTGGAGGAACGGGACGTGGCCCGCCGGCACGCCCGCGAGGAGTTCGAGGAGTACGCCGACAAACGGGCCGCGCTGCAGGACCGCGCGCAGATGCAGCGCTCCTGGATGGACAAGGGCGTGAAGAACGCCCGGCGCAAGGCCGGCAACGACAACGACAAGATCGGCCGCAAGTTCCGCAGCGAGGCCAGCGAGAAGCAGGCCGCGAAGGCGCGGCAGACCCAGCGCATGATCGAGCGCCTGGAGGTCGTCGAGGAGCCGCGCAAGGAGTGGGAGCTGCGCATGGAGATCGCGGCGGCCCCGCGGGCCGGCGCCGTCGTCGCCACGCTCAGGGACGCCGAGGTACGGCGCGGCGACTTCACCTTCGGACCGGTCTCACTTCAGATCGACTGGGCGGACCGGGTCGCGGTGACCGGTGCGAACGGGGCCGGCAAGTCCACGCTGCTCGGCGCGCTGCTCGGCCGGGTCCCGCTGGACGCCGGGCACGCCGCCCTCGGCCCGGGCGTGGTCGTCGGCGAGGTCGATCAGGCACGCGGGCTGTTCCTCGGCGGTGAGTCGCTGCTGGACGCGTTCCAGGCGGCCGTGCCCGACACGGAGCCGGCGGAGGTGCGGACGCTGCTCGCCAAGTTCGGGCTGAAGGCGGCGCATGTGCTGCGGCCGGCGGCGACGCTGTCGCCGGGGGAGCGGACGCGGGCGGCGCTGGCGCTGTTGCAGGGGCGGGGCGTGAATCTGCTGGTGCTGGACGAGCCGACGAACCATCTGGACCTGCCGGCCATCGAGCAGTTGGAGTCGGCGATGGATTCTTATGCGGGGACGTTGTTGCTGGTCACGCATGACCGGCGGATGCTGGACGCTGTTCGGGTGAATCGGCGGCTGGAAGTGGGGTCAGGGGAAGTCACCGAGCGCTGAGGGGCTTGTGGTGGCCGTGGGGGCGGGTGGTTCGTCGGCCGCGGGCCGGTGGGGGCTGGTCGCGCAGTTCCCCGCGCCCCTTCGGGGCGCTGCCCCCCAGGGCTTGTTGACAGGGGCACTCGGTGCAGCGGGCCCGGGCGGGTCGTCCCGCCCGGGCCCTTGGCTCAGCGCTTCTTCGGGTCCAGCAGGCCCGCGCGGCGCAAGGCGTCGGCCATCGCGCTGTTGGCCGGGGGCGGGGTCTGGCGGCCGCCCCGGTCACCCCCGCCGCCACCGCCGCGACCCTGGCGCTGTCCTTGGCGCTGGCCCTGGCCGCCCTGGCGCTGCCGGGGCGGGCGGTTGCCACCGGCGCGCTGCTGACGGGCGTCTCCCTGGTCCTTCGGGGTCGCCTCGTCGTCCAGGCGGAGGGTCAGGGCGATGCGCTTGCGGGGGATGTCGACGTCGAGGACCTTCACCTTGACGATGTCGCCCGGCTTGGCCACGTCCCGCGGGTCCTTGACGAAGGTCCTGGACATCGCGGAGACGTGCACGAGGCCGTCCTGGTGGACGCCGATGTCCACGAACGCGCCGAAGGCCGCCACGTTGGTGACGACGCCCTCCAGGATCATCCCCGCGGACAGGTCGGAGATCTTCTCGACACCCTCCTTGAACGTGGCCGTCTTGAAGGCGGGGCGGGGGTCGCGGCCCGGCTTCTCGAGCTCCTTGAGGATGTCGGTGACGGTCGGCAGACCGAAGGTCTCGTCCACGAAGTCGGCGGGCCGCAGCGAGCGCAGGGCGGCCGTGTTGCCGATCAGGGAGGCGACCTCCTGGCCGGCGGTCTTCACCATGCGCCGGACCACCGGGTAGGCCTCGGGGTGCACGCTGGAGAAGTCCAGCGGGTCGTCGCCGCCGCGGATGCGCAGGAAGCCCGCGCACTGCTCGTACGCCTTCGGGCCCAGGCGCGGCACCTTCTTCAGCGCCGACCGGGACGTGAACGGACCGTTGGCGTCCCGGTGGGCGACGATGTTCTCGGCGAGACCCGCGGAGATGCCCGACACCCGGGCGAGCAGCGGCACGGACGCCGTGTTGACGTCCACGCCGACGCCGTTCACACAGTCCTCGACCACCGCGTCCAGCGAGCGGGACAGCTTCACCTCGGACAGGTCGTGCTGGTACTGGCCGACCCCGATCGACTTGGGGTCGATCTTCACCAGCTCGGCCAGCGGGTCCTGAAGCCGGCGGGCGATCGACACCGCGCCGCGCAGCGACACGTCCATGCCGGGCAGCTCCTGCGAGGCGTACTGCGACGCCGAGTACACGGACGCGCCGGCCTCGGACACCATCACCTTGGTGAGCTTCAGCTCCGGGTGTTTCGCGATGAGTTCACCGGCGAGCTTGTCCGTCTCGCGGGACGCCGTGCCGTTGCCGATCGCGACGAGGTCGACCGAGTGCTCCTTCGCCAGCCGGGCCAGCGTGGCGATCGCCTGGTCCCACTTGTTGGCCGGGACGTGCGGGTGGATGACGTCCGTCGCGACGGCCTTGCCGGTCGCGTCGACCACGGCGACCTTCACACCCGTACGGAAGCCGGGGTCCAGGCCGAGCGTCGCGCGGGTGCCGGCCGGGGCGGCCAGCAGCAGGTCGCGCAGGTTGGCCGCGAACACGTTCACGGCCTCGTCCTCGGCGGCCGTCCGCAGCCTCAGGCGCAGGTCGATGCCGAGGTGCACCAGGACGCGGGTGCGCCAGGCCCAGCGGACCGTGTCCGTCAGCCACTTGTCGCCGGGCCGGCCCCGGTCGGCGATCCCGAACCGGTGCGCGACGATGCCCTCGTACGACGACGGGCCGTCGGCCGGCTCCTCCGGCTCCAGGACGAGGTCCAGGACCTCCTCCTTCTCACCGCGCAGCATCGCCAGGATCCGGTGCGAGGGAAGCTCGGTGAACGGCTCGGTGAAGTCGAAGTAGTCGGCGAACTTGGCGCCGGCCTCCTCCTTGCCGTCCCGGACCTTCGCCGCCAGCCGCCCGCGCACCCACATGCGCTCGCGCAGCTCGCCGATCAGGTCGGCGTCCTCCGAGAACCGCTCGGTGAGGATCGCGCGGGCGCCGTCCAGCGCGGCCTGCGGATCGGCGACACCCTTGTCCGCGTCCACGAACGCGGCGGCGGCCGCCACCGGATCGACCGACGGATCGCCCAGCAGTGCCTCGGCCAGCGGCTCAAGGCCCGCCTCCCGCGCGATCTGCGCCTTGGTGCGCCGCTTGGGCTTGTACGGCAGGTAGACGTCCTCCAGGCGCGCCTTCGTCTCGGCGCCCCGGATCTGCGCCTGAAGCGCCTCGGTGAGCTTGCCCTGCTCGCGCACCGACTCCAGGATCGCGGTCCGCCGCTCCTCCAGCTCCCGCAAGTAACGCAGCCGCTCCTCGATCGTGCGCAGCTGCGCGTCGTCGAGCATCTCGGTCGCTTCCTTGCGGTAGCGGGCGATGAAGGGCACCGTCGAACCGCCGTCGAGCAGCTCGACCGCGGCCTTCACCTGCCGCTCCCGTACGCCGAGTTCCCCGGCGATCCTGCCTTCGATGGACCCTGTTTCCAGGGACCCGGGTGTGGTCACGATCCCGTACCGCCTTCTCACTGAGGTTGCGCGGCAATTGTGGCAGGTGGCACCGGCAACCGGGGATCAGGGCGGCACCCGGCGGGGCGCCGGGCCGCTGGGCTCAGGCCCCGCCGCGGCGTGTGGTGGACGAGGCGCCGCCGAAGAGGCGGGCCAGGGCGCGGAACGGCAGCGTGACGACCGTGGCGATGGCGCCGCCGATCTGCCGCAGTACGTCTGCGATGGCTCGGAACACGGGAAACGTCTCCTTCCTCCCGGCCACCGTGACCGGGCGCCTGCCGGGTACCTCCGTCCCCGCCCGCCATGCCCCACCGCTCCGCAGACCGCCGGAGCGGGCGGCGGTCCGCATGGCAGAAAAGGTGGGGAACCCGTCGTTGCGGCCGTCGCCGGGCGGTCCAAGAATCGGAGCATGGCGCAGCGAACCGTTCTCGTCGTCCTCTTCGACGGCGTCCAGAGCCTCGACGTCACCGGCCCCGTGGAGGTGTTCGCCGGTGCCGAGCAGTACGCGCCGGGGACGTACCGCATCCGTACGGCCTCCCTGGACGGCTCCGCGGTGCGCACTTCCAGCGGGCTCGCCGTCGTACCGGACGGATCGCTGGCCGGGGCGCCAGCGCCGCACACCCTGGTGGTGCCCGGCGGTGAGGGGACCCGGGAGGCGGATCCGGCGCTGGTCGAGTGGCTGCGCGAGCACGGCCCGCGCGCGCGGCGGCTCGTCTCGGTGTGCACGGGCGCGATCCCACTCGCCCGCGCGGGGCTCCTGGACGGCCGCCGGGTCACCACGCACTGGGCGTACTGCGACACGCTCGCCCGGCACCATCCCGCCGTCGAGGTCGACCCCGACCCGATCTTCGTACGCGACGGGAACGTGGCCACCTCCGCCGGTGTCACCTCGGGC
The DNA here is from genome assembly GCF_040644095.1 of Streptomyces sp. NPDC047028. NCBI lineage: Bacteria > Bacillati > Actinomycetota > Actinomycetes > Kitasatosporales > Streptomycetaceae > Streptomyces > Streptomyces sp. NPDC047028. The sequence goes on from NZ_JBEYVS010000032.1 coordinate 83,688, forward strand.
ATCGACCTCGCGCTCGCCCTCGTCGAGGAGGACCTCGGCCGGGACGCCGCGCTGACCGTCGCCCGCCGGCTCGTCGTGTTCCTGCGCAGACCCGGCAACCAGGCGCAGTTCAGTGCCCAGCTCGCCGCGCAGACCGCCCGCCGGGAGCCGCTCAGGGACGTGCAGCAATGGATCAGCGAGCATCCGGACGGCGACCTGTCCGTCGACTCCCTGGCCGCGCGTGCCGCCCTCTCGCCCCGCCACTTCGCCCGCGCCTTCCGGGCCGAGACCGGTATGACGCCGGGCCGGTACGTCGACCGGGTCCGCCTGGAACACGCCCGGCGCCTGCTGGAGGACACCGCCGGAGGCGTCGAGGAGATCTCCCGCGCCAGTGGCTACGGCACCCCCGAGGCCATGCGCCGCGCCTTCCTGCGCACGCTCGGCGCCTCCCCGGCGGAATACCGGCGCAGATTCCGCCCCGCCCCGGCCCCCTGACCACCGATCGCCCGACCACCGACCACCACTCACCGACCGCCCACCGAGCACGCCGACCGAAAGGCAGCCCCGTGCAGATCGCCATCGTCCTCTACGACCGCTTCACCGCACTCGACGCCGTGGGGCCCTACGAGACCCTGGGCCGGCTGCCCGGCGCGGACACCGTCTTCGTCGCCGAGCGCACCGGGCCGGTCCGCACCGACACGGGGAACCTCGCGCTCACCGCCGACCGCACCCTCGCCGACGCGCCGTCCCCCGACATCGTGATCGTCCCCGGCGGACCCGGCCAGACCCCGCAGATGGACAACGCCGTGCTGCTGGACTGGCTGCGCGCCGCCGACGCCACCAGCACCTGGACCACGTCCGTGTGCACCGGCTCCCTGCTGCTGGCCGCCGCCGGACTGCTCGACGGCCGCCGGGCGACCTCGCACTGGCTCGCCCTGGACACCCTCAAGCGGTACGGGGCCGAACCGACCGGCGAGCGCGTCGTGTTCGACGGCAAGTACGTCACCGCCGCCGGAGTGTCCTCCGGCATCGACATGGGCCTGACCCTGCTGGGCCGGATCGCGGGCGACGACGCCGCCATGGCCGTACAGCTGCTGACCGAGTACGACCCGCAGCCGCCCTACGACGCCGGCTCCCCAAAGAAGGCGCCCGCGCACCTGGTCGAGGACTGGCGCGAGAAGAGCCGCTTCGTCCTGAACTGACCGCGACGGCGTCCTAGGACACGGCCCAGGTGAAGTGCGGCTGCCGGCGCTCCAGGAACGCGGCGACGCCCTCCGCTGTGTCGCCGCTGCCGGCCGCCTGCGCCGCCCAGTGGGCGTCACGGTCGGCGCGGCCGTCGGCGAACTCCTTCGCGGCGGCCTGGGTCAGCTGCGAGCGGGACACCAGGACCCGGGTCAGCTCGGCGACCCGCTTGTCCAGGTCGCCCGCGGGCAGCACCTCGTCGACGAGCCCGGTGCGCAGCGCCCGCCCCGTGTCGATCAACTCGCCCGAGAACAGGAGGTACTTCGCCGTGGCCGGGCCGACCAGCGCCACCAGCCGCCGGGTGGAGGACGCCGGGTAGACGATGCCGAGCTTCGCCGGGGTCACGCCGAACAGCGCGCCCTCCTCGGCCAGTCGCAGATCGCAGGCCGCCGCGAGCTGGGAGCCGCCGCCCACGCAGTGGCCCCGCACGGCGGCCAGCGTCGGCTTGGGGAACGCGGCCAGCGCCTCCTCGGCCGCCACCGCGAGACCCTGCGCCTCCCGCGGTGAGCCCCGCAGCGTGGAGATGTCCGCGCCCGCGCAGAAGGTCCCGCCCTCGCCGGTCAGCACCAGGGCCCGCACCGCCGGGTCGGCCGCCAGGTCGTCCAGCAACGGCGGCAGCGCCCGCCACATCGCGGCCGTCATGGCGTTGCGTTTGGCCGGGTGGTGGACGACGACGGTGGCGACCGCGTCGGCGACCCGGTGCAGCAGCTGGGGCTCCATGCGCCGGATGCTATCCGCAGCCCCCCGCCGCACCGCGCACGCCCCCGCCCTCCGGACCGGCCAACCCGTACAACCCGAAGAGTTCGCGAAACGGCGTGGTGAACGGCAGGAACGGTCGCGCGGGCGACCGAGCCGGGCGCGACCGGTCAGAACCGATCGATAACCGCTGACTTGTGTTCAGTCGTGTGGGACAGAGCACATCGTTACCAACACTCGACGCGTGGTGACAATCGAGCGCGAGGGTGGCGACCGGACGATGGACAACCACGGGCACGGGGACGACCCGGGCCCAGCGGGGGGCGCCGAACGGCCGCCGGACGCACTGCCGTACGAGGGGGTCTGGCGGTTCACCGCCGCCGCCGTGGACGCCTCGGTCCCGCAGGCGCGGCACGCCGTACGGGACCTGCTGCTGCGCCAGGGCGTACCGGCCCCCGACGACCTGGTCCACGGACTGCTGCTGATCGTCTCCGAGCTGGTCACCAACGCGGTCCGGCACGCGGCCCTGCTCTCGCCCGTCCTCGCCGTGGAGGTCGCCGTCGGCGCCGATTGGGTGCGGGTGTCCGTGGAGGACAGCCACCCCTACCGCCCGACCGCCCTGGAGGCCGACCACGCCCAGACCGGCGGCCGCGGGCTCCTCCTGGTGCGCGAGGTGGCCCGGGAGGCGGGCGGCGTGGTCGACGTGGAGCACACGGCGAGCGGCGGCAAGGTGATCTGGGCCGCCCTGCCGCTCAAGCCGGCGACGCTGTCGTAGCGCCGGCCGCAGCCGCCAGCCCGCCGACGGGGCTTCGTCCCGCCCGCTACCAGCCCGCCGACGGGCCGGTCAGCTCGCGTACCGCCGGGCGGGCCGCGTCCAGGACGGTCATGAACCACGCCGAGAACGTGTCCCGGGCGTGCCGCTCAGTCAGCTCCGCCGCCGTCACGAACGCGGTCGAGGCGACCTCGTCCTCGTCCGGCGCGAGCGGCGCCTGCACCAGGCCCACGAAGAGGTGGTTGAACTCCTGCTCGACCAGGCCCGAGGCGGGGTCCGGGTGGTTGTAGCGGACCGTGCCGGCCTCCGCGAGCAGCGACGGGGACACGCCCAGCTCCTCGTACGTCCGCCGGGCCGCGGCCGCGAACGGCGCCTCGCCGGGGTAGGGGTGACCGCAGCAGGTGTTGGACCACACGCCGGGGGAGTGGTACTTGCCCAGCGCGCGCTGCTGGAGCAGCAGCCGGCCCCGCTCGTCGAAGAGGAACACCGAGAACGCCCGGTGCAGCTGCCCCGGCGGCTGATGGGCGGCGAGCTTCTCCGCGGTACCGGTCGTCCTGCCCTTCTCGTCGACCAGTTCCAGCAAAATCGCCTCTGCGGTGCCGTTCGACGAACTGTGCGTCGCGGTGGCAGGTGTGATCGGCATACCCATCCTTCGCCTCGGTCTTCGCACCCCAAGTCTGCCGTACGAATCCGGCACTCCCGGCACTTCCCGCACGTCCGCATGTCCCGCGCGCGGTGCGATGCCGGACGCGGGACCCGGTAGATCATCGTGCCCGGCGCCCGCCGCCGCGGAACCTTCCCGGGCCGTCGAACACCTGAGCGCACCTGAACGCTCTCAGTGGCAGACGCCCTCAGCGGCAGACGCCCTCAGTGGCAGACGCCCTCAGTGGCAGAGCCGGGCCTCGTGCTCCGCGTGCCCGCCCGGCTCCAGCTGGAACGTGCAGTGCTCCACGTCGAAGTGGTCGCCCAGGCAGCCCTGCAGCTCGTGCAGCATCTTCTCGTTGCCGATCGCGTTCAGCACCTCCGAGCTGACCACCACGTGCGCGGACAGCACCGGCAGGCCCGAGGTGATCGTCCAGGCGTGCAGGTCGTGCACGTCCTCCACGCCGTCCAGGTCCAGGATGTGCGCCCGCACCTCGGCCATGTCGACGTCCTTCGGCGCCGCCTCCAGCAGCACGTCCAGCGTCTCGCGCAGCAGCTTCAGCGTCCGCGGCACGATCATCAGGCCGATCACCAGCGAGGCGACCGGGTCGGCCGCCTGCCAGCCGGTGGTGAGGATCACCGCCGCCGAGATCAGCACCGCCACCGAGCCCAGCGCGTCCGCCGCCACCTCCAGGAAGGCGCCGCGCACGTTCAGGCTCTCCTTCTGCCCGCGCATCAGCAGGGTCAGCGACACGGAGTTCGCCACCAGGCCGATCAGACCGAACACGACCATCAGCCCGCCCCGGGTGTCCGCGGGCGTCGCGAACCGCTGCGCCGCCTCGTACAGCACATAGCCGCCCACACCGAGCAGCAGCAGGCAGTTGGCCAGGGCGGCGAGGATCTCGGCGCGCGCGAACCCGAAGGTGCGGTTCGTGCTCGGCGGGCGGTTCGCGAAGTGCACGGCGAGCAGCGCCATGCCGAGGCCCAGCGCGTCCGTCGCCATGTGCGCCGCGTCCGCGATGAGCGCCAGGGAGTCCGCGAGCAGGCCGCCCGCGATCTCCACGACCATGATGCCCAGCGTGATCGCCAGCGCGACGCGCAGCCGTCCCCGGTACGCGGCCGTGGCCGTACCCGTGGCCGGCACATGGGTGTGCGCGTGCCCGTGGTCGTGCCCAGCCCCCATGAAAACCGCCTCTTCCGCCACTTGCGCGTTCGGTCCGGAAGGCCAGTCAACTACGGGTGGGGGGTATCGGGCAACGCGGCACTGAACACCGTTGTCATGTGCCCTGACCTGGGCAAACCAACCGCAGGTCAGGGCGCCGGGCGTCTCACTGGCCGTGGTGCAGCCGCCAGCCCTGCCAGGCCGACTCCGCCATCTCGCGCACCCCGCGCCGGGCGCGCCAGTCCAAGGTCTTCGCGGCCCGCTCGGCGGAGGCGACCGCGCGGGGCGCGTCGCCGGGACGGCGGCCCTCCACCACGGCGGGGCGGCGGTCGCCGGAGACCTCGCCGATGACCGTGATCAGCTCCCGCACCGAGACGCCCTCGCCGCGGCCGATGTTCAGCGTGAGATCGCCGCCGTGGTCCTCCCTGGTGAGCCGGCGCGCCGCCGCGAGGTGCGCCTCGGCGAGGTCGGCCACGTGGATGTAGTCCCGCACGCAGGTGCCGTCCGGCGTCGGGTAGTCGTCGCCGAAGATCCGCGGGGCCTCGTCACGGGTGAGCCGGTCGAAGACCATCGGCACGATGTTGAACACCCCGGTGTCCGCGAGTTCCGGCGCGGCCGCGCCCGCCACGTTGAAGTAGCGCAGGCACACCGTCGAGATCCCGTGCGCCCGCCCGGCGGCCCGCACCAGCCATTCCCCGGCCAGCTTCGTCTCGCCGTACGGGTTGACCGGCGCGCACGGGGTGTCCTCGGTGATCAGGTCCACGTCCGGGTTGCCGTACACGGCCGCCGACGAGGAGAACACCAGCCGCCGGATCCCGGCGCCGGCCACGGCGTCCAGCAGGGTGGCCAGGCCGCCCACGTTCTCCCGGTAGTACCGGACCGGCCCGGCGACCGACTCGGCGACCTGCTTGCGCGCCGCGAGGTGCACCACACCCGTCACGCCGTACTCGGCGAAGACCCGCCCCAGCAACTCCCCGTCCAGCGTGGAGCCCCTCACCAGCGGAACCTCGGCGGGCAGCCGCTCCGGCACGGCGGCCGACAGGTCGTCCAGTGCCACCACGCGCTCCCCGGCCCCGGCCATGACCCGCGCCACATGCGCCCCGATGTATCCGGCCCCGCCGGTGATCAGCCACGTCATGGTGGCCCACCCTATGCCGCGGAATCCGCCCCCACGCCCATGTCCCCGATGCCCGGATCTGCGCCCTCGGGTTTGTCGGGCGGCCCCCGGATCCCCGATGATGATCGCGGCAACGGCCGGGGCGGCAACCGTGGGCCGGCCCGTGAACGGCCGGTGAACCGAGGTCTCGCGGCATCCGATAGCCTCTGCCGACAAGCCGCCCGGGTGCCGCGCAGCAAGGGTGCCCCACCACGCAGCAGACCGGCGTCGACACGCCGGCACCCAGGGAGTGAGTTCGGTTGTCGACCGCCATCGTCACCGGTCAGCCGGTCCCCGGATCGTCCCTCGAGAACGATCTGCGGTCCCTCGGCTTCGACGTGCGAGTGGCCGCCGACGCCGCCGAGGCGGAGTCCCTGCTCGCGGCCGTCCCCGGTGACCGCCGCGTCGCCCTCGTCGACGCCCGCTTCGTCGGACACACCCACGCGCTGCGCCTCGGCCTCACCGACCCCCGGTTCCCGCTCGCCGCGGTCACCGGTGCCGTCACCGCCCAGCCCGCCGCGCGGCAGGCGCTGACCCGGGCCATGGCCCGCGAGACCTCCGGCGGCGCCACGGCCGGTGCGGGAGCGCCCGCGCGGGCCCAGACGACCCTGGGGGACGTCGGCAGTCTCGCCGACCGCGTCGGCACCGCCCTCGACGCCGACGGCAGTGCCGTGCACCGCCCGGAACTGGGCAGCCTCGTCGCCGCCGTACCCGCGGACCCGCAGGCCCGCAACGAGGTCCGGCAGGCCGTCGCGGCCGTCGACGAGGAGGCCGTACGCCTGAAGTCGGCCGTCAAGTCCCGCGACGGCTTCTTCACCACCTTCTGCATCAGCCCGTACTCGCGCTACCTGGCCCGCTGGTGCGCCCGCCGCGGCCTCACCCCGAACCAGGTCACCACCGCCTCGCTGCTCACCGCCCTGATCGCGGCCGGCTGCGCGGCGACCGGCAGCCGCGGCGGGTTCGTCGCGGCCGGCGTGCTGCTGATCGCGTCGTTCGTGCTGGACTGCACCGACGGCCAGCTCGCCCGCTACGCGCTGAAGTACTCCACGCTCGGCGCCTGGCTCGACGCCACCTTCGACCGGGCCAAGGAGTACGCCTACTACGCCGGCCTCGCCCTCGGCGCGGCCCGGGGCGGCGACGACGTGTGGGCCCTCGCCCTCGGCGCGATGGTCCTGCAGACCTGCCGGCACGTCGTGGACTTCTCCTTCAACGAGGCCAACCACGACGCGACCGCCAACACCAGCCCCACCGCCGCCCTCTCCGACAAGCTGGACAGCGTCGGCTGGACGGTCTGGCTGCGCCGGATGATCGTCCTGCCGATCGGCGAACGCTGGGCGATGATCGCGGTCCTCACCGCCGTCACCACCCCCCGGATCACCTTCTACGTCCTCCTGATCGGCTGTGCCTTCGCCGCGACCTACACCACGGCGGGCCGGGTGCTGCGTTCGCTGACGCGCAAGGCGCGGCGCACCGACCGTGCGGCGGGGGCGCTGGCGGACCTCGCCGACTCGGGCCCCCTCGCGCAGGCCGTGGCCCGGGTGTCGGGGAAGCGGCTGCCCGGCCTCGCCGTACCCGCCGTCGCGCTGCTGGGCGGCGTCGCCGTCACGGCCTGCTCGGCGCTGACCGGCTTCGGCGGGCCGCTGCCCGTCGCCGGGGCCGTGCTCTACGTCCTCACCTCGGCCCTCGCCGTCGAGGGCCCCCTCAAGGGCGCCCTCGACTGGCTGGTCCCGCCCCTCTTCCGTGCCGCCGAGTACGGCACCGTCCTGATCCTCGCGGCCCACGCGGACGTGCACGGGGCCCTCCCCGCGGCCTTCGGCCTGGTCGCGGCGGTCGCCTACCATCACTACGACACGGTGTACCGCATCCGCGGTAACGCCGGGGCGCCGCCGGCCGGGCTGGTGCGCGCCATCGGGGGGCACGAAGGGCGGACGCTGCTCGCCACCGTCCTCGCCGCGGTGCTCACGGCCGCACAGTTCACGGTCGCGCTCACGGTCCTCGCCGTGGCCGTCGCCCTCGTGGTGCTCTTCGAGAGCATCCGCTTCTGGGTCTCCGCAGGAGCCCCAGCCGTACACGATGAAGGAGAACCCGCATGATCGGCCTCGTGCTGGCGGCCGGCGCCGGACGGCGTCTTCGCCCCTACACCGACAGCCTCCCCAAGGCTCTGGTGCCGGTGGGCCCCGCGGGCATAGAGGGAGAGCCCACGGTCCTGGACCTGACCCTCGCGAACTTCGCCGAGATCGGTCTGACCGAGGTCGCGGTCATCGTCGGCTACCGCAAGGAGGCCGTGTACGAGCGCAAGGCCGCCCTGGAGCAGAAGTACGGCGTCAAGCTGACCCTCATCGACAACGACAAGGCCGAGGAGTGGAACAACGCCTACTCCCTGTGGTGCGGCCGGGACGCCCTCAAGGACGGCGTGATCCTCGCCAACGGCGACACCGTGCACCCGGTCTCCGTCGAGAAGACGCTCCTCGCGGCCCGCGGCGAGGGCAAGAGGATCATCCTCGCCCTGGACACGGTGAAGTCGCTCGCCGACGAGGAGATGAAGGTCGTCGTCGATCCCGCGAAGGGCATGACGAAGATCACCAAGCTGATGGACCCGGCCGAGGCGACGGGCGAGTACATCGGCGTCACCCTCATCGAGGGCGACGCGGCGGCCGAGCTGGCCGACGCGCTGAAGACCGTCTTCGAGGCCGACCCCCAGCAGTTCTACGAGCACGGCTACCAGGAACTGGTCGACCGCGGCTTCCGGATCGACGTGGCGCCGATCGGCGACGTCGCGTGGGTGGAGATCGACAACCACGACGATCTCGCCCGGGGACGGGAGATCGCGTGCCAGTACTGACCCGGCTCATCCCCTCACCGGTCGTCGTCGACATCCGCGCGGGTGCCCTCGACGACCTGGGATGCGTGCTCGCCGACGAGCGGATCTCGCAGTCGGGCCGGCTCGCCATCGCCGTCAGCGGCGGTTCGGGCGCCCGGCTGCGCGAGCGCATCGCGCCCTCGCTGCCCGGCGCCACCTGGTACGAGGTCGGCGGCGGCACCATCGACGACGCGGTCCGCCTGGCGGGCGACATGAAGGGCGGCCACTACGACGCGGTCGTGGGCCTCGGCGGCGGCAAGATCATCGACTGCGCCAAGTTCGCCGCGGCCCGCGTCGGCCTGCCGCTGGTCGCCGTCGCCACCAACCTCGCGCACGACGGCCTGTGCTCACCGGTCGCGACCCTCGACAACGACGCGGGCCGCGGCTCCTACGGGGTGCCGAACCCGATCGCGGTCGTCATCGACCTCAACGTGATCCGCGAGGCACCCGTCCGGTACGTCCGCTCGGGCATCGGCGACGCCATCTCCAACATCTCCGCCGTCGCCGACTGGGAACTGTCCCACCGCGTCAACGGCGAGAAGATCGACGGACTCGCCGCCGCCATGGCCCGCCAGGCCGGCGAGGCGGTGCTGCGCCACCCCGGCGGCGTCGGCGACGACGGCTTCCTCCAGGTCCTGGCCGAGGCACTGGTCCTCACCGGCATTGCCATGTCCGTGTCGGGCGACTCCCGCCCCTCCTCCGGCGCCTGCCACGAGATCAACCACGCCTTCGACCTGCTCTACCCCAAGCGGGCCGCCGCCCATGGTGAGCAGTGCGGCCTCGGCGCCGCCTTCGCGATGTACCTGCGCGGGGCGCACGAGGAGTCGGCGTACATGGCCACGGTGCTGCGCCGGCACGGCCTCCCGGTCCTGCCGGAGGAGATCGGCTTCACCGTGGACGAGTTCGTCCGCGCCGTGGCCTTCGCCCCGGAGACCAGGCCCGGCCGCTACACGATCCTCGAACACCTCGACCTCAAGACGACCCAGATCAAGGACATCTACGCCGACTATGTCAAGGCCATCGGTAGCTGAACTCAGACCGGTCGTCCACCCCGCCGGGGTGAAGGACCGGCGCAGCGGTGAGCACTGGGCGGGACGCCTCTACATGCGCGAGGTGTCCCTGCGCGTCGACCGCTTCCTGGTGAACACCAGGATCACGCCCAACCAGCTCACGTACCTGATGACCGTCTGCGGCGTCCTCGCGACCCCGGCCCTGCTGGTGCCGGGCGTCGCGGGCGCCGTCCTCGGAGTCGTCGCCACCCAGCTGTATTTGCTGCTGGATTGCGTCGACGGCGAGATCGCCCGCTGGCGGAAGCAGTACTCGCTGGCCGGGGTCTACCTCGACCGGGTCGGCGCCTACCTGACCGACGCGGCCGTCCTGGTCGGACTCGGGCTGCGCGCCGCCGACCTGTGGGGCGACGGCCGTATCGACTGGCTGTGGGCCTTCCTCGGCACCCTCGCCGCCCTCGGCGCGATCCTGATCAAGGCCGAGACCGACCTGGTCGGTGTCGCCCGGCACCAGACCGGGCGGCCACCGGTCAAGGAGGCGGCGTCCGAGCCGCGTTCCTCCGGCATGGCGCTGGCCCGCCGGGCCGCCTCCGCGCTGAAGTTCCACCGGCTGATCCTCGGCATCGAGGCCGCCCTGTTGATCCTGGTCCTCGCGATCATCGACCAGATCCGCGGTGACCTGTTCTTCACCCGGCTCGGCACCGCCGTCCTCGCCGGCATCGCCGTACTGCAGACCCTCCTGCACCTGGTGTCCATCCTCGCGTCCAGCAGGCTGAGGTGAGTGCGATGGCTTCCGGCCTGAAAGTCGGCGCGGTGATCATCACCATGGGCAACCGCCCCGACGAACTGCGCGCCCTGATCGACTCGGTCGCCAGGCAGAAGGGCGACCCGGTCGAGGTCGTCGTCGTCGGCAACGGCTCGCCCGTCCCGGACGTCCCCGCGGGCGTGCGGACCGTCGAACTGCCCGAGAACCTGGGCATCCCCGGCGGGCGCAACGTCGGCATCGAGGCCTTCGGGCCCGGCGGCAAGGACGTCGACGTCCTGCTCTTCCTCGACGACGACGGGCTGCTCGCCCAGGACGACACCGCCGAACTGTGCCGCGAGGCCTTCGCCGCGGACCCGAGGCTCGGCATCGTCAGCTTCCGCATCGCCGACCCGGAGACCGGCGTCACCCAGCGCCGGCACGTGCCGCGGCTGCGTGCCTCCGACCCGATGCGCTCCTCCCGGGTCACCACGTTCCTGGGCGGCGCCAACGCGGTGCGCACCCGGGTCTTCGCCGAGGTCGGCGGCCTGCCGGACGAGTTCTTCTACGCCCACGAGGAGACCGATCTGGCGTGGCGGGCCCTGGACGCGGGCTGGCTGATCGACTACCGGTCCGACATGGTGCTGTTCCACCCGACGACCGCCCCGTCCCGGCACGCGGTCTACCACCGCATGGTCGCCCGCAACCGGGTCTGGCTCGCCCGCCGCAACCTCCCCGCGCCGCTGGTCCCGGTCTACCTCGGGGTCTGGCTGCTGCTCACGCTGGCGCGCCGCCCCTCCACAGCGGCCCTGAAGGCCTGGTTCGGCGGCTTCCGGGAGGGCTGGACCAGCCCCTGCGGTCCCCGCCGGCCCATGCGGTGGCGTACGGTGTGGCGGCTGACCCGACTGGGCCGGCCCCCCATCATCTGACAAGCTCGAAGACAAGCTCGACGACGAACTCGAGGACGAAAGTTTCCACCCGTGAGTGAGAGAACCCATGACGGAGGCGTCGCGGTGAGCGCGGCCCCGTCGCCCGACGAGGGACTGACGGCGGCACGGCTCGCCGACAAGTACGGGCTCGCCGTGAGCGGCGCCCGGCCCTCGCTCGGCGAGTACGTCCGGCAGCTGTGGGGACGGCGCCACTTCATCCTCGCCTTCTCCCAGGCGAAGCTGACGGCCCAGTACAGCCAGGCGAAGCTCGGCCAGGTGTGGCAGGTCGCCACCCCGCTGCTGAACGCGGCCGTGTACTACCTCATCTTCGGCCTGATCCTCAAGGCCAGCCGGGGCATGTCCCACGACGTGTACATCCCGTTCCTGGTCACCGGCGTCTTCGTGTTCACGTTCACGCAGAGCTCGGTCCTGTCGGGCGTGCGCGCGATCTCGGGCAACCTCGGCCTGGTCCGCGCCCTGCACTTCCCGCGCGCCGCGCTGCCGGTCTCCTTCGCGCTCCAGCAGCTCCAGCAGTTGCTGTTCTCGATGATCGTTCTGTTCATCGTGGCGATCGGCTTCGGCAGCTACCCGAGCCTGTCCTGGCTGCTGATCATCCCCGCGCTGGCGCTGCAGTTCCTGTTCAACACCGGACTCGCGCTGATCGTGGCCCGCGCGGGCGCCAAGACGCCCGACCTCGCGCAGCTGATGCCGTTCATCCTGCGCACCTGGATGTACGCGTCCGGCGTCATGTTCTCCATCACCACGATGCTGGCGGGCCGCCCCGAGTGGATCGCGCGGGCGCTCCAGGCCAACCCGGCCGCCGTCTACATGGACCTGATCCGCTACGCGCTGATCGACGGCTACGGCGCCTCGAACCTGCCGCCGCACGTGTGGGCGCTCGCCCTGTTCTGGGCCGTGGCCGTGTTCGCCGGCGGCTTCGTGTACTTCTGGAAGGCGGAGGAGAGGTACGGCCGTGGCTGAGCAGAACATCCAGGACCGGCGTCCGACCGTCATCGCGGACGAGCTGCACATCGTCTACCGGGTCAACGGGGCCAAGACCGGCAAGGGCAGCGCGACCGCCGCGCTCAGCCGGATCATCAAGCGGGGCGAGGAGCGCGGCGTGCGCAAGGTGCACGCCGTCAAGGGCGTCTCCTTCGTCGCCTACCGGGGCGAGGCCATCGGCCTCATCGGCTCCAACGGCTCCGGCAAGTCGACGCTGCTGCGCGCCATCGCCGGCCTGCTGCCCGCCGAGCGGGGCAAGGTCTACACCGACGGCCAGCCCTCCCTGCTGGGCGTCAACGCGGCCCTGATGAACGACCTCACCGGTGAGCGGAACGTCATCCTGGGCGGCCTCGCCATGGGCATGTCCCGCGAGGAGGTCAAGGAGCGCTACCAGGGCATCGTCGAGTTCTCCGGGATCAACGAGAAGGGCGACTTCATCACCCTTCCGATGCGGACGTACTCCTCCGGCATGGCGGCCCGGCTGCGGTTCTCCATCGCCGCGGCCAAGGACCACGACGTCCTGATGATCGACGAGGCGCTCGCCACCGGTGACCGCGCCTTCCAGAAGCGTTCCGAGGAGCGGATCCGCGAGCTGCGCAAGGAGGCCGGCACGGTCTTCCTGGTCAGCCACAACAACAAGTCCATCCGCGACACCTGCAACCGGGTGCTGTGGCTGGAGCGCGGTGAGCTGCGCATGGACGGCCCCACCGAAGAGGTCCTCAAGGAGTACGAGAAGTTCACCGGCAAGTGACCCGTTTGGCCCAGGGCCCCGCCGGAACCCGTCCGGCGGGGCCCGAGTCTGCAAAGGAAGCGTCAACTCCGGTCAGGCTCAGGAATCTTGACACCAATCGGTGTGTTGTTGTGTTGTGCAGGACACCCCCGACGGGCCACGTCGCGTTGTACAACGTAAGCTGTACCGGTCCCGGAAAGCGGCAAGTGGGGCGATAATGCGCGACACCCTCCGCCGGTGCGGCCCCACGGACGGCCGGGCGGCGTGTCCGAAATAGTGTGTATTGGGTCGGCAGTGTAGAACGGGAGATGTGACGGCAATGGCTACGGAAACTCCCCAGCTCAACGCAGCATGTGCCGTCCCCTTCCCGGGCAGCGAGCGGTGACCGGCGGCGACACGGCGCCCGACACGGAGCGCGCCACCCTCGACAAGGCCGCGAGCGAGAACTTCCCCGTGGCCCCCTTCTTCCTGCCCCGGGCGTGGCGCGAGGACCTGATGGCCGTGTACGGCTTCGCCCGTCTCGTCGACGACATCGGCGACGGCGACCTCGCCCCCGGCGGCGCCGACGCCCGCATCCTCGGCGTGTCGGCCACGGAGGCGGAGGACCGCATGGTCGTCCTCGACGCCTTCGAGACCGATCTGCGCCGCGTCTTCGACGGCCGCCCGCACCACCCCCTGCTGCGCCGACTGCAGCCCACCGTCCGCCGCCGCGCGCTCACCCCCGAGCCGTTCCTCGGCCTGATCGCGGCCAACCGCCAGGACCAGCTCGTCACCCGGTACGAGACCTACGACGACCTCCTCGCCTACTGCGAGCTGTCTGCCAACCCCGTCGGCCGCCTCGTCCTCGCCGTCACCGGCACCACCAGCCCCGAGCGGGTCCGGCTGTCCGACGCGGTCTGCACCGCACTGCAGATCGTCGAGCACCTCCAGGACGTCGCCGAGGACTTCGGCCGCGACCGGATCTACCTGCCCGCCGAGGACATGAAACGCTTTCACGTCCAGGAAGCGGACCTCGCCGCGAAAACCACGGGCGCGTCGGTGCGCGCCCTGGTTGCATACGAAGCCCAACGCGCCCGCGATCTGCTGAATGAAGGCGCCCCCCTGGTGGGTAGCGTCCACGGCAGGTTGAAGCTGCTGCTCGCAGGGTTCGTGGCGGGGGGAAGGGCGGCGATCAGGGCGATCGCCGCCGCTGATTACGACGTACTTCCCGGCCCGCCCGGATCCGGCAGGGTTCAGCTGCTGCGTGAGGTGGGCGTGACCCTGCGAGGAGAGAGGTGATCCGGACCGTGGATCCCGAGCCACACGCGTCCGCACCGGTACTCGCCGCCTACAGCTACTGCGAGACCGTCACCGGGCAGCAGGCCCGCAACTTCGCCTACGGCATCCGGCTGCTGCCGGCGCCCAAGCGGCGCGCCATGTCCGCGCTCTACGCCCTGTCCCGGCGTGTCGACGACATCGGCGACGGCGACCTGCCCGGCGAGGCCAAGGTCGCGCGCCTGGAGGACACCCGGGCGCTGCTCACCCGGATCCGGGCCGGCGAGGTCGAGGAGGACGACACCGACCCGGTGGCCGTCGCCCTCAGCCACGCCGCCAGCGCCTTCCCGATCCCGCTCGGCGGCCTGGACGAGCTGATCGACGGCGTCCAGATGGACGTGCGCGGCGAGACCTACGAGACCTGGGACGACCTGAAGGTCTACTGCCGCTGCGTGGCCGGGGCCATCGGCCGTCTCTCGCTCGGCGTGTTCGGCACCGAACCCGGCGCGCGCGGCGCCGAACGCGCGTCCGAGTACGCCGACACCCTCGGTCTCGCGCTGCAGCTGACCAACATCCTCCGGGACGTCCGCGAGGACGCCGAGGGCGGCCGCACCTACCTGCCCGCCGACGACCTCGCCAAGTTCGGCTGCTCGGCCGGGTTCGACGGGCCCACCCCGCCGGAGGGCTCGGACTTCGCGGGCCTCGTGCACTTCGAAGTCCGCCGGGCCCGCGCCCTGTTCGCCGAGGGCTACCGGCTGCTGCCCATGCTCGACCGGCGCAGCGGCGCCTGCGTCGCCGCCATGGCCGGCATCTACCGCCGGCTGCTGGACCGCATCGAGCGCGAGCCGGAGGCCGTGCTGCGCGGCCGGGTCTCGCTGCCCGGACGCGAGAAGGCCTACGTCGCCGTACGCGGCCTGTCCGGCCTCGACACCCGGCACGTGACCCGGCGCGCCGTCAGGAGGCGTGCCTGATGGACCCCGTGGCCCCGGTGTCCGCCACCGGTGTATTCCATGACGCAACCCTCCGCTGCGGCGTGGCGTCCCTGACTGCGACGGCCGGACGTGCACGGTTCAACCAGCACAGCCGGCACGCACGGAAGGACGCACGATGAGCGACGGCTCGCGCCCGGAGGGGGCGCACGCTGACACACCCGGACCGGCAGGCCGCAGCGCCGTCGTGATCGGCGGCGGACTCGCCGGCATCACCGCCGCGCTCGCCCTCGCCGACGCCGGCGTCCGCGTCACCCTGCTCGAAGGCAGGCCCAGACTGGGTGGCCTCGCCTTCTCCTTCCAGCGCGGCGACCTGACCGTCGACAACGGCCAGCACGTGTACCTGCGCTGCTGCACCGCCTACCGCTGGTTCCTCGACCGGATCGAGGGCGCGGCGCTGGCCCCGCTGCAGGACCGCCTGGACGTGCCCGTCGTCGACCTCGCCAAGCCCGAGGGACGACGACTCGGCCGGCTGCGGCGCGACCCGCTGCCCGTCCCCCTCCACCTGGGACGCAGCCTGGCCACCTATCCGCACCTCTCGCTCGCCGAGCGCGCCGCCGTCGGGCGGGCCGCGCTCGCGCTCAAGGGGCTCGACCTCGCCGACCCGGCTCTGGACACCCAGGACTTCGGCGGCTGGCTGGCCGGGCACGGCCAGTCGGCGCGCGCCGTCGAGGCCCTGTGGGACCTGGTCGGGGTCGCCACCCTCAACGCGGTCGCCGGCGACGCCTCGCTCGGGCTCGCCGCGATGGTGTTCAAGACCGGTCTGCTGTCCGAGCCGGGCGCGGCCGACATCGGCTGGGCCCACGTCCCGCTGGGCGAACTGCACGACCGGCTGGCCCGCAAGGCGCTCGACTCCGCGGGCGTGCGCACCGAGGTCCGTACACGCGTCACCTCCATCTCCCCTTACGAGAAGGGCGGGTGGAGCGTTCAGGTTCCCGGCGAGACGCTCACGGCCGACACCGTCGTCCTCGCCGTGGCCCAGCGCGAGGCCCACGACCTGCTGCCGCCCGGCGCCCTCGACGCCCCCGAACGGCTCCTCGGGATCGGCACCGCCCCGATCCTCAACCTCCACGTCGTGTACGACCGCAAGGTGCTCGCCCGGCCCTTCTTCGCGGCCCTCGGTACCCCCGTGCAATGGGTGTTCGACCGCACCGCCGCGTCCGGGCTGCGCGCCGGCCAGTACCTGGCGGTGTCCCAGTCCGCCGCCCAGGACGAGATCGACACGCCGGTCGCCGTCCTGCGCGAGCGCTACCTGCCCGAGTTGGAACGGCTCGTTCCGGGTACCCGCCGCGCCGTGGTGCAGGACTTCTTCGTGACCCGGGAGCGTACGGCGACGTTCGCGCCCACCCCCGGCGTCGGACGGCTGCGGCCCGGCGCCCGCACCAAGGCACCCGGCCTGTACCTGGCCGGAGCGTGGACCGCCACAGGGTGGCCCGCGACCATGGAGAGTGCGGTCCGCAGCGGAGTCAGCGCGGCCGACGCCGCGCTGCGCACCCTGGGCCGGCCCCGCCCCAGCCACCTCTTCGCGTTCGAGGAGGCGGCCTGATGCTCGATCAGGACGGGCCGGTGGCAGGCTTCCGCATCTCCGGTACCGCAACAAGAGGAGACACTGTGCCCGCTGTGCCCCCGGCCCCGACAGCCGCCGACGCGGTGGACGTGACCGCGCTGCTGGAGCGCGGCCGGACGCTGGCCACCCCGGTCCTGCGGGCGGCCGTGGACCGCCTGGCGCCTCCCATGGACACGGTCGCCGCCTACCACTTCGGCTGGATCGACGCGGCCGGCAACCCCGCCGACGGCGACGGCGGCAAGGCCGTCCGCCCCGCCCTCGCCGTGCTCTCCGCCGAGGTCACCGGCGCCATGCCGGAGATTGGCGTCCCCGGAGCGGTCGCCGTCGAACTGGTCCACAACTTCTCCCTGCTGCACGACGACCTGATGGACGGCGACGAGCAGCGCCGGCACCGCGACACCGTCTGGAAGGTGCACGGACCCGCCCAGGCCATCCTGGTCGGCGACGCCCTGTTCGCCCTCGCCAACGAGGTCCTCCTCGAACTCGGCTCGGTCGAGGCCGGCCGCGCCACCCGCCGACTGACCACCGCCACCCGCGCCCTGATCGACGGTCAGGCGCAGGACATCTCCTACGAGCACCGTGACCGGGTCAGCGTCGAGGAGTGCCTGGAGATGGAGGGCAACAAGACCGGCGCGCTCCTCGCGTGCGCCTCCTCGATCGGCGCGGTCCTCGGCGGCGCCGACGACCGCACCGCCGACACCCTGGAGCGGTACGGCTACCACCTGGGCCTGGCCTTCCAGGCCGTCGACGACCTCCTCGGCATCTGGGGCGACCCGGACGCCACCGGCAAGCAGACCTGGAGCGACCTGCGCCAGCGCAAGAAGTCTCTGCCGGTGGTGGCCGCGCTCGCGGCGGGCGGCGACGCCTCGGAGCGGCTCGGCGAGATCCTCGCCGCCGACGCCAAGGCCAGCGACTTCGAGAACTTCTCGGAGGAGGAGTTCGCGGCCCGCGCCGCCCTCATCGAGGAGGCGGGCGGCCGCGAGTGGACGGCCCAGGAGGCCCGCCGTCAGCACACCATCGCCATCGAAGCCCTCGACGCCGTCGACATGCCCGACCGGGTGCGGGCCGCGTTCACGGCACTCGCCGACTTCGTCGTCGTACGAAAGAGATGATCACTATCGGCCAATAGTCCTCGCGTAGTCGCCGGCCGGTGCGGCGAGCAGCCAGCGCACCGGCCGACGGCGGACCCACAGCAGCACGACTCGCACGACTGCACGAAGGGGAAGCCATGACAGCGACGACCGACGGAAGCACCGGGGCGACGTTGCCGCCCCGCGCTGCCGCGGCCAGCGACACCGACCTCACCTCCCCCGCGGCGGCCGGGGTACACCAAGCCGCCGAACTCGCCGCCCGCCGGGCCACCGACTTCCTGCTCTCCCGGCAGGACGCCCAGGGCTGGTGGAAGGGCGACCTGGAGACGAACGTCACCATGGACGCCGAGGACCTGCTGCTCCGCCAGTTCCTCGGCATCCGCGACGAGGCGACGACCCGCGCCGCCGCCCTGTTCATCCGGGGCGAGCAGCGCGAGGACGGCACCTGGGCGACCTTCTACGGCGGCCCCGGCGAACTGTCCGCCACCATCGAGGCGTACGTCGCCCTGCGGCTGGCCGGTGACGCGCCCGACGCGCCGCACATGGCCCGCGCCTCCGCCTGGGTCCGCGAGCGCGGCGGCATCGCCTCCGCCCGCGTCTTCACCCGGATCTGGCTGGCCCTGTTCGGCTGGTGGAAGTGGGAGGACCTGCCCGAACTCCCGCCGGAGCTGATCTGGTTCCCCAGCTGGATGCCGCTCAACATCTACGACTTCGGCTGCTGGGCGCGGCAGACCATCGTGCCGCTCACCATCGTCTCGGCCAAGCGCCCGGTCCGCCCGGCCCCGTTCGCGCTGGACGAGCTGCACACCGACCCGGCCCGGCCCAACCCGCAACAGCCGCTGGCGCCCGTGGCGAGCTGGGACGGTGCGTTCCAGCGGCTGGACAAGGCGCTGCACCGGCTCCGCAAGGTCGCCCCGCGCCGGCTGCGCCGGGCCGCGATGAACACCGCCGCCCGCTGGATCATCGAGCGGCAGGAGAACGACGGCTGCTGGGGCGGCATCCAGCCACCGGCCGTGTACTCGGTCATCGCCCTGCACCTGATGGGCTACGACCTGAAGCACCCGGTGATGCGCGAGGGCCTCGCCTCGCTGGACCGGTTCGCGGTCTGGCGCGAGGACGGCGCCCGGATGATCGAGGCCTGCCAGTCCCCGGTGTGGGACACCTGCCTCGCCACCATCGCGCTGGCCGACGCGGGGCTGCCCGCCGACCACCCGCAACTGGTCAAGGCCGCCGACTGGATGCTCGGCGAGGAGATCGTCCGGCCCGGCGACTGGGCCGTCAAGCGGCCCCAGCTGCCGCCGGGCGGCTGGGCGTTCGAGTTCCACAACGACAACTACCCCGACATCGACGACACCGCCGAGGTCGCCCTCGCCCTGCGCCGGGTCCGCCACCACGACCCGGAGCGGATGGACCACGCCATCGGGCGCGCGGTGCGCTGGAACCTCGGGATGCAGTCGAAGAACGGCGCGTGGGGCGCCTTCGACGTCGACAACACCAGCCCGTTCCCGAACCGGCTGCCGTTCTGCGACTTCGGCGAGGTCATCGACCCGCCGTCCGCCGACGTCACCGCGCACGTCGTGGAGATGCTCGCCGCCGAGGGTCTCGCCCACGACCCGCGCACCCGGCGCGGCATCGAGTGGCTGCTCGCCGAACAGGAGCAGGACGGTTCCTGGTTCGGCCGCTGGGGCGTCAACTACGTCTACGGCACCGGCTCCGTCGTACCCGCGCTGACCACGGCGGGCCTGCCGGGCTCGCACCCCGCGATCCGCCGGGCGGTCGCCTGGCTGGAGAAGGTCCAGAACGAGGACGGCGGCTGGGGCGAGGACCTGCGCTCCTACAAGTACGTCAGGGAGTGGAGCGGCCGCGGCGCCTCCACCGCCTCCCAGACCGCCTGGGCGCTGATGGCACTGCTCGCGGCGGGGGAGAGGGAGTCCGGGGCCGTCGAGCGAGGCATCGCGTGGCTGGCCGGCACTCAAGCCGAGGACGGCTCCTGGGACGAGCCGTACTTCACCGGGACCGGCTTCCCCTGGGACTTCTCCATCAACTACCACCTCTACCGCCAGGTCTTCCCGCTCACCGCCCTCGGCCGGTACCTGCACGGCGACCCGTTCGAGCGGCCGCCGCTCGCCCAGGCCAGGAAGCCGCGCCGGGAGACGCCGAAACCGCCCACCGAGGCGGGCCCGCGCACCGAGTCCGGTCTGCGCACCGAGGCCGGCTCGCTCACCAAGGCCATCCCGCTCACCGAGGGCGGCGGGTCCCCCCGGGCCGGCGCCGAGGCCCAGGGGACCTGACATGAGCGCCCAGCCCGCCCCGGTCCCGCTGCTGATCGCCTGCGCGCTCGGCATCGAGCACCTCGCCCTGCGCACCGGCGACCGCGGCGCCCGGCGCAGGGCCACCGGCCGGACGCGCCCCGGCGGCGAGCCGGGCACCCAGGGCGCGTCCGGGCCGGTGACCTTCGTGCGGACCGGGATGGGCCCCCGGGCGGCGGAACGGTCCGTCACCCGGCTGCTCGCCGAGCCGGCCCTGGCCGACGCGGCCGTACTGGCCACCGGGTTCTGTGCCGGGCTCGCCCCCGGCATGCACCCCGGCGACCTGGTCGTCGCCGAGGAGACCCGCGACCCGCGCGGCAGCGTCCCTTGCGTGGGCACCGACCTGCTGGTCAAGGAACTCGTCCGGGCCCTGCCCGGCCGCACCGTCCACACCGGGCCGGTCACCGGCTCCGACCACGTCGTCCGCGGCCACGAGCGCGCCGACCTGCTCGGAACCGGCGCGATCGCCGTCGACATGGAGTCGGCGGCCACGCTGCTGGGCGCCGTCCGGGCGGGCGAGCGCCCGGTTGCGGCCGTCCGGGTGGTCGTGGACGCTCCAGAACATGAACTCGTCCGGATCGGCACGGTGCGCGGTGGAATATCGGCTTTCCGCGTTCTTCGCTCGGTCCTTCCCGCTTTTTTCGAATGGCACCGTTCTTTGTTGCTCCCTCGGAGGTGAGCCAGATGGCCATGCCGTTGCGTCAGTCCATCAAGGTCGCTACATACCTGGCCGAACAGAAGCTGCGCAGGCGCGACAAGTTCCCGCTCATCGTCGAGCTGGAACCGCTGTTCGCCTGCAACCTCAAATGCGAGGGCTGTGGCAAGATCCAGCACCCGGCCGGGGTGCTCAAGCAGCGCATGCCGGTCGCCCAGGCCGTGGGCGCGGTGCTGGAGTCCGGCGCGCCGATGGTGTCCATCGCCGGTGGCGAACCGTTGATGCACCCGCAGATCGACGAGATCGTGCGGCAGTTGGTGGCCAAGAAGAAGTACGTCTTCCTGTGCACCAACGCCATGCTGCTGCGCAAGAAGATGGACAAATTCACGCCGTCGCCCTACTTCGCGTTCGCGGTGCACATCGACGGGCTGCGTGAGCGGCACGACGAGTCCGTGGCCAAGGAAGGGGTGTTCGACGAGGCGGTGGAGGCCATCAAGGAGGCCAAGCGGCGCGGCTTCCGGGTGACCACCAACTCCACCTTCTTCAACACCGACACCCCGCAGACCGTCGTCGAGGTCCTCAACTTCCTCAACGACGACCTGAAGGTGGACGAGATGATGATCTCGCCCGCCTACGCCTACGAGAAGGCCCCCGACCAGGAGCACTTCCTCGGTGTGACCCAGACCCGCGAGCTGTTCAAGAAGGCCTTCGCGGGCGGCAACCGGCGCAAGTGGCGGCTCAACCACTCCCCGCTCTTCCTGGACTTCCTGGAGGGCAAGGTCGACTTCCCGTGCACCGCGTGGGCGATCCCCAACTACTCCCTCTTCGGCTGGCAGCGCCCCTGCTACCTGATGAGCGACGGCTACGTGCCGACGTACCGCGAACTCATCGAGGAGACGGACTGGGACAAGTACGGGCGGGGCAAGGACCCGCGCTGCGCCAACTGCATGGCGCACTGCGGCTACGAGCCGACCGCCGTCCTCGCCACCATGGGCTCCCTGAAGGAGTCGCTGCGGGCCATGCGCGAGACCGTCTCCGGGAACCGGGAGTGACGCCGTGACGGCCGTGCCGCTGGGCCTGCCCGAGGTGCCGGCCCGGCCCGTCGCGCCCCGCCGCCCGTCCCGGCGGATCCAGGTCGGATCCGTGGCGGTCGGCGGGGACGCGCCGGTGTCGGTGCAGTCGATGACGACGACGCGGACGTCGGACGTGGGTGCGACGTTGC